>JAYTDO010000229.1:0-19851 GCA_043735935.1 Chthoniobacteraceae bacterium
CGAATTCATAGGCCGCGGCACCGCCGAAGGGAAGGCCCACCACGGTGAAACCGTCGAGGCTGCTCGTGGAAAGATCGAGCGCCGGATCAGCGCGGAAACCGAACTGGAGATCGCCGGTCGTCCGGTAACGGAATTTCAGCGTCGTGGAAGTGAGTGCCGCCGTGGTGATCCCACCGGGAGACCAAGCCCCGGACATGCTGATCTGAGGCGCATGAAGGGAGACCGCGCGGTTCGTTCCCGACTGGGTGATGGTGTAACGGATGCCGCCGGTGCCGCCGAGGCCCGCGCCGACTTGCTCCGCGGTCACGATCTGGAGCGATGTCCACAGGTTGTCGCTGGTCGGATTGGCGGCGTTCGCCAGCCAGCCGCCCGCCGGGGGTGTGCCGGAGGATGTGTTGGAAGGCACGCCGCTCGTGTTCGTATGCGTGCGGGTGGAACCGTTCGCATTGTCGTTGTCGAAGAACGCTTTGGTCAGTGCGATCGGCGTGGTCGATGTCACCACCTTGAGTCCGGCATTGATGCGAAAATTCGTCGCCGCGTCGTAGTTGCGCGCCTCGATCGCCAGGGTGTTCGTGCCTCCCACCAGCAGCGTATTCGCCGGACCGAGTGTGTATTCGATCACGCCGGTCGTCGTCGCCGCGTTGTAAGCGGGTTGAGCCGCATACATATAATGCTTTGCCGGTCCGCAATTCTGTCGCGTCACTTCCACTCCATTAATGTAGGCGACAAAACCGTCGTCAGCCTCCACCTGGAGTGTCAGCGGGGTCGTCAGGGCGGCTTGGGTCGGGGTGACCGTGAACGTCTTCCGAAGGTAGAGGGACGGCGTCTTGTTCTGCATCGCCGTTTGCAGGTTCGTACTCACCGTCGATCCGTAGCCCGCCGGCAGATTGCCGCTCGACCAGCCGACCTGGGGAAAGCCGGGCGCATTCCACGGGAGCCCCGAACCGAGTCGCGGTGTGCCGTCCGCGGTCCACTGAAGCACCCGTTCCGTCGAGGCGGAGGAGATTTCATTGATGACGACCTGTCCGTGAGCCGGAATGAGGCTCAACGGGAGGAAAAGGGTCAGGATCGTCTTGAGGGGGCGGGAGAACAGACTCATGGAAAGGGTGGTATCGCCGTAAATCGGCAATTCACCATAATGACGAAAGCGATCCTGAAAAGGGACGACTTGGCGGGATCCTCGCGAAAACGGGACGCGCCCCGTCGCACTCGGATGCGGTGATCGCTCGCCGGTTGGCGACGGCAGCCTTAGACCGATTCCGCCGTCGGATGCACGTAGGGCGCCCGATAAGGCCGTCTCAGGAGCCGGTTCGCCTCATCGTCGTCGACGACTTTTCCTGCCGCAGCGTCCCATTTAAGACTCCGCCCGACCTGGAGCGAAACATTCGCAAGGATGCTCGACGCGCTCGAGATACAGCCTTCCTCGATGTCCGCCACGGGGCGGCCACGCGTGGCGATGCAGTTGAGAAGGTCCTTCATGTGCCCACGAATGGCCGGCGCGCAGTGTTTTTCGAGATCCTTCTCCGTCTGGTCCTCGGGATATTGCTCCAATTCGTATGCCACATCCCGGTGCACTGCCTCGCCTTTGCCACCCTGCGGGGCAAAATCGTATCCCATCACGCTCGCCTTCAGCGTCCCCTTGTCTCCGTAGAAAGTCGCGCCCCACGGGTATTTCGGGTCCGGCGCGTCGCCCCACGAACGGTGCGTCCACACCACCCGGAGGTCGTCGAAGTCGAACGTCGCCGTCTGCGTGTCGGTGATGTTGGCCTTGCTCGCCTTATCCACGAAAATGCCGCCGGTGGACGAGATGCGCGTGGGCCAGCCGAGGTCGAGCATCCAGCGCGTCATATCCAGCATGTGGACGCACATGTCGCCGACGATCCCGTTTCCGTATTCCATAAACGCACGCCAACTCCGCGGATGGACCAGTTTGTTATAGGGCCGCATCGGCGCGGGCCCCGTCCACGTCTCGTAGTCGAAACCCTCCGGCGGCGCCGTGTCTGGCGGATTCTCGCGGGAGCGCATGTGGTAATAGCAGCAAATCTCCACGAGCCCGACCTTGCCGAGCTTGCCCGTCTTGATGATCTGATCGCGCGCCTCGATGAGATGCGGAGTGCTGCGTCGTTGCGTGCCGATCTGCACCACGCGCTTGTACTTCCGTGCCGCAGCGAGCATCGCCTGGCACTCGGCCACATCGACGCCGATCGGTTTCTGGCAATAAACGTCCGCGCCCGATTTCACCGCGTCGATCATCGCCAGCGCGTGCCAGTGGTCCGGTGTGGCGATGAGCACGACGTCGAGATCCTTCTCCGCCAGCATCGCCCGGTAGTCGCCATACATGCGCGGCTGCTTTTTCGAAAGTTGGCGCGAAGCCACCAGTTCCGCGGCGTTACCGAGCATCGTCTTGTCCACGTCGCACAGCGAAACCACATCGACCGGCGCCACCTGGATGAGCCGCAGCAAGTCGGCCTTGCCATACCAACCGCATCCGATCAGCCCGACCCGTTTTTTCTGGTCGGCAAAATCCACTGCAAAGCTGCGGAGGGTCGAAGCCGCGATGGCCGCGGCGCTGGTCTGGAGGAAGTGACGGCGGTTCATGCCGCAGGCTTGCCAGAGCCGCGGCAGAAAGGCCAGTTCGCATTCGACGGAAGGGCGCCGACCGGCGAAAGTATGTGCCAGATGCCCGCCAATGCCCGCCAGCTTTGCGTCCGCGCTCTCCTCGAATGGGAGAAGGGACGCACCTTTTCCGATGAAATCCTCCACACCACGCTGGATCGGCACCGGCTTGCTCCGCTCGACCGCGCCTTCCTCATGGAGACCTTCTTCGGCGTCCTGCGAAACCTCACGGAGCTCGATTTTTTCATCGGGCAACTGCGCGACGGCCAGGTCGATGACGAGACGCGCCAGGTCCTGCGCCTCGGGCTTTACCAAATCTTCCACCTCCGCACCGCGGCGCACGCGGCGGTGAACGAGACGGTCAATCTCGCCGGTCGCACCCGCGGCCTCGTGAATGCCGTCCTTCGGCGGGCGTTGCGTGAGCAGCCCGACATCGAAGCCCGCCTGGCCAAAGCCGATCTCGCCACGCGCACGTCCCATCCGGAGTTCCTCCTCGATCGCTGGACGGCCACTCTCGGCGCCGAGACCACCGCGCAGCTTTGTGCCTGGAATAATGCTCCCGCCGACGTCCACGTGCGCGCCAATGGATTGAAGGTCACCGTCGGCGAACTGCTGTGCTCATCGACCGACGCGACGCCTTCCCCCGCGCATCCTCTCGCCATCAAGGTTTCCCGCCTGCCGATGTCGTGGATCGCGAACGGGCTGTGTTACGTGCAAGACCCGAGCACGCTCATCGCCTGCGACCTCCTCGCGCCGGAGCCGGGCGAATTCGTGCTCGATGCCTGCGCCGCGCCGGGTGGGAAGACGAGTTACCTCGCGGAGCTGATGCAGAACCGCGGCCGGATCATCGCCTGCGATCTTTACGAAAGCCGGGTCGAGCGCCTGCGCGAAAACCTCGCGCGCCTCGGTGTCACCGTCGCGCGCCCGTTGGTCCACGATTGTATGGCCGCCGGCGCACCGCTGGAGCCGGGCAGTTTCGACCGCATCCTCGTGGACGCGCCGTGCAGCAACACCGGCGTCTTGCGTCGCCGCGTGGACGTGCGCTGGCGGTTGACCGACGAGGATTTCATCCGGATGCCCGCGCAACAACTCGCGCTCGTCAAACGCGCCGCCACGCTGCTGAAACGGGGCGGCACGCTCGTCTACAGCACTTGCAGCCTCGAGCCGGAGGAAAACGACGGCGTCGTCGAGCGGGCGCTCGCGGCCGTGCCGGGGCTGCGCTTCATCGAGAGCCGCTGCGCGTTGCCGTACGTCGATGGGATCGACGGCGCATTCGCCGCGAAGTTCGTGCGCGAATAACGTTACTTCGCGAAGACTTCGCCGAAGAAATCCTTCATCGCGATCCACGAACGTTTGTCGGCGGCCTCCTGATACGCGGCACCCTTCGACTTGTCCGTGCCGGCGTCCGGGCGGGTGAAGCTGTGCACGGCGTCTCCGTAGTAGACCATCTCCCAGTCGACCTTTGCACCGCGCATTTCATCCTGAAACCCCGCGATGTCGGCGGGCTTCACAAAAGGATCGTCCGCGCCGTGCAGGACGAGGACCTTGCCTTTGATGTTCTTGGCGTCAGCCGGGGCGAGCGAGTCCAGCCCGCCGTGGAAGCTGACCACGCCCGCGACTTCGGCGCCGCTGCGCGCGAGTTCCAGGACGGTCGTGCCGCCAAAGCAATATCCCATCGCGCACATCTTTGATTTTTCGACGAGCGGGTTTTTCTTCAATTCATCAAACGCGGCATTCACACGCTTTCGTAGCATCGGGCGGTCGCCTTTGAATTTGCCCGCCTGTGCGCTCGCTTCCGCGACCGTCGTCGGGCGCACCCCCTTGCCGTAAATGTCCGCGACAAAACAAACGTAACCTAGCGCGGCGACTTGTTTCGCCCGCCCTTTCGCATAGTCGCTCACGCCTATCCAATCGTGGACGAGCAGGACGCCCGGTCGCGGGTTTTTGCTCGCATCGTCGTAAGCCACGGCGCCTTCGCAGACCGTGTCGCCGTCCTTGTATTCGACGTTTTCGATTTTGACTTCCGCCGTCGCGAACGAAGGAAACAACAGCGACAGCGCGAGCGCGGAGAGGGCGAATGGTTTGTGCATGGCGGGAAGGTAGGCGCAAAGCTACGGGCCGCAAACCTCCTCGATGGCGAGCGCGATGGCGCGGATGGCGTGCGCGAGCTGGGCGTCGGTGATGCAATACGGCGGCAGGAAAGCGATCACATCGCGGATCGGACGCGTGAGCAGCCCATGCCGTCGAGCCGCGATGCAGACTTTGGCGCCGGTCAGACTTTCCGCCGCAAACGGACCGATCTCGATGCCCGCGATGAGTCCGCACTGGCGAACTTCCACGACGTGGGACCGCGTCGCGAGCGGGCGCAGCAGCTCCGCGAGACGAGCCGCTTTCACTTGGATCGTGGCGATGGTGTTTTCCTCGCGGAAAATGGCGAGATTCGCGAGGGCGGCGGCGCAGCCAAGTTGCTGGCCGGTGTAGCTGTGGCCGTAATAAAATGTCTTTTGCTCCGCGAACGAGCCGAGGAATGCCTCGAAGACGCGCTCGGTGGTGAGCGTGGCGGCGAGTGGGAGGTAGCCGCCCGTCATTCCTTTCGCGACGGCGAGGAAATCCGGCACCACGCCTTCATGTTCGCACGCGAACATGCGGCCCGTCCGACCGAAGCCGGTGAGGACTTCATCGAGAATGAGGAACGTGCCGTGCGCATCGCACCACGCGCGCAGCTCCGCGAGCATTCCGCGCGGCCACAGACGCATCCCGGCTGCGCCCTGGATGAGCGGCTCGATGATGACGCCGGCGACCTGCGCTGCATCGACGCGCGCGAGTTCGGCGATGGATGCGACGTTCTCCACCTGCAAGCCGCCCTGGGCGAAATCACCCTGGAACAAACCGATCCCGCCGAGACTCGCGGCGCCGAGCGTATCGCCGTGGTAGGCGTCGCGGAAGGAAACGAAGACGCGGCGCTGCCGCTCTCCGGTCTGGCGCCAGAACTGCAACGCCATCTTCAGCGCGACCTCCACGGCGGTCGAGCCGTCGTCGGAGAGAAAGGCGCGGGTAAGTGTGCCCGGCGGAAACAGGGCGACGAGTTCGGCGGCGAGGCGCGCGGCGGGCGGATTGGTGAATCCGAGGAAGGACGTATGGGCGACGAGATCGAGCTGGGCGCGGAGCGCGGCGTCGATCTTCGGATGGCGATGGCCGTGGAGATTGGTCCAGATCGAGGAGTTGCCGTCGATGTAGTCGCGGCCCTCGCTGTCGCGGAGAAGGGCGCCTTCGCCGGAGACGAGCACGAGCGGCTCGTGTTCCGGCGCGCACCAATCCCGCATCTGGGTGAAGGGATGCCACCCGTGGGCCTTGTCGGCGGCGATGAGCGCGGCGGTATCCCAGCGCGGCTCAGTCATACGTCGGCACTTCGCCACCGCGGTCGAGGATCATCTTCTCGATGGCGGCGATGTCATCCCAGGCGAGGTGTTTGCGCTGGTATTTTCGCCAGAGCACGTCGTGCAGCTCGATCAGGTCGGGGAGGAGAGGTTCGTCGTAATAGGTCCAGCTTTCCGCGCTCTTGGCCTTGGACTGAAGGCGCCAACGCTTCCCAAATTTCTCGGCGCGGACCTCGCGTTTTTCGCCGTCTTCGGTGGTGGATTTCCAAACGTGAGTATTTCGCATCGTGATTTGTGTGGAGCGGGCAGCAGTTTTGCGGAGGATATCGGCTGTTTGAAAGAGGTCGCAAAGATTATCGCTTATTTCCTCGGAGTCGTGCTGCTCGGCGCGCTGCTTGCGCCGCCACTTTATTGGGCGGGACAGGCGGTTTCGGCCCACGGGACGATGCGATTTCTGGCGGACACGGAATTCCAGAAATTTTTCAATCGCGCGGTCCTCATCGCGGCGGTGGCGTTGCTGTGGCCTATGGTTCGGTGGTTGAAAATCGGCGGATGGCGCGACCTGGGGATCGATCCCGATCCGCGTTTCGGTCGGCACGCTGTCACGGGCTTCGCGATCGGGGCGCTGCTTGTGGGCGCGATGGCCGTGTTGCTGGTCCAGTGCGATTATTACCGCTGGAAAACACAACTTCCTTGGGGACGCCTTCCCATGCTCGCGCTGTCGGCGTGCGTCGTGGCGACATTGGAGGAGTGCCTTTTTCGCGGTGCGATCTTTGGTCTCTTCCGTCGTTCGCTGCGGCCGTTCGTCGCGCTCTTCGCCGTGACGGTCGTCTTCGCGATCGTTCACTTTTTGAAACCGGACGACGAATTTCACCTCACGCAGATCGGGTGGTCGAGCGGCTTCGTTCTGCTCCCGAAGGTCTTCCATCAATTCGCAGAACCGATGACGCTCATCGGCGGCTTTGGCACGATCTTCACGCTCGGCTGGGTGCTCGGTTACGCCGCGCAGCGCACGCGTTCGCTCTGGATGTCCATCGGCCTGCACGCAGGCGTCGTTTTCATCAAAATGAGCTTCTCGAAGTTCACCAAGCGCGACGCGATGAATCTTCCGTGGGTCGGTCCTGAGCTTCAGATTGGCCTCGTCCCGGTGGCCGTTCTCGCACTCGGCGGCGTGTGCGTTTGGCTCCTTTTGCGCCATGAATCTGCTCCGTCGCGCGGGTGAAGCGATCGTTTCCCTGCTGTATCCGCCGCATTGCGCTGCTTGCCGCGGCGACACACCTGACGGTCGGCACCTGTGCGCCGGATGCGCGGCGCTGGCGCGGACGATCGAGCGGCCGTTTTGCGAGGTGTGCTCGCAGCCGTTCGACGGTGCGATCGATGGCAAATTCACCTGTTCGAACTGCTCCGAACGCACCTTCCACTTCGATTGCGCGGTCGTCCGCTATCGCTCGGTGGGCGTGGTGCGGGAGTTGATCCATCGTTTCAAATACGACCGCGCATTTCATCTGCGGGTGCCGCTTTCCGAGTGGCTGATCGAGGCGTTCGATGATCCGCGCATCCGTGATCAGCCCTTCGATTACTTGACGCCCGTGCCGCTGCATTCCGCGCGGTATCGGGAGAGGGAGTTCAATCAAGCCGAAGCGCTCGCCGAACTTGCCGCGCGGCGAACAGGCACCACCGTCCTGCGGTGTCTGAAACGAATCCGATACACGACCACGCAGACCTGCCTCGACCGGGAGGAGCGCATGAGAAACTTGCGCGATGCCTTCCAAGTGCGCCACACTGCCCGGGTGTCAGGCAGCCATCTCATCCTCGTGGACGACGTCTTCACCACCGGTTCAACGGTGGAGGAATGTGCGCGCGTCTTGAAGAAAGCCGGCGCCGCCTCCGTGCGAGTGATCACCGTCGCGCGGGGCTGAGCCATACCACAAGAACCCGACGACATTCCCATGGCCATTTTCAAAAAACCTCCCTTCTCCGGCGGCGAGAAAAAACGCGACCTCCCGGAAGGCCTTTGGCAGAAATGCCCGAGCTGCGGCGAAATCATTCACAACCTCGAGCTACAGCAGAACTTCCGCGTCTGCCCAAAATGCGACCATCATTTCACGCAGACGGCTCGCGAGCGGATCGAGATGCTGATTGATCCGAAGACCTTCAAGGAGCACGACGCGAACATGACCTCCGTTGACACACTCAAGTTCACCGGCATGGCCAGCTACTCCGATCGCTTGAAAAGCTACCAGAAGAAGACCGGATTGAAGGATGCCGTCATCACGGGCCTTGGAAAAATCGACGGTCGTCCTGTCGCGATCGCCGTCATGGATTTTAATTTCATCGCAGCCACGATGGGCTCGGTGGTCGGTGAAAAACTCACGCGCATCGTGGAGCGTGCCACGAAGGATCGCCTGCCAGTCATCATCGTGTCCGCATCCGGTGGAGCGCGCATGTATGAAGGCGTGCTGTCGCTGATGCAGATGGCGAAAACCTGCGGAGCGCTCGCGCTGCACGCCGAGGCGAAGCTGCCCTATTTCTCCGTCCTCACCCATCCCACCACGGGCGGAGTGAGCGCGAGTTTCGCCACCATCGGTGATGTCATCCTCGCCGAACCAAAGGCGATGGTGGGATTCGCCGGCCGGCGCGTCATCAAGGAAACCACGCATCAGGATTTGCCGGCGGATTTCCAGACATCCGAATTCCTCGAAGAGCGAGGCCTGATCGACATGATCGTGCATCGGAAAAAGATGCGCGAAATCCTGGGTAATCTCGTCCGCCATCTGGCCCCCTCTGCGTGAAGTACGCGGCCGCCGTGGATTGGCTCTACGGCACACAGCTCCACGGTATTCGGCCCGGTCTGGAAACCACTTGGCGGCTGGCGCACGCGCTCGGTGTCGACGTCGCGCGGCTCCGAGTCATCCATGTCGCGGGAACGAACGGAAAGGGATCGGTTTGCGCGATGGTCGATTCCGTCTGCCGCGCGGCGGGATTGAAGAGCGGACTTTTCACCTCGCCGCATCTCATCACGTTCCGTGAGCGGATCCGGGTGGACGGGGAATTGATCGGAGAAGAGGAAGTCGCGGGGCGGCTCAGCGCCATTCGTGAAATCACGTTGGGATGGCAACCGGTGCCGACGTTTTTTGAAATCACCACGGCGCTCGCTCTGTCGTATTTTCAGGCGCAAGGCGTGGAAATCGTCGTGTTAGAAACGGGCCTCGGCGGCCGGCTCGATGCGACGAACATCGTGACGCCGCTCGTATCGGTGCTCACGCCGATCGATTTCGATCACCAGCAGTGGCTCGGTTCCACGCTGGCCGAGATCGCGGCGGAAAAGGCGGGCATCATCAAAGCCAGCGGAACCGTGGTGTCCGCACCACAGCCGGAGGAGGCGGAAACAGTCATCCGCCACGTGGCCTTCGAGCGTGGTGCGAGAGTTCACTTCGTTCGTGAGCCGATCGAAAACCTGGCGGTCGGTCTTGTCGGCGGACACCAGCGTTGGAATGCCGCGCTCGCCGTCCACGCCATCGAGCACGCAGGTCTCGACGTGGCACCCGATGCCGTCGCCCGCGGCCTATCGCAAGTGGCCTGGCCGGGACGCTTCCATCGGCTCACCGACGAACTGATCCTCGATGGCGCGCACAATCCGGCGGCCGCACGGCGACTCGTGGAAACGTGGCGCGAAGAGTTTGGCGACTCAAAGGCGACCTTGGTGCTCAGCGTCTTGAAAGATAAGGACCTCCGCGCCGTGTGCGCCGCGCTTCTGCCCATGGCGGCGCGCGTGATCACGACCCCGGTTCAGAATGCGCGGACGAGTTCCGCCGAGGAATTGCGCGCGATCATTCGCGAATTGGATCCCGAGATGGATTGCGCCGTGTCGAAGGATCTTCGCCATGCGTTGCGCGTCGCCAGCACGCTTCGGGATCGGATCCTGGTCGCGGGATCACTGTTTCTCGTCGGCGAAACGCTCACGCTCCTGCACGACGAACCGACGACGGAAATCAGCGACCAGTAAACGTCACGCTGCCCGCATCGCCCGGATGGCTTCGGCCATGTCCGGCGCTGCGAATGCGGACGTGCCGGCGACGAGTGTGTCCGCTCCCGCCGCGATCGCGATGGCGGCGGTCTTGAGATTGATTCCGCCGTCCACCTCGATCCGAAAGTTCAGCCCGCGTTCGCGCCGAAAGTCCGCGGCGGCCCGCACTTTCTCCATCATCTCCGGCATGAACGGCTGGCCGCCGAATCCCGGTTCGACCGTCATCACGAGGAAAAGATCGACTTGATCAAGAAAGGGCAGCACTGCGGAAAAGGGCGTCCCCGGCTTCAGGGTGAGGCCGCACGTGCGCCCCTCGGCGCGGATGGTCGCGAGCGTTTTTGCGACATCGTGATCCGCCTCGACATGAACGGTGATGTTCGTCGCATTCGGCAAAAAGCGAGGCAGGTAATGGTCCGGTCGCGCGATCATCAAATGGACGTCGAGCGGCTTCGCGGCGACTTTCGCCACGGCATCCACGAAAGCAGGGCCGAAGGAAATGTTGTCCACGAGTTTGCCATCCATCACGTCGAGGTGGTGCCAGTCCGCGCCGGCGGCTTCGGAACGGCGGACTTCGTCGTGGAGGCGACCGAAGTCGCAGGCGAGGATGGATGGGGCGATGAAGATCGGATTGGGCATGGCTGTGCGCAGTGGAGCGTGAAACCTCTGGCGCTACAAGATCCCGCTGCCGAACGAATCCGCCATTTACGGCGCTACCGGTGGCGCCGTGCGCCACTCGATGATCCACCAGACGGCAAAGACGATGAGCAGCGTCGCCACCCCAGCAGCGAACATCCGCGCACTGGAAGGCTGCGGACCGGGCGCGGGCATCGCCCGTTACTCGTCGACGAGCGTATCGATCTTCTCGGCGATCTCGAAATCGAGGTCGGTCAGTCCGCCTTCGGTATGAGTCGAAAGTTTGAGGCGCACCTTGCTCTCACGGATGTCGATGTCGGGGTGGTGCTCGTCTTCCTCCGCGATTTCCGCCACGCCATTCACGAACTCCATCGCCTGCGCGAAGTCGTCGAACTCGAATGTGCGTTCGATGTGTTTCTTCTCAAGATCCCACTCGGGGAGCTTTTTCATCCAGTCCTTGATGTCCTCGGTATTTAGCAAATCGGCCATGGTGTCAGTCGGTTTTTGGTTTGGGTTGTGCAGAGGTAGCACTCGCGTTTTGAGTTTCAAACGCAAAGTGAGCTATCCGGCGCGGCGGGAAGTCGCACGCCAGACGCGAACTGTCCAGCGGGGAAATATCAACCTTGCTGGGATTGGGATGCAGGGCTAGAAGAACGGCCCCTTCCCGAAAAACAAACATACGCATTTATGGGCAAACTTTATAACAACATCGTTGAAACCGTCGGCCGCACACCGCTCGTCAAACTCAACCGCATCACCGCAGGGCTCGATGCGACGATCGCGGTGAAGTGCGAATACTTTAATCCGCTCGGTTCCGTGAAAGATCGTATCGGCATGGCGATGATCGAGGCGGCCGAAAAGGCCGGGATCCTGACGAAGGACACCGTCATCGTGGAGCCGACGAGCGGAAATACGGGCATCGCCCTCGCGTTCGTCGCTGCGGCGAAGGGCTACAAGCTGGTGCTCACGATGCCGGAGACGATGTCGCTGGAGCGTCGTACGCTGCTCGCGATGCTCGGCGCCAAGCTCGTCCTGACCCCAGGTTCCGAAGGGATGAAAGGGGCCATCGCGCGTGCCGAGGATCTGGTGAAAAACACGCCGAACGCGTGGATGCCACAGCAATTCAACAATCCGGCCAATCCCGAAATTCACCGCACAACCACGGCGGAAGAAATCTGGGAAGACACGGACGGCGCGGTGGACATTCTCGTCTCCGCGGTCGGAACGGGAGGAACGATCACCGGCTGTTGCGAAGTCATCAAGCCGCGCAAGCCGAGTTTTCAAGCCGTGGCGGTCGAACCCGCGGATTCACCCGTCATCTCGCAGACGCTTGCCGGCCAGGCGGTGAAGCCCGGCCCGCACAAAATCCAGGGCACCGGCGCGGGTTTCGTGCCGAACAATTTGCATCTGAAAGACGCTGCCGGAAATGCGCAGATCACCGAGTGCATCAAGGTGTCGAACGACGACGCCTTCGCGATGGCGCGGCGGTTGGCAAAGGAGGAGGGAATCCTCGCGGGCATCAGCTCTGGCGCGAATGTCTGGGCCGCGATCGAACTGGCGAAACGCCCCGAAAACAAAGGCAAACTGATCGTCACGATCGCCTGCTCGACCGGCGAACGTTACCTCTCGACGGCGCTGGCGGCGGAGGCGAAGGCGGAAGTCGGCGGATAGTCTTGCCACCGCAGAAGCTTTGAACGCTGGCGCGGACCTTCGGGTTCGCGCCAGTTTCATTTTCATCCGGCGGGTCAGCGTTCGTTCAGGAGCTGGCTGACCTGATTGCCGGGATTTTCGAGAGCGTTGAGCGAGCGCAGTTTCCCCGTCCGATCGAGCAGCCAGACGGTGGGCAGGGAGTTGATGCCGAGCCCGCGGACGAGTGGACTTTCCCATCCCAAACCGTCGCAGATCACGGGCCAGGCGATGGCCTTTTCCTTCAGCAGTGCGGCCAGCGCGTCAGGTTTAGTATCGAGACTCACGCCGAGCAACTGAACGCGATCTTTCGGAAAGCTCGCGGCGGCGCGCTGGAGCGAGCCGAGTGCCTCGGTGGAGGGCTGCGACCATGCGGCGAAAAAACACACGATGACGAGCCGGTTCCGGAATCGTTCCACATTGATCGCGCGCCCATCCGGCGCAGGGCCGGCGAGGGCCAGGGGCTGCCCGACCAATTCGATCCGGCGTAAATCGTCGCTGATGCGCGCGTTCAATTCCTCGTCGCGCGCGACCTTGCGGGCGTCGAGGAGTAGTTGCTGTTTAACCTTCGGATGCAGATCGAAAAGCGTTGCGACTTCCGTGAGCAAAGCCGCGAGCCGCCGATCGTCGGGATGCGTCGCTTGAAATTTTTGCACCCGTGCGAGGAACTGCTCGCGCCCGGTTGCAGTTGGTTTGCTCATCTGGCGCATGGCTTGGGTGATGCGTGCAAATTCCAGCTCCACCCGCTGGTCGGTGGTCGCGCTCGTTTCGAGCGAATCCAGAAGCCGCGCGGCTTCCGCGCTCGATTTCGGGTCGGTCTGGATTTCGCCGCGCAACGCCAGCAGCCGGGCAAGCCGGAGCCGGGCTTCGAATGAGTGCTCGTCCGTGGCATGATCGGTGAGGAAGCCGCGCAGCGCCTTTTCCTGCGCGCCGATGTGGGCGATGATGGCGACTTGGGCTTCGGTCGCCGTACGCGCCTGGCGCGGCGGTCCGGCGTCGAGAGCGGTCACCGCCGTCCAGTCGTCTTCCGCACTTCCCGCCCACGCCGCGGCGGCACAGCATGCAAAGGCCCAGATGTGGCGCTTCATTTCTTGTTCACGGGCAGGATCGACGTGTAGACCGCGCGATGGTCGCTGGCGTCGGCCCAGTCGTGTTCCGCCGAGCGGTAAACGCGCGAATTCGAGAGGATGACCTCATGGTAAAGCGCCGGGCTGGCGAACAGATAGTCGATCCGCGAATACTGATCGGCGGGCTTCCAGTAGTAGGTCCAGCGTTCGTCGAGCGCGTCTTTGGCCCACAGGTCGGCCATATAGTTCGGACGCCCTTTGACGCCGGTGATTTCGGAGAACATCGGCTCATTTTTCGTATCGTTAAAATCGCCGTAGCAAAGCAGGTTCACCGCGGGATCCGCCGTCATGATTTTTTCAAGGTGCTCGCGCAACTGATGCGCCTCGTAGCGGCGTACGGTGGCTTCGCCGGCGGGGATCGGCAGCTTGGATTTTAGGTGGGCGCCCACCATGCGGAGCTGGTAACCGGGATTGACTTGGATCGTCACGTCGAGGAAACCGCGGCGCACCTTTTCCTGCTCTCCGTTCAGGGCAAATGAGACGTCCGTCAACGACTGGCGCGAGATGATCGGAAAGCGGCTGACCAGCGCGAGGTGCCGATCTGGATCGGCGGCTTCGACGTATTCGGAGTCGGTGAAGCCGAGCCCAGCATCTGCGAGCCTCTTTTTGAAATCCTCGAATCGGTCGGGCGTACCCATCTCGCACACGCCCAGGATGTCAGGGTTGATGTCCTTGATGATCGCGATGAGGGCATCGATCTCGGATTCCGGTTTCGCGCGCTGGCCGTATTTCTCCGCCTCGCTCTTCGGCTTGGCGTTGACGTAATTGCGCACGTTGAACTGGCAAACCACGATCTCCTTCTCCGCTGTCCGGGCGACCAACGGGAGCAGCCAGGCGAACAGGACGGAGACGATTCGAAGATGCATTTTGTCAAAGAAAAAGGCCCGCCCCGTGAAGGGCGAGCCTTAAATCGGATGCGGCGCGCGGCGCCTTAGATGACCGGGGTGTGCGGTGCGTGCGACTCGTCGCGTTGTTCGTGATGCTCCACGACGACCTCCGGCGTGGTCGCCTTGGGTTGATCGAGTTGCGGGCTTGGGGTGGGCGGCGTCGGTCTGGCGATTTCGTTGTTAAATTCGTCCTTGGCCTTGGAAAACTCTTTCACGGCCTGGCCCATGCCACGGGCAAGTTCCGGGAGTTTTTTCGCCCCGAAAAGGAGAAGTAGGATGAAGAAAATTAGCAGGCCGTCCATGCCGAAGAAATTCATTGGAGTAGCGATGATAGTCATAAGCGTGGTGCGGGTTGAATAATCACACTATTGCTTTCGCAGGGGGCGATTGCAACGGGCAATATGGTAAGCGGCGGTGTGCCAAATTCTTAGACCGTTCCGCGATTTCGCCGTCGCGCCCTGTCCGAAATCGCACCGCGATCTGGCCCGGTCGTTCACTCCTTTGCGGGGAAAAGGGCGGGAGCTTCCTGCGGGCTGGGTAGGCCCCATTTTTTCCACTTGGCCTCGTATTCTTCCCGTGGCAGCAGGGCGTAGTGCGGATTATCGCGTTCGTGGAGGAAAACGATGAGTCTCACGAGGTTTTCCTCCGCCATCGTGGTGCAACCTGCGCTGGGCCGGTCGACGCCGCGGCGGATGTGGAAGAAGATCGCACTTCCCGCGCCAGGCGTCGGCGGCTCGGCGTTGTGGCGGATCTCCACGAGCCACCGGTAGGCAAAGTCGCCGTGCCGCATCTTCTGCCGCTCAAACCAAGCCGGTGGATTGTTCAGATCGACGGTTCTAAACCGGTTGTAGTCAGGCGACGTGGGATCATCCACCCATGCGTCGGCTTCGGTGACGGTGTGAAATGGGAACTTCGCACCCGGCGGCAGTGCGGCGTCGTAGGTGTAGATTTTGCCGATGCGAAAGACCCCGGCGGGCGCGCGTTGGTCTCGCTCCACTTTCCTTTTCGCGCCCGTTTCGCCTTGCCCGAGTAGGCCTCGGCCCCAGGCCAACCCGTTCTTTCCGTACAGCACCGGCCATGCATCCGTCACCGGGCGCCAGCCGTTTCCCGCCCGCTCGAAGCATTGGAGGCGGCCCGTCATCGAATCCCACGTCGGCGCGATGCTCACGATGAGTTGCTTCACGTTCGGGTCGATTCCCTCCGCATGGGCTGTGGTGAAAAGCGCGAGCGACACCACGGCGGGCTTGATGAGCCGCAACATCGTGCGCAACATCCACTCCTTGAAAAATCTCCAGCGCATCGGTGCTCTCGTTGTCATCATCGCGGCGACTTTTCTCGTTTACTGGCCTGCGCAGCGCAACGGATTTGTCTGGGATGACTCGGCCCTGGTGCAGCGCGACCCGCTCATTCGCAGTTGGCGGCTCATCCCCGAGGGCTTCAGGCATTTCCTCTTCATCGATGCCACTGCGTCGAACTTCTACCGCCCGCTGCAACGCCTCACGTTCACCGCCGACTACGCGTTGTGGGACCGCAGCGCCAGCGGCTGGCACCTCACCAGCATCTACCTCCACATCGCCGCGGCCATTGCGTTGTTTTTTCTCGCGGAGCGAATGCTCGCCAGCACCCGATGGGCGGGCGGTGTTGCCGTACTGTGGGCCATCCATCCGCTGCACACCTCCGCGGTCACCTACATCGCCGGGCGGGCGGATCCGCTTCAGGCGGTCTTTGGGTTTAGCGCCCTTTGTTTCGGGCTCGCGAGTCTCGACGGCGGCCGACGCGCGCGGGCCGCGACGATTGGCGCGGCGTGCTGTTTCCTGTGCGCGATGCTTTCGAAGGAAGGCGGCGTCGCCGCACTTCTCATCTGGCTCGTCCTCCTCGCGTGGCGACGGGTACCGCGCGAGGTATGGGTGAAATGGATCGGCCTGGCGGCCTTCATCGTCGCCGTCTATTGCGGGCTTCGCTTCACCGCCGAAGCCACTCCTCCTCCGCGCGAAAACGCCACTCCGATTGCCGTCCGCCCGATCCTCGCGGCGCGCGCCCTAGCCGAATACACGGGGCTCATTCTCGCCCCTCTCCACCTCCGCATGGAGCGCGATGTCAGCTCCGGCGTCGGCGAGCCTTCGGAACGCATCGCGACCGCGCACTGGCGCGAGTGGGAGACGCTGCTCGGGATGCTGCTCATTGCGGGTGCCTTCGCGTGGTGGCGCTGGATGCGGACCTGCGAACCGGCCGCCGCGTTGGCCTTGCTCGCGGCCCTCGTCGCTTATCTGCCGATCAGTAATCTCTTTTCGCTCAACGCCACTGTCGCCGAGCACTGGCTCTACGTCCCGCTTGCCTTTCTCCTCATCGCGGCTGCGTTCACATTGCGGCGACTGCCCGCTCGCCAGATCATGCTCGGAATGGTGGTGGTATGGGCATGCTGGCTCGGGGTGCGGACGTGGCGGCGGCAGCCGGATTGGCTCGATCAACGCACCTTCCTCACGCGCAACATCGCGGACGGCGGCGACAGCGCCCGTATGCGCGTGAACCTTGGCCAGCTCGAATCCTCGGAAGGTCGCGATGACCTCGCGCTGGAACAGTTTCACCTCGCGTTGCAACGGGCGCCGGATCAGGCGTTCGCGCAACTCGGAGCGGCGGCGGTATTGATGCGGCTTGGAAAATTCGATGCTGCAGCCCCGTTGCTCGCGCAGGCCGCGAAATCGCCGGTCGCCGCCGCGGAGGCGAAATACCTGCAAGCGCGACTTCTCGGCGCGACGGGTGGCAATGACGATCCCGCGCTGTTGCGCGAAGCCGCGATGCAGGCTCCGGGTTTTTGGCCAGGCTGGCGCCGGTATTTCACCGCGCTCGACCGCGCGAAACGCCGTGCTGATGCGGAGCGCGAGCTGCGCGCCTTTCTCGCCGGGCAACCGTATCGCGCCGAGCCCTGGGCGATGCTCGGCGGATTCCTGGCGGAAGATCACGATAACGCGGGCGCCATTGCCGCGTTCGCTGAAGCGGCGCGTCTCGATGTCCACGACGACGAATCGCGCGCCCGCATGTCCATCCTTGGCCGCACTCCGGCGCCGGCGCCCTGAGGCGCGCGGTCGGGGTTGCGCGATCCGGCGCCGTCGTGCATAGGAATGTGCCTCCCGCTTTCCGGCGCGCGCATCCCCCCATGCACCATCTTTATCGCAGTCTCCTGATTTTCATCATGTCGTCCGTCGCGGCGCGTGCCTCGCAGGTCGTTTTTTCGGAGGTGATGTATCACCCTCTCGTCGGGAAGCCGGAGTTTATCGAAGTGCAAAACCTGACGCCGACGCCTCTCGACACGGTGCGGTGGCGCTTTAGCGATGGAATCGATTTCACCTTTCCGGATTTCAACGCGGGCGCCTCGCAGGCTCACTTCCTCGCGCCGAATGAACGCATCCTCCTCAGCGCGGCGAACGACGCCGACACGCGCGCGGCGTATCCGGGGATTCCCAGCGGAACACGGATCTTCGGGCCTTGGGTGGGATCGCTCGATAACAACGGGGAGCGCGTGACATTGAAGGACAAGAACGGCGTCGTGATGGTAACGCTGAAATATGGGAACGGTGCGAAATGGCCCGTGCAGGCGGATGGCGCGGGGCATTCGCTAGTGCTGGCGAATGATCTGAGGGCACCGGACGACTGGCGACTTTGGCGGGCGAGCACGAATCGGAACGGTTCGCCGGGCGTGGCGGATCCGGCTCCATCCGCCGTGGGGTTGGCCTTGAACGAGCTGCATTTCGCGGCGACGACGCGAGTGGATTGGGTCGAAGTACGGAACAATTCGCGGACGAGTTCCATGTCGGCGTCGGGGTTGTTCGTCGCGTCGCTGGATGACTTTTCAAACAAGGTGGCGCTGTCCGGCAGTGTGACGCCCGGTGCGGTGATGAGCGCGAATGTGGACTTCGCGTCCGATTCCAGCGGCGACGTGAAAATCTACCTGATCGACGCGAGCAACAACGTGCGCGATGCGGTGAAGGTGCGGCGAAAGGCGGGCCGCGATTCGTGGCAGGTATTCCCGGCGGGCAGCCGCGAGTGGTATTCGGCGACGACGGCGACGCGCGATGGCCAAAACGCGCCTGCTCGGAACACGGACATCGTGATCAATGAAATCATGGCGGACCCGCCGAGCAATCAGCGGGACGGGGAGTTCGTGGAACTTTATAATCGCAGCGCGGCGGCGGTGAATGTGGGCGGGTGGAAATTGAACGATGCGGTGGATCTCACGATCCCGGCGGGGACGACGATTCCCGCGGGCGGTTATCTGGTGCTTGCGGCGAATGCGGCGTGGCTCAATTCGGCCTACAGCGGATTGTCTGTGGTGGGAAACTGGAGCGGTTCGCTCGGGAATGGCGGCGACCGTCTGAGGCTGGAGGATGCCGACGGAAATCTGGTGAACCAGGTTGACTATCGTTTTGGCGGAGAATGGCCGGAGCAGGCTGGCGGGAATGGGAGTTCGCTCGAGCTGGTGAATCCCAGCGCCGACAACACGCTCGGCGGTGCGTGGCGCGATAGCGACGAGAGCACGAAGAGCGCATTTACCTCATACACCCTGAACCTCGGAACGTATGGCGACCAGACGCAGGGCGGCGTGAACGACGACGAGTTGCTGCTCTGGCTGGTGGGCGACGCGCATTTGATCCTGAAAAACTTCGTCCTACGGCCGACCGCAGGCGGGGCGAACCTTTTCGCGAATGGCGCGGTGACGACGTTGAACAACGAGAACGTGAGCGGCTGGCAATCACGGGGGACGCATTGGCAGACGTTTAGCGATGCGGCGGGCGTGCATGTGATCGCCGACGGGCACGGCGACAACAAATGCAACCATCTGGAGAAAGACGCGAGCACGGCGAGCGGCTCGGGATTGGTCGCGGGCACGGCTTACACGCTGACGTTTGATGCACGCTGGGTGAATGGGAAACCGCGCGTCGTGGTGCAGAGCTGGGATACGACGCTCGGCGGTACGGCGCTGGTGCCGATCCCGCTGAATCTCGGCACGCCCGGCGCACCAAACAGCCGACTGGTGGTGGCTGCACCGCCGCCGCAGTTGACCGCCTTGGCTCACAGCCCGGTGGTGCCGACACTCGGCGCTACGATGACGATCACAACGCGGGTTTCGTCGGCGGATGCCTTGAACTCGGTGCTCCTATACCATCGGCTCGACAGCACGAATCTCAACGCGGCGTGGACTTCGACGACCATGGTCGACAACGGCAGCGGCGGTGACGTTTCCGCCGGTGACGGAATCTACACGGCGCAGATTCCGCTCGCGTCATTCGGCTACAGCTCGGCGGGCGCGATCGTGCAGTATTACGTGCACGCGACGACGGGAAACAACCAGTCGAGCGACCTTCCGAAGACGGGACCGGCCTCGCCGGGATTGTGGATCGTGGATGCACAGGCGCCTTCGACGGACCTGCGCCGGATGCGCGTGATCGTGCCGATCTACTGGTCGAACGCGCTCGATGTGACGATCGGCACGGGGGGAAACA
>JAYTDO010000230.1:0-9932 GCA_043735935.1 Chthoniobacteraceae bacterium
ATGGCACCGGTGAATTGCGCCGCAAAATCGGGCCGCTCCATGGCCTGCGCCCACGCTTGAGGATCGTAGCTGCCCCAGTTCGCCGGCTTGCCGGTGCGCAGCACGTTCAGCATGTCGAGCGTTTGGGGACGATCTTTCATCGAGATGTAATACGGCGCGAGATTCCACGGCGAACCCGCGACGAGATGCTCGCGCGCCCGGAGCGTGAGATGAAAACAGCCGCCCGCCTGCGTGATAAGACCCTGAGCCGTGAAGAGCGTGAGCATCACGTCCGTCGGGCGGGTGTGAGTTTCAAAATGAGCGCAGATCGCCCCGAGCGTGGATGCGTGATCCGCAAGCCAGGTGAAGAAATCCAAATGCGCGATTGCCGCTCCGAGGAGATCGACCGCCACGATCGCGTCGCGGTAGCGATACAATGGAAGCGGGTCGGTCGCGGGTTCGGAGAGGAGGTGTTCGAGGCTCATGCCCTTGAGACTTGCCAGCGCACGACCCGACGCCAAGACTCTTCCCTCCTTCCAATGAAAAAACTCCTCACCTTCCTCACCATCGCCATGCTTACCGCCACTGTCCTCGCCGCCGACGGCCCCATCCGCCACGTCGTTCACTTCAAATTCAAAAAGGACGCGACTCCGGCGCAGATCGAGAAAATCACCACGGCGTTTTCTGCACTTAAGACAAAGATCGACGTCGTCGATTCCCTTGAATGGGGCACCAACGTCAGCCCCGAAGGGCACGACAACGGTTTCACCCACTGCTGGATCGTCAGCTTCAAGACCGCGAAAGATCGCGACACCTATCTCGTGCATCCCGCCCACACCGCCTTCGTGGAGTTGCTGAAGCCGTCCCTCGATGAAGCGCTGGTCGTCGACTTCGTGCCGCAGAAATAATCTCACGTCTCCACGAAAAAGCCCGGAGCCACAACGCTCCGGGCTTTTTCTTTGCGGCCGATGGCTTCGCCGCCTGCCTACTTCCGGGTCGCGAGATATTCCACAACGTCGCGCAGTTCGGTCTTGTTCAAGATCTCCCGCAGATTCTCGGGCATCGGCGACGGCGCACTCATCCGTTCCTTCACTTTCTCCGCGGGCACCGTCACCACCAGCGGTTTGCCGTCCGGCCCCACGGTTTCCAACTTCGCACCCGTCGCGTCTTCGCTCACCAGTTTTCCAGCGACCGCCGAGCCGTCCTTCAGCATCAGGCTCACGATCTGGAATCCCTGCGCGATGGTGCGATTGGGATACACGATCGATTCGAGAAGATAACGGCGATCCTTGCTGGCGCCGATCTTCGTGAGATCCGGCCCGACCACGCTGTCGC
This sequence comes from Chthoniobacteraceae bacterium, assembly GCA_043735935.1. Taxonomy (GTDB): domain Bacteria; phylum Verrucomicrobiota; class Verrucomicrobiia; order Chthoniobacterales; family Chthoniobacteraceae; genus JANLQB01. The sequence goes on from JAYTDO010000230.1 coordinate 1,315, forward strand.
CGCCTTCGCACTTGTGGCACTTGATGCATTGGGCCTGCTGATACTCGCGGAAGATCTTCTTTCCGCGTTCGGCGTCGCCGCCCGCCAGTGCGAGTTTATACGGCGCGAGGTCGTCGTCCTTGGGCAAGGATGCCTTGTATTTCGCCACGAGGTCATTGAGGCCCGCCTTCTTCGCCGCCTCGTAAATATCGAGCTGGATTTCCGCCGGCGCCTGTCCGGCGATCAGCTTCTCGACCAGGGCTCCGAGCTGCGCGGTCGCGGCCGGATTTTTCATCTGCGTCAGCGCGACCAGCGCGCCCTGCTTCTCGATCGCCGACCCGTGGTCGATGATTCCCGCGATGATTGCCACCGCCGCCGCCGGGTCCAGCCCAGCCAACGCCTTCAAACCTTCGCTGCGCACGGTGGCGTCCTTCGCCGCCACTGCCGACTTGGCGGCCTCGCCGAGATGCGAATCCTTGAGGCTCGCCAGCGACTGCATCGCCGCGATGCGCGCATTCGACGCCGCCTTGTCATTCATCGCCAGCAGCGCGAGCGGTTCGCCCGCGCCCTTGATCGAAAGTTTTCCTGCCATCGTCGCCGCGACCTCCTGCACGCCCGCCGGCCCATCCTTCAGCAACGCCGGGATCATCTCCCCGACCGCCGCCGCGGCGTCCGTCGCAGGACGATCCGGGATCGGACGCCACAGATTGAGGATGCGATCCTTGCCGTTCGGTTGGCCCCAGTCGGTCAGCGCATCGAGCGCATCCTTTCGCGAAATCGCCGGCGCCGCGGCGCTCGCCGCATAAGTCGCGAGCGCCCGCGCACGGTCCGCGCCGCCGAGTCGATAGTTCGCGTTGATCGCCCGCTCCAGGATTCGCGCGTTCTTAAGCGTCGGCGTCCCGACAAGATCGGCCAGCGCCGGCAATGCCGCCGTGATCGGCACATCATGGATCGCCCGCGCCGCTTCGAGCACGACCGATTCATCGGCGTCTTTCAAAAAGCCGGTGATCAAAGCGCTCTTGTCACGCCGCAACGCGAGCAGCGCACCGACGCGCACGGCCACCGATGCATCGCCAGCCTTGGCCGCGAGTTGCTCCGGCTTGGCGCATCCCACGAGCCCCATCACGCAACCGTGTCGCAGGATGGGGTCCACATCCTTGTTCTCTGCGAGGGCCGAAAATAGCGGTTCGACGGCCGCCGGAACTCCGATCTTCCCTAGGCTCAGCGCTGAAAAGAAACGCACTCGCGCGCTCGCATCCTTCAGCAGCGCCGTGAGCTTCTCGCCTGACGCGGCAAACTTCCGCTCGCCGAGCACCTTCGCCGATTGGGCGCGCACTTCCGCGTCCGCATCGCCGAGCAGCCCGAGCAACGGCGCGACCACCTTGGCATCCTTCTCGCCGAGCTGGCCGAGCCCCCAGATCGCGTGCAGCCGCGCGAGCGGTTTGCTCGCAGCGTCCGATGCCACCTTCACGAACGTGGCGGCCGAAGCAGCGCCCCGTTTTGCCAATTCGAATTGCGCCGCCATTCGCACGCGCTGATCCGCGTGGCCCAGCAGTTTCGCGATGTCGCCCTCCGCGCGTTTTCCCATCCCTTCCGAGATGAGCTGCTGCGTCTCGCGTTGGAGCGTCGTGTCGGCAGCGGCATCCGTCAGTTTGTAGATGCGTCCCTTCCCCACCCCGCCCCAACTCTCCACCCAGTCGAGCACGTACAGGCCGCCATCCGGACCGAACTCCACGTCCGTCGTCAGCACGCCCTTCATGAAGTCGTGATGCTCTTTCGCCTTGTACCAAGCACCCACCGGCTCGAGCGCGATGTCGTGCACCACACTCGCGCTTGCGCCGCCGCGGAAGTCCGACAGGAAAAAGTGCCCGTTGTATTTTGACGAGAGTCCCGTCCCCGGATTGAACGTGAGACCGCTCGGTCCGTTGCTCACGTTGATGATGGTCGGGATGATATACTTCGCCTTGATCCCCTCCTTGTCGTCCCACAGCAACTCGCGATTCCACGGCCCGCGATCGCTCAGATACTGATAGGCCATCCGCCATCCGCAGTCCCCGCCCTCGACCAGTTGCGTGAAGCGCGCCTTGTCGCCGCTGTCCGAGTTGTTGTCTCCGGTGAATAGATCGCCGACCTCGTTGAACGCAAGCTCCTGCGGGTTCCGCACCCCGGTCGCGAAGATTTCGAATCCGGTCCCATCCGGATTGCAGCGCATGATGGACCCCGTCTCCGTCTCGGCGACTTGCGTCCCCTCCTTGGTCTTCACATTGATCGCGCGGTCGCCGATCGAAAAATACAGCTTCCCATCCGGGCCAAAGCGCAACCCGTGCATGTCGTGACCGCGGAAGGCAAACTTCACGCCGAAGCCCGACAACATCTTGTCCCGCACCTCGGCCTTCCCGTCGCCATCCTTGTCCTGAAAACGCCAAAGGTTCGGAATGCACGTCCACCAAACCTCGTCCCCACGCGCGATGATGCCGGCCCCGGTGCCATCCAGCGCATCCCGGAATCCATCGGCATAGATCGTCTGCTTGTCCGCCTTGCCGTCCCCGTTCGTATCCTCGAGGCGAACGATCCGGTCCTCGAACTTTTCAAACTTCTCCGCAAACTTCGCGGCATCCGGGTAAAACTTGTGCATCATCGCCAGCCGCTCGTCGGTCGTGCGCGAGGCGATGTCATCGTCGAGCCAGTTCATGTGTCCGCGGTTGTCCTCGATTCCCTTTTCCTGACGGTAGCTTTCGGCCACATACCAGCGTCCCTTTTCATCCACGGTGAAAGCCACGCCGTTCGCCAGCATCGGCTCAGCGGCAAACAGTTCCGCCGTCACCCCGGCATCCATCTTGAAAGACTTGATCGCGTTCGCGCCATCCGCCGATGGACCAGCCACCACCTTTCCATCCCCATGCCCCGCGGCATCCGGCGGCGCACCGACAGCAGCCCGCGCAAGAGCGGCGAAAATTGATACAGACAAAATAAAAGGACGGAGATTCATGGATGGGACGGGGTAAAAATGGAGTCGCGGACAAAAGCAGCGCCTGCGCACAACCGCAAGCACCGCCCGGAGACAATCCCACCAATGTCCGGCAGCTTAGGCGTGCTGCCGCATCGTGCACGGAATGGCGCCGCAACTCACGGCAACCAGGATCGCGTCCGCGCTCACAGGCGCGCGCTCGCGGTGAAGGCAATGGCGGACAAGCGGAGGGCAGCGATAAAGCTCAAATGGGAAAGGCTTTAACGGACTCGTTCGTGGGATCGCATCGCGCCGAAAGCGGCGCCCCGGACGGGGGACGCCTTCGAAGCGGTAAGGGCGGAGAAAATGCGATCGGCATGTATCCTACTCAGGGGAAATCTCTGCGACGCGGCGCCGAAAATCTCCCGGCACCTCCGCCCTAACGCTCTGCCTTTGAATCAGCCCCTCGAACATCCAGATGGCGACGCTGCGCCTTCCGCAGTCGCCTCGGGCACCGCGACGGTGGCCAGCGAGGACGACTCCGTGATCGTGACAGTGACCCGTGAACACGCGTGATGCCACCACCGCGCCAACCAACACCTCAATCAGTGACCATGATCTCCTTTGCCTGCACATCGTACATCTCCGCGAGAAAGTGCGCCGTCCACGCGAACAAGTCCGTCTTTTCCGAACCCCCCGGGTGCTGCACGAGATACTTTCCCCCGGTCCATACGCGAGCACCGCGCTCTGCAGCCGGCGCGTTACGTCGAGCTCATGGAAGGCGCAGGAAGATCACCCGCTGAAGTGGATTACGCCTCTACGGCGATCCGTCGGTTCCGTTAGCCCGCTCACGTCGATTTGGCCGCGAGTGTGGTCGCCGCGACGGCCATCGCGAGCGAATCCCGCCCGTTTCGCTCCGTGATTTTGCGCGGGTGGGCGCGGTCGCGAATCCACGCGAGTTGATCGGTGAACACGCCGCGGAGCAGCTCGCTGTAACGGCGCATTTTGTCGTCACCCAGTCCGTGATGCAGCTCGACTTGCTGCGAGATATCGAGGTCCTTGTGACGGCCGCGTGCCGCGCGGTCTCCGCCTCCGAATCCTTTGAGAACGTCGAGCCTCGCACCCGGAAAAAGCTCCATCAGCGTCCGGGTTTGCTCTTCGTTGACCACTGCCCGGATGCGGGCGCGGACGGGCACCCACTCTTCGAGGGTGAGATCGCCGCGTTCAAACAGGAGCCGGAACTCCTGCCGATCCAGCCGCCCGGTCTGCGTGAAGCTGTGATGGTAATTGACCAGCGCGCCGTTCGCGTGACGCACCGTGCATTGCACCTGTTCTTCGAGGCCGGAACCGGGCCGCAACCCGCGTTGCGCGGCCACCATTTCGCCCGTGCCGAGCCATCCCTCGAAGAGGTCGAAAAAATGCACGCCGTGCTCGATGAAGATGCCGCCGCTCTTCGCCGGATCCCAGAACCAATGATCCGCGCCGAGCCCCTCGTCGCCGGCGTAATTCTCAAACCACCCGTGCAGACATTCCCCGAGCACGCGCGACTCCACGAGCCGGCGCACGGATTCAAACAGCGGATTGTAACGCTGCATCAGGTTTGTGACGCAGAGCAGGCAGCGCTCCTCTGCCATGGCGACCAGCTCGTCTGCTTCCGCCACCGTGAGCGACAGCGGCTTTTCGCACATCACATGCTTGCCGGCAGCCAGCGCCGCGCGCGCCTGCGGGTAGTGGAGAAAGGGCGGAGTCGCGATATAAACGAGGTCGATCTCGGGCGCGGCGAGGAGCCCGTCCACTTCATGCACATCGGGCACACCGAACCGGCGGGCCATGGCCAGTGCCGCCTCGCGATGCGTCCCCGCGATGGCCGTGAGCTGCGTGCCTGGCACCTGCAGGAATTGCTGGAGCGCAAACAGCCCGAACCCGCCGGCCCCGATCGCGCCGATCCGCAACGTCTCCGGGTTCATGAGCGGGAGAAAGTTTCACCGCGAGAAAGTTTTCGCATCTGGCAACATTGCCGCACTTGTCCGCCCATAGCGAGCCCTGCCTCAATCCGCGCGCCAGAGGTGAATTGGTATCACAAGGCTACCGAGCGGGACGACGCCGCTGCTCAATACGAACTCGGACGCTGCTACTACATTGGCGAAGGCGCGGTGAAGAATTACGTGAAGGTTTATGCGTGGTGGAATTTGGTCGCACTCACGAAGAAAGATGCGGCAAAAAAAAGCGTGATGAACTGGAGAAAACGATGTCCCCCCAGCAAATCGGCTCCACCCAATAGCGAACTACGGAATTGCGTGCGCAAATTGAGGCGCGCGCGCCTGTGACACCGTAAGCAGCTTGAGGTTCTGCAATCACGGCCTGCGGCGGCAAAGCTGCGCTCTGGTAGCTGGCTATCTGGGTTTGGACCGTGACACCGTGAGGGCACGCCTAGGCTCCGACTGGATGAAGAAAATCGGCTTTTTCCTCAACGAGATTCGAAAGCGAATCCCTGGCTGGCCTGACTACGTTGATCCCTACTTCGACCCCGGTGAGTTTTGCCGTAGGAAGGTGATCGGGCTTCGCTGGTAGCCTCACCCGGCAGGGAATCGCGCGACCGAGCCGGCAGCGAGCGCGCAGCGCGAGCAAAGGCGAGGGAGAGCAGGGCGAACCTAGGGACTCGGTCTTCCACAGCGTTGGTGGCGTGGCGTAGGTGCGGGTTTGGGGACCGGTTCGCGCCCAATGGCCCAGCACGCCCGCGTTCACCACGATGCGCCCGCATTCGTGCGACAGGATGGAACAATCGCGCGACTCAAGACGTGCGCACGACGATTTGGCATCGGTCTTTGGTGCATCCTTTCGCGCCATGCTTTTCCGGCAGCGAGCAGCGAAAGTCGGCACTCGGAACACCGCACCCGCCCCATGCGAAATGTGGGAACGAAGTGGGAACGTTCCCACTCAGAAAATCCCCCGCTGCGTGACGCTCAAAGTTCGTTGGAATGCACGTCCTTACGTCGAGAGGGGAGAGATGTGCGCTGCCCTGCAAGAGCCTTTTGGGGCGTTTTGTGTGCGATTACCCCCCTAAAAAAAGTGGGAATGTGAAAAAGGGCAGCCGCATAGAAATTGGGTGATGGTCGCTTTAACCGGGTTGAAGACGATCGCTCTTATAAGGTTACCTAAACTCGCGTTCCGAACGCTTTCACACACGCCACAAACTCGCTCGCACGACAATCGGTCGCTGACTTCCTTCGACGTAGGCTTGGAGCTTAGCGGAAAAGCTCGGTCACGGCATTCTCACGGAACGCGAAGATCTTTGCGAGTTGCGGCTTCACAAGAAAGGGATGCACGAGGTTGCCCAGCGCCCCGAAAGGGAGGGCGTAGGTGACCCGGTCTTTCATCTCAACCCGCCCACCGTCGAGCTCCCTGAATTGATGTTCATGGTGCCAGATGCGGTAGGGGCCGATGCGCTGCTCATCCACGAAGAATTTCTCCGGCTCGACGTGCGTGATTTCCGTCACCCAGCGGGCGGGGATGCCGAGCAGCGGGCGCACGCGATACTCGATCATCATGCCGGGATAGACGCGCTCCGGAAGTGCGGTGAGAATCGTGAAGTCCAGTTCGGGCGGTGTGATCTTGGCGAGGTTGCGTGGGTCGGAGAAGAAGTCCCAGGCGCGCTCGATGCTGGCGCGGATGATCTGTGTAGTTTCGAGGATGTGGACCATGATGGCGATGATTCGCTCAGGTTTGCGAAAGCGCGGGTTTTGTCGGTTGGAGCGATGGCTGGCGCATGGCGAGCAGTGAATCGATCTGCGCTCGCAAGCACGCCGCGTCGTGGATTCCCTCAACAAATCTCGAAGGCATCCGAGCCGTCCCGGAAGCGGCTCCGAGCAGCGCGCCGACGACTGCGCCGCGGTGACAGTTATCGCCGCCGACGTTGGCGTTTGCGATGACGCCCGCCTCGAAATCGTCGGCATATTTCCACGCGAGGTAGAGCGAGGCCGGGAAGGCATCGGCGATGTAGCAAGCGGGGCTCACGCGATGTCCGATCACGACTTCGTCCGGCTCGCGCGACCACTGCTCGGCCTTGCGTTTCGAGAACCAATCCGCGCCGTGCTCGAAGATGGCCTCGCGTAGATCGGCACCCGCAGCCACGGCGCAGAGCATCCGGGCCAGGGCGTCTCCGGCGGCAAGCACTTCGTCGCTGCGATGGGTGAGGTTGATGTGTTGGCGGACGGCTTCACGAGCCGCCTTCGCGTCTGAGGTTAAGAACGCACAAAGGACACCAACATGGGCGAGGCCGCCGATGTGGATGTCGCTGCCGCCGCATTTGCGCGGAGCGGTGCCGCGCGCATAGGCGGTGAAGAATTTGCGGTGATACTCTTCGACGTGGGTATCGCGGTGCTGGCCGGGCGTGAGCATGAACTCGATGTAACGCCAGAGATAGTCATCGCCATCGTAGCGGCCTCGCGCGACGAGCGACCCGATGAGCACTTTCGCGAGCTGCAGGTTGAGCGTGTTTTCTCCGACGTTGAGGAACTGATGATAGTGAATGCCGCGCTGGCCCCAGTATTGCGCCTGCTGGTGGAGAATGTCGCCGCGTTCGTTGAGCGGGGTGTATTCGGAACGCCAGAGGATGCTGTCGGCATGCGGATTCCGCGGCGCCAGGTAGTCGCGCACGATGCCGTAGTCGCGGTGGAGCGCGGCGCGGTCGTAATACCAATGCACGGGCATCGCCAGCGCGTCGCCGATGAAGGAGCCCCAGGCGAGGCCGCGGAGGTGATCGATCATGGCGCTTGCGCCGGCAGCGGCGAAGTCGGTGCCGACGCGCGACCTTTCAATCCGCCCGGCGTGAGGTCCGAGGCGCGGAAGCCGCGATTGATTTCCAGTCCGAGCAAGCGCCAGTGGTGGGCGTGCAGATCGAAGGGCACGCGGATGCGTTCGTCGAAATCCGTCGGCCACACGATGCCGCCGATCGTTCGGAAGTCGCGGAAGGTCACATCGACCTCCGCGCCGCGTGTACTTTCCAGACCGCTCAAGGTCATGCGCACGCGCCGGAGTTGCTTGCTGGAGCGGTCGATGAAGAGGATCACGCGATCTTCTTTCGCTTCGCCGAATCCCGGGCGAAGCACTGCGAGCACTTCGTCGCATACGATCTTGTCCACGACGGCCTCGCCATTCCGCGTGAGCACGACGCCGGGCCGGTCGAAGTAAAATGGGCCGAGCAGGAAGAGCGTATAGGCATCGGCGACGAGGGCGGCGGCGCGCTTGGTTTCAGCGTCGTTGGAGAGCGCACCGTTGTAGGCGACGGAGACTTTACCCGGAACCCGAACGACGAGCTTTTTTCCCGCCGGCCCCGTGTGCTCCTGCGCCATGATCCGCGGCCCGATGATCAGACGTTCCTCCGAACCGCGCCGGAAATCAGTGTCCGAGAGCACGGGCTGAAAGCGCGGACCGATCGAAGCCCAGCGGCCTTCGTAGCGCACGCTCAGGTCGTGGACTTTCGTGAACGCCGTTCGTCCGTGTGCGCGCTGCGATTCGTTGAGAAGCGCCACCGCACCTGGCTCGGACTTCCGAATCTCTCGCGTGCAAATCTGCGGCGACGCGCAAGCGGTTAGCAAACCTCCCATCGCGGCGAGCAGGCAGTGAGTGGCGGGTCTATTCATGGTGCTTGTCGATTGGGATCATCACTTCGTTGCGACGCAGGAAAAGAGGC
>JAYTDO010000231.1:0-1906 GCA_043735935.1 Chthoniobacteraceae bacterium
GGCTATGACCCAACGGGCGGATCATGTACGGCAGCGCAAAAGTTCTGAGTATCAGGATGGTGTCGAGGGAACATCTTCTTCTAGTAAGACAAAGGCTAAAATTCCGGAAGAAATCCTCGACCAAAGGATTCGCCGCGCTGAATTTTTCAAACGTGGTGTGGAGCGGAAGTGGGACGATCTGGCTACGCAATACAGGGGTTCGATGGAACGGCTCCTGGTCTCCCTGTCTCAATAGCCATGCAACTTTTCCAAGGGTAGCGCGAGGCTGCCACGTTAAGCTGAGTGGCGTGGCGAAAGGATGTGTTTCAGACACCGGCTTCCCCGTCGGAGCATTCAATCAGGAATGGAGATAACCTAAATAAGAATTGTTCTTGATAAGGATAAGGGCTGGTGTTTCTGTCTTTGCAGATGAGCAAGCCATCCTCCCATTCCCCCTCGCCTGACGAAAAAATCCACGGCCACGGCCTGCGGATGACGGATCAGCGCCGTGCCGTGTATGACGTGCTCATGGGAAAACGGGATCACCCGACTGCGGTCGAGGTCTTCACCCGAGTCCGCGACCGGGTGCCCTCCATCTCACTGGCCACGGTTTATAACTGCCTGGAGACGCTGACCGATTGCGGTCTCGCGAAGACCGTCGCGGACGAACGCGGCCCTGCGCGGTACTGCCCAAACCTCGAGGAGCATGCGCATTTTTTCTGCGAGGATTGCGGCGGGGTGTCGGACATTCCCCTGCGCAGCCGCAAGCGGCCCGAAGATGTCTGGGAGTTCCCCGCGAGCCTGATCGTTTCCACGCACGAAGTCGCCTTCCGCGGCAAGTGCCCGAAGTGCGCTGCCGATGCATCCGCCAAGGCAAAGGCTGCGAAGCGAAACTGACACCCAATTTTCCAAACCAATGAGTCTCGAAATCAAAAACCTGCATGCCCGTATCGTCGCGAATGGAACCGAAATCCTGCGCGGCCTCGACCTCACGATCGAAAAGGGCAAAGTCCACGCCATCATGGGGCCGAACGGTTCCGGCAAGAGCACGTTGAGCAAAGTCCTCGGCGGGCATCCCGACTATGAAGTGACCGAGGGCGAAGTGTTGCTCGACGGCGTGAGCATTCTCGGCATGGAGCCCGATGCGCGTTCGCGCGCGGGCATCTTCCTCGCGTTCCAATACCCGATGGAAATCCCCGGTGTCTCGAATGCGAACTTCCTCCGCGCAGCGCTGCAAGCGCGTCTCCCCGAGGGTGACGAACTGGAGGCCACGGAATATTACGCACATCTCTACGAAAAGATGGACATGCTGGAGATGGATCGGAAATTTACCGCGCGCTCGGTGAACGAGGGCTTCTCCGGCGGCGAGAAGAAGCGGAACGAAATCCTGCAGATGCTCATGCTGGAGCCGAAGTATGCGATCCTTGATGAGACGGACAGCGGCCTCGACATTGACGCGCTGAAGATCGTTTCCAACGGCGTGAATGCGATGCGCAGCCCGGAGCGCGGCTTCCTCGTCATCACACACTATCAGCGTCTCCTCGACTACATCGTGCCCGACGTGGTGCATGTGCTCGTCGGCGGACGCATCGAGCACACCGGCGGCAAGGAACTCGCGCTCGAGCTCGAGGCGAAAGGCTACGACTGGATCAAGGACGACATCGCAGCCGCGGCGTCCGCATAATTTTTTCAACAAGGAGGCAAGCATGAGCACTGAACTACTCGAACCCATCGCCGACCAGGCCGCGCAACTGGACATCGATCGCACCGCCGGGAATTTTTCCTATCCCGAGCAGCACAAATTCGATGCCGGCACGGGTCTGTCGCACGCGACGATTGACTACATTTCCGACGTGAAAAAGGAGCCGGACTGGATCCGCGAGTTCCGCCACAAGGCGCTCGACGTTTTCTTTTCCAAGCCCATGCC
>JAYTDO010000232.1:0-2813 GCA_043735935.1 Chthoniobacteraceae bacterium
CATGGTGCCAAACTTTGGGGCAGCCTCGGGCGTGCGAAGCTCTTCGGGCGCGAGGAAGACTACCGCTCAATTTTTCCCCGCGAGATTGTCACAGATGAAGTGATGGCAAAAACCCGCGCGCTGGAGTTGGCAGCCGCTCATCTCATCCTCACAGAATGTCGCAAAAGGGCGCTGAAACCTACAAGAGCTGCTGGCAAAGACGGGAAGGCCAAACTGCGGAAAGCCCGTTATTACCTAGCTCGGATTGTCTTCGTGAAGGGAGAAAAAAAGATCCGCGATTCAATTGAGACGCTTAAAGGACAGACTGGCACGGCCAAAGAAGTTCAGTTGTTTTCCAAAGCAATCCTGGAACAAGTAGATGGGCATTTTCCGAAAGCTGCGGAGATGTTGGAAACGGCGCTCTCAGAGTTTCAGGCAAAGCACGGTGGGGATTTGGATGTGGCTTTGAAAAATGAAGAATTCGCTCGTCTGATTCAGACCAAAATGCAGGCGCCTTGATGCGCCCTCCATCGCGAGTTCATCTTTCAGCCCGCTGGGAATGTGGTCTTCGGGCGCTGAATCCGATCCGGTGAGCGTGTTCACCCTCGTTGCCAAGTTGCGAATCTGGCAACGCAGTTTTTGCGCGGGGAATGGAGCGGAGCGACATCGCCTGCCGCCCCTCGGCAAGCTCCGGGCCTTGAGCCTGACGAAACGGCAGGCAGCCCGAAGGGTGGCCGTGGCAACGGCCAGCAACCTGAGCTTCGTGGTGAGGGGCGGGCGGGAGCCGTGACTGGTGATTGGTGAAAAGTTACTGGTGACCAAATCCAAAGACCCAGCCGCGACCGGAGCGCATCGTCCACTTTCTGCATCTCCGCAGGCGTCAATGCACCGAGCCAGAGCGGCGGCGCGTGGAGGCACTCATTCCCGCCGGGCGATTCGCACGATCCGCAATTCCTTGGCAAGAAAGTCGTCCCAGTAATGGATGAGGAATTTTCCGAAAACTCCGACTTCCACATCGCGTCCGTGATCGTCCCGGCTCTGCCAGACCCCTTCGGCTGTCGGGTGCGTGCGAAGTTCCTCAAAGGCCCGGATGAGCGCCTGACGTTCCGCGCCGCGCGCCGCCCGGAAGAAAGCGAAGGCCTGCTCGTCGAGGACAAACTTCCAGTCGGGCATTCAACGGCCCTCGGCAAGAAGCTGCCGATCGGCGGCGAACACTTCCTCCTCGGTGACCTTGCGCCCGGCGTCCATGCGCTGCATGGCGGCGCTGACCTCCCCGCGGACATTCGGGTCGTCGAGGCGGTTGAGGATTTCCAGATACTCGACGAGCGTCATCCGCTCGTTGCGATTCATGGTCTTCAATTCCGCTTTGATTTCAGCGAGACTCATGGTGTCAAAGTGGCAGTTCCGGCGCGGCATGCCAAACGGTTTCTTCCGGACTCCAGTTTGATCCGCTCCCCGATTCTCCCGCGACCACGCGCCGGGCGAGTTCCACAAATTCGCCTTTTCGATATGGGCGCGTGGGCTTGCCCACGGCGGCGAGCAGTGAGGATTTGATGTCCGTTTCGCCCGGCAACTCCGGCGATGTCCCGCTGGAAAGCCGTTCCTCAATCAAGCGATTGACGACTTCATCCGGCGTCGCGTAACGACCGGTTTTCAACTGCGCTTGGACGATCTCCTCGGTTCGTTTGCTGAGCGTCACACTCATGGGTGCATTTTCCGCGGTTTCACGAATCAGTCAACGCAGCGATTCGACGATCCGGTCGAAGTTTGCCTCGTCCCACGGGATGCGCGGGCTTTCGATGGCCTCCAGGAGAAGGTGCTCCACTTCGCCGCGATCCATGTCGTGAAAGACTTCCTCCCCCTGCCACGCGGTGAGCGCCGCAGTCACCACTTCGGCAGGATTTTCAAATTCACCCGCCTGCAACTTTGCGCGCACGAAATCATCCAGCTCGTCCGGGATCGTGATGGTCATGCTGGAAATGGTGCTTCTGCCGCCACAGTCCGTCAAACGCCCATTTCAAGTTCCTGATGAGGACGATTCAGCGGTTGCCGGTTGCTCCCGGTTTGGGTATCGTCCGCCCATGAGCACGCTCGCCGAAATCGAATCTGCGGTGGAACACCTTCCGGCACGCCAGAAGGAGAAGCTCCTCGCCTTTCTCGCGAAGCAACTCGGACGGGCAGTGCGCGTGAGGACAAGGCGCGGACTGAAGGCAGCGGGGCGTCCGGCGCTCGAAGGTCTGCCGGCGGATTTGTCCGCCGGCACAAAGGAGCGGGTGCGCGGACTGATTGCCGAACGTCATGCCGCAAATCGCTGACACGGGTTTTCTGGTCGCGTATTGGAGCAAGAGGGACGCGCATCATCGCTGGGCGCGAGGTTTGCCTGTCACCGCGCCGCTGCGGACGTGCGAGGCAGTCTTGACGGAAGCGGCCTACCTGCTCGGCACTCCGAAACCGCTGATCCAAATGCTCGCGGACGGCGATCTCACCGTGGATTTCCAAGCACAAACGCACGCCAGCGACCTGCTCCGCTGGCTGGAAAAGTTTGCGGATCTCGATCCCGGTTTCGCCGATGCCTGTGTGGTGAAACTCGGCGAACTGCATCCCCGCGCGGAGATATTGACCACAGATCGCGGCGATTTTACCACCTACCGCACGCTCGCAGGGAAACCTCTGCGCTGCGTTTTCCCGCCACGGTGACTGAACCGCTCCGCGCCCCGGGCGGAGCGACATCGCCAGCCGCCCCTCGGCAAGCTCCGGGCCTTGAGCCTGTCGAAACGGCAGGCAGCCCGAAGGGTGGCCGTGGCAACGGCCAGCAACCTGAGCTTCGTGGTGAG
>JAYTDO010000233.1:0-13187 GCA_043735935.1 Chthoniobacteraceae bacterium
CGGGAAGGCCGGCGGCGACCTGAGCGACGACGTTGCCCTTGAGCAGCTTTGCCATGGAGAGCCGTTGCGAGGCGCCGAGCATGAGAAAATCGACGCCGAGCGTGGCGGTGAGATCGAGGATGGTGTGGGCGGGATTGGTGCTCTGAGCGTAGATGGGCATGACGTCGACGCCGACCTCCTCGCCGAGCTTGAGCATGAGGGACATGATCGCGGCGGCGTGCGCGTCGTCCTGCCAGCGGAGGCGCTTCGACCAGTCGCTCGGCCCACCGAGCAGCACGGCGATTTCCTGGATGTAGAGGACGCAGAGGGAGGCGTTGCGCAGTTTCGCTTCATCGAGCGCGAAGCGCAGCACGGGGGTGAGGCCACGCGCGGCGACCATGATGCGCTGGCCTTCGCAGAGCATCGGGCGCAGGCAGGCGAGGGCTTCGGGCGAGACGGCGTCGGCGACTTCTTCGGCGATGGTGACGGTCTTGAGCCCCGATTTTTTATGCGAATACGAGCGCAGCCCCAGCCCGACGCCGAGCACGCAGCAGACGAAGAAAAGCGCCTCATGTTTGGTCCATGCCAGGGTGAGTTCGACGGCGAAGAGGATGACGAAGGTGAATGCGAAGAGCCCACGCTCGTACCACTTGACCGGCAGGTCCTTGTTGAACGTGCAGGAGCCGAGATTCACCGTGATGGCCCCCACGACGCCGATGGCGTAAAGGCTGGCGAGCATGTGGAGGGCTGTGTCCGGGGAAGGGACGGTGAGCAGGAGCACGGCGCAGGGCATGAGCACGGCGGTGTAGAGCGGGAGCTTTGGGACGCCGTGGCGGTTCAGGGCGGTGAACTGGCGCGGCATTTCGCCGTCCCGCGCGAGCATGTAAAGCAGGCCGATGAGCGCGGCGATGGCGGTGTTCACTGCGCTGAGCAGGAGCAGGGCGACGACGATGCCGACGACCCACCCGAAGGCGTCGCCGAACGCGGGGCCAAACTGGAGCGCGCCGTATTGCTCGGCCATGAAGCGCAGCATGTCCTCGTGCCGCTCGGAAAGCATGGGCGTGAGGCTTTTCGGAAGCGAAAGCATCGCCCAGCCGAGGAGGGCGGTGCCGACGCAGACTTCGATGGCCACCGGCAGGATCGCCTTGAATGACTCGCGACCGACCTTCGGTTTATCGGGGGTCGACCCGGGGTCGAGCTTCATGACGCCGGTGAGATTGGCGATCGCCTCGACGCCGCTGAGGGCGAGGATGACGCCAACGAATGAGACCCACGCGTCGCTGAATTTCCCGTGCATCGGCTCGAGGTGCACGAGCGTGAGGTGCGGGAGGCTCAGGCCGATCAAGGCGAGCACGGCGAAGACCGTGGGGATCGCGAGCCACACGGCGAGGCTGCCGCTGTGTTTGGGCCCGTAGGCGTTCAGGTAGCCGAGGACCATGACCACTCCGATGGCCGCGAAGGGGATGACCTGCGATGGCAGGCCGAGGTACTTGAGCGCGTCCCATACGCTGAGCGCGGCGGTGACGGTGAGGTCTGCCACGAGGAGCAGGGCGCCGATGACGGCGAGCGTTTTCCCCTGCGAACGTGCGGCGGAGTAGACGCCGCCGCCGTCTGGAAAATAACGGCAGATGGTGGCGTAGTTGAGCCCGACGAGGCCGGTCAGGATACAGACGGCGAGGATGATGGGCAGGGACGCAAACTGCGCCGCCACAAACGCCAGGCCGATGACGTAGGCCTTCGAAGTGCCCCAGTCGCCGTAGAGGAGCGCGGCGGCGCGCTTCCAGTCCACGTTGCGCGGACGATTGACATCGATGGAAAAGGCCATGGTGTTGCGGGAGATGCGGCGCTAGCGGGCGCGGCGGTCCGTTGCTCCGGGGGTCAGCACGAGTGTGCGGCGGAAGGTGAGGCGGGGAGAACCAGCGATGGGCGTGGTTTGTGCAAGGGTGGTGGTCGGAATGGTTTAAGGTCTCGAGCCGAGGCGCGTCAACGATTTAGGTAGCCGTCGCCGCGGCGTATGCGCGCCAGCATTCCACAAAGCCAGGGGCGAAATCCTGAGGCCGGGCGTCGATCCAGGTCGCGATTTGGTTTGGGGTGAAAAAGGCGCCGCTTTCGATCTCCGCTGGGTGCAGCCTGAATGGCCCGTCGTGTGCCGCCCGGTAGAGGCGCACGAACTCCCAGCCGGTGTTTTCGCAGGCCGGGAGCGAGGCGATTTCCACCGGTTCGGCCTCGACGCCGAGTTCCTCGCGGAGTTCGCGCGGCGCGGTCGCGGCGTAGTCGTCCCCGGCGTTCACGTGCCCGGCGGCGCTGGAGTCCCATTGCTGCGGGTGTTTGTCTTTCCACCGGGAGCGTTTTTGCAAAAAGAGATCGCCATGTTCGTTGAAGACGAAGATGTGGACGGCGCGATGCCGCAGGGCGCGCCGGTGGACCTCGTGCCGGGAGGCCTGCGAGATGACCTGGTCGGCTTCATCCACCACGTCGAAAATCTCGCCATGCACATCCTGCGCGACGTGCCCCGGCTGGACGCCTGCGGCGAAGTTCGTGAGGGCAATCCACTGTTCGAGGCTGAGTTCCTCGGCTCGCGTGGTCTCGGCAACGCCGAGGTGAGTGGTGAGGGCGAGCCAGTCGAGACTGCGGTTGGAGAGGTTTTTCCGCAGTAGCTTGCGCCGCTGCGAGAAGCCCTGTTTGACCAGCTTGGTGAAGAGGGCCCCGTCGCATTCGGGCAGTTGGCCCAGTTTGCGCGGGGTGAGGGAGACGACGGCGGATTCGACGTTCGGCGCTGGGAAGAAGACCTTGCCCGGCAGGGTGCGGAGGTATGTCACATTCCAGCGCCTCCCGATGAGCAGGGTGAGTGCGCCGTAAGCCTTGGTGCGCGGGCTGGCCGAGAGGCGTTCGGCGAGCTCTTTTTGAAGGGTGAAAACGAGCGTGCAGACGGGGCTGGGCTCGGCGGTGAACTGGAAAAGGATCTGGCTGGAGACATAGTAGGGAAGGTTGCCGAGCACCTTCACCGGGCCGCGCGAGAAGAGGCTGCGCACGTCGAACTCGCTGGCGTCGCCGTGGATCATTTCGACGTCGGGAAAACGGCCGCGCAGAAAGTCCACCATGCGACCGTCCTTCTCGATGAGGAGCCCGTTCGTGGAGCGGGCGAGCGCGAATTCCGTCAGCGCACCGAGGCCGGGGCCGAGTTCCACCCACGCGTCGCCGGGCCGCGGGTCGAGCTGGGCGACGATCCAGTCGGCGAGGTTTTGATCGTGGAGAAAATTCTGGCCGAGGCTCCTCGTGGGCGACATTCCGATCGCGCGGAGGCTGTCCTGGATGGTGGAAAGATTCATGAAACGGGCCGGACTTGTAGCGGCGGATGCGCGAATGGCAAACGACGGAATGGCCGACGTTAGTTCTTCAGGAGCGGCTTTTCCGTCTTCTTCCGTCGGAAAATGCCCCGAGCGTCGGCGAGGGAGACGCCATCGATGAAATAGGCGACCGAGGCTTTCCCGAGCGCATAGGTGCCGGCGCCTGCCACGGCGCTGGAGATGGCTTCGCCCCAGACGGGGATGAATTTGACCGCGGCCCGCGCGCCTTCCCGCAGGGCGAGTCCGAGGCCGATATTTGCGCCGAGCGCACCGAGGAATTCGCCCGCGAGCTTCATGCTCATCTCGCGGCCGCTGACGTGCATGACGCTGGCGACCATGGCCGTCTGGAGCGTGATGAGGACGGGAAAGTCCGCCAGCGGGATCGGCTGGGCGGCGATGGCCGCGCTCATGGCGGTGACGGATTTGATGACGACCTGCGCGATCTGTTTTTGCAGGGCGGTATTGCCGGAAAGCCGCGCCATTTCGAGCTGGGCTTCCGGTGGCAGTTCGAGGGCGATGCTTTCGGAAAGCAGGCCGGGTTGCGTGAGCACGATCACGGCGGCGAGCCGCGCGGCGAGGGCTTCGCGGGCGTGAAGCGCATCGAAGGCGAGCACCGCGTCGATCCCGCCCGGCACGCCGATGATCTTGGCCCTTTCCGGCTGGGTGCGGTCGGCGCATGCGATGACGGCGCTGGCGTGATCGAGGTCTTCAGCGAGGCCGACTTCGCCGGGCGCGGCGGCCCTGAGGAAGAGGTAAATGTCGGGCGCCTCGCTCCCGAGAGGCCGGGTCAATTCGGCGAGCCCGACCGGGCGCCGCGCGTCGAGGATGCGGAGCGAGCCGCGGCCGCTTTTGGAAAACTCCTGCCACGAGGCCGTCTGCACCGCGTCCTCGGCATCGCGGGCGACATTGGTTCCGAAGAGGGCATTCACGACTGCGGTGCGGCTGGCCTGACGGTCCCCGAGGAGCGCGATCCTCGGGGCGCGCTGGAGGAGGAAAAGGGTCTTGATGGGCGTGATCTCCCGAAGGATGGGGAGGCGCAGTCCGTCCGGTAGACGTTGCACGAGGCTTTCGAGCTTTTCGTAGAGCGACAGGAGGACGGATGATTTCATGGTGCGGGCGGCAAGGATGGGACGGTAATCGCAATCCACGCCTGTGGCACATGGGGAATTTTCGAGGTGCCGTGGCCGACCGGGTTGGGAATCGCTCCCTTGCGTGTTCGCGTTTTGCGAGCCATAGGGGTTTACCCGTTTACTTCAACGCCTTGACGATGGACCGCTTCCCCCTTTTTACCCTGATCCGCCTCCTTGCCTTCCTGCTCTTGGCCCCTTGTCTTGGGGTAAACGCATTCGCCGGGGCTTATACGCAGAATTTTAATGCGGCTCAGGTGGACTCGCAGAATCTCGGCGACAGCACGGTCATCTCGTCGGGTGCGAGTACGATCACCACGGCCGTCCGGCAGGTTTCCGCAGGGAACAACGCGCTCCAGATGATGTCGTCGTCCTTCAGCGGGAACTCTGCTTCCTGGAGGATCAACGATCTGGACGTGGGCAAGGAGGTGCAGTCATTTGATGCGACGTTCAAAGTGCTGATGGATCGCACCGGAACGACGGCAGGGGCCGGCTGGTCGTTGAATTTTGGGGCGATTCCGACGGGCGGTTACGGGGCTGGCGAAGGCGGGTTCGTGATGACGAATGGCATGGTCATCGCGTGGGACCTTTTTAACAACGGGGGCACCGATTACCCTTCGATCGAGGTTTTCTGCAATGGCGCAAGCGTTGGCAATTACCTCGCGACCAGCCTGAACGATGCGCTGCCGAACGCGGGCAGCTTCACTCTGACGAATCCGACGACCAGCGCCTCGACTGCCGGGATCGCCTATAATGCTGCGGCCGCCACGGTGCAGACGGCGATGCGCTCGGTGAGTGGGTGGGGTTCGTGCCTGGTGACGGGCAATGCGGGCGGTCCGTGGACGGTGGACCGAGGAATCGTGGGCGCCTACGCCGCCCCATCCGGGAATCCCGCTTCCTTGCTCCCGGCTGGTTCTTCGGTGCTCGTCGTGAGCACGCGGACGGGCACGGCTTCGGTCTCCGAGACGTGGTCGATCAGTCTGCGCGGGACCTTCGCCTACGATACGAACTACCGCCCCGTGACGATCCACTGGGACTACAACGGCCTCGACGTTTCCTTCAACGGGCAGACCATTTTTAACGATCTGCCGACCCCGGGTTTTTCGCCCGCGGCTGGCAATAAATTCGCCTTCTCCGTGCGGGGCGAAGCGAGCGTGGCGTTCGATATGTATCTGGACGACGTGGCCCTCGCGACGTCGCCATTGGTGCCGGTGGAGACGGGCGGACCGGTCATTTCCGAATTCATGGCCGAGAACTCCGGCGGCTTGAAGGATGAGGACACGGACTCCTCGGATTGGATCGAGATTTACAATGGCCAGAGCACGAGTGTGAGCCTCGCCGGCTACAAACTCACCAACGTCGCCACGAACCTGAGCATGTGGACCCTGCCGGCGGTGACCGTGCCCGCCTACGGTTATCAGGTCGTGTGGGCGTCGGGTAAAAATCGCACGCTCCTGGGGGCGCAGTTGCACACGAATTTCTCGCTCCCAAAGGAAGGCGGCTACCTCGCGCTCGTCCGTCCGAATGGAACCGTGGCGACGGAGTTTAACTTCGGGGTTCAGTACAAGAACGTCTCCTACGGAGAAAAGGGGCCGCTCCGCACGCTCGGCTATCTCTCGCCCGCCACCCCGGGGGCGAAGGCAAACACCTCGGATGCGCAGGCGCCGGCGGGACCGGCTGAAGATGTCGTTTGGTCCCGAACCGGGGGCATCATCGCGGTCCCGACCGCAGTGACGATCACGGCACCCCTCGCGGCTGGCGCCGTGATTCGCTACACGACGAACAATACCGCGCCGACCTCGTCATCGGCCATTTACACGCCCGGCAGTCCGCCTGCCGCCTTCACCGTCGGCGTGGCTTCGGCGACGAATCTGCGTGCGCGCATATACGTTCCAAACATGCTGCCGGGCGACGTCAGCAGCCGCACATTCCTACCCATCGACTCGACGCTGACGGACTACAACGGCTCGGGTCAGGTATTCAGCTCGCACCTTCCCGTCATCGTTCTCGATAGCATGGGAGTGCCCGTCGATTCGTATACCGACTCCGCGAACCGGCCATACCGCTTCACCTACGCGGTCGTCATCGACAAGGATCCCATCTCCGGCCGTGCGAGCCTCACCGCTCCGACGGTCGATTTCCAGGGACGCGGCGGCACGCACGTCCGCGGATCGAGTTCGGCGAGTTTTCCGCAGCGGCAGTATGCGTGGGAGACTTGGGATAATGACAACAACGACAAGGACGCCTCGATCCTGTCGATGCCGGCGGAATCCGATTGGGTCATCTACGCGCCTTACGACGACAAGGCGCTGATGCTAAACTACCTCATCTACACGCGCATGCGGCAGCTCACCGGCGGCAACGGCTTTGGGATGCGGACGCGGTTTTGCGAGGTGTTCTTCAATCAGGAAAGTGGCCAACCCGTGAGCGTGAGCGATTACCGCGGCGTCTACGTCCTGATGGAGAAAATCAAAATCGGCTCCGACCGCGTGAACGTCCAAAAGCTCAACTCGCTCACCACCGACGCGGCCGCCATTACCGGCGGTTACATCATGAAACACGATCGCGTGAACACGGGCGACACGGTCCTGACCACGAGCGGCGGCATCCAGATCGGCAGCGTCGACCCCGATGCCTGGAACGGCGTCCAGACGACCTACCTCCAGACCTATTTCAACAACTTCGAGTCCGCCCTCAACGGCACGAACTTCGGCGATCCCAACGTCGGTTATCAGGCCTTCATCGACCGCGACACGTTCATCTACAACCAGTGGTTTATCGAGATCGCCAAGCAGATCGACGGCTACCGACTCAGTCAGTATTTTTGGAAAGATCGCGGCGGCAAAATCAAGAACGGCCCGTTATGGGACTATAACCTCGCGCTCAGCAACGCCGACTATCTCAACGGCTACGTGCCGACCGGCTGGTATTACACGCAACTCGGCGGCGCCGACTACGCGTGGTATCCGCGGCTCCACCAGCACACCACGGGGGTAAATCCGTACGAACTCCGCCACTGGGATCTTTATTGGGAACTGCGGCGCGGCCTCTTCGCGACGGCAAACATCCTCGGCGAAATCGATACCGAAGTCTCCACGCTGCTCAACGGAAACAGCACGAGCGTGACGAACAACATGCCGCCGCTGCCGCCCACGCAGGAAAACTCCGTCATGCGGCACTACCGGCGCTGGCCGATCCTCGGCACCTACGTCTGGCCGAATGCGCCCGGCTACGCTCAGCGGATTTATTTCAACAGCAACGGCGTCGCGAACACGGGTGAGATCGATTTCATGAAAGACTGGCTCAGCCAGCGGCTCACCTGGATCGACGACCAAAACTTCGTCGGCAGCGTGGTGTATCGTCCGCCGAATTTCTCCCAATACGGGGGCAGCGTCGGAGCGAACTACCCGCTCACCATCACGCCCTACACCGGCACCCCGCCATCCGGGTACACCTACGCCACTGGCACGCTTTACTACACGCTGGATGGCAGCGATCCGCGCGGGTCCACCGGTACGCCCGCGGTCGGGGCGAGCGCCTACTCCGGCCCCGTCGTCGTCACTTCGTCAAAGACGGTCAAGGCCCGCCTCTACAACTCCGGCTCCGGCGCGTGGTCGCCCGTTTCCACCGGCAGCTTCATCGTCAATGCCACGCCCGCCAGCGCATCGAATGTCGTCGTCTCCGAGATTCACTATATCCCAGTCGGCCCGACCGCCGCGGAGTTGGCCGCGGGGTATAGTTCGGGCAACGATTTCGAGTTCATCGAACTGCTCAACGTGAGCGCGCAAAGCGTGGACCTCACGAACTGCAAATTCACCATCGGCATCGTTTTCGACTTTGCCTCCGCGGACCCGGCCACCCTCGCCCTCGCTCCCGGCGAGCGTGTCGTCATCGTGGGAAATAAAAACGGGTTTCTCTTCCGTTACGGGAACAATCCCGCGGTGAAAATCGCCGGGCAATTCAGTGGCAACCTCAGCAACAGCGGCGAGCAAATCGTCCTCCTCGCGGCGAACAGCACCGCCATCGCCAACTTCACCTACGGCATCGCCGAGCCGTGGCCCGTCATCGCCGGCAGTTCCGGCTACAGCCTCGTGCTGAATAATCCCGCCGTTGGGCTCAATTTTAACACCGGTGGAAATTGGCGATCTAGCGCGACGGTGGGCGGCACGCCCGGCATCGCGAATTCCACGCCGTTCGCCGGATCGCCAAGTGGCGACACTGACGGCGACGGCTTCAGCGATTTCTTCGAGTATGCCACCGGCACCAATGCCGGCTTGCCGGGCTCATTCGCCGCACCCGCCACGAGCGTCGCGTCGTACATCGTGGGCGGAATTCCGCAGAATTTCCTCACCCTCCAATACCGCCGCAACCTCGCCGCCGACGGCGTCAACTTCGTCGTCAAACTCAGCACCGATCTTGTCACATGGGCGAGCGATGCGAGCGCGATCACCTACGTCGGCACCGTGAAGAATGGAGACGGCACCGCGACGGTCACCTGCCGGAGCACCGAGCCCGCCGACGCTGCTCACCCGCGGATGTTCCTACGCCTCAGCGTCACGCCCTAGGCGGCACCCTTCCTGCGTTCAACGGGGCGCGCCATGAAACCGCTCGTCGCTCTGCTCGCCCTCTCCGCACTCGCGGCGGCGGAGCCCTTGTTCGATCATCTCGACCCAGCCGCCTACGGGTCGCTCCTGCGGATCAAGCCGACCGGTTATTTCGAGGTCGCCCGCCGTTTCGTCCATCCGCCGCGCGTCGAGTGGCGCACGCTGGACACCGCCGTGCGTTACCGGCTCCACCTTGTTCAGGACGGGAAAATCATCGGCACCACGGAGGCCGAGAGCTCGCCGTGCATTGCCGATGGCGGCTGGAAAGGCGCCCATGTCGGCAAGGCGTCGATCGTCATCGAAGGTTTTGATGCGGCCGGAAAACGCATCGCCCTCAGCCGCCTATTTCCCTTCGTTGTCGCGCCGGATTTCGATCCGCTCGTCGCCGCGTCGCCGGCCCGCCCGTTTCGCGCCGCCGCGCTGGCGGCCTTCGAGGCGCTTGATCAATACCCGGTCCCGCTCGACACCGCGCTCCCCTCCGACGGTCCGCAAGCGCGCATCCGACCGATCATTCTTGCCTCATCCGTCCGTCCCGACTCGATGGCGGAACTTTCCTACCCGGCCCTCCACGACTGGCTCTACATCGACATGGCCGCAGCGCTGCTGCGGCTTCCCGACCTCGATGCATCGCTCCGCCAGCGCGTCCGCGAGTTCGCCCGGTCTGCTGGCGAACACCTCCTCCTTTGCCGCCTGCCCGCCGAGGAAAATATCTACGCCGGCCTGGTGCGCGGCGTCGCCGACTGGCACGGCGGCCCTGCGTTTGCCGTGAACGATCAGGACGACGTGACGCGCGAAAAATACTCCCGCCTCGTGGAGCCCGCGAAATGCGGTTACGCCGCCGAAGCCCTCCTCAAGCTGTACGAAATGCTCGGCGACCGGCGTTATCTCGACGCGGCCACGGAGATGGGCGAAGTCTTCGCACACACGCAGGAGGCAGACGGCTCATGGCCTGCCCGCGTGGATGGGCGCACCGGTGAAATCCTCGCCGGATACACCACCTCCGTCGCCGCCGTGATTTCCTTTTTGGAAAGGCTCGATCGTCACCGTCCCGAACCTCGCTGGACGACGCTGCGCGACAAGGCGCTCGTCTGGATGGAAACCTATCCGCTGCGATCATTCGGTTGGGTCCTCGGGTTCGACGACGTCGCGTCCACGGCGGACGCAGATCATCCGTACAGCGCGCTTTCTAATTGGGATCTCTTCCACTACGTGCGCCACCTTTCCGGCCAGCCCGCGCAACTTGCGAACGCTCCGGCACGACTCGCCGAGCAGATGGATTGGAACGACAACCACTTCGTTTTTTACGGCCCGGACCCGCTCCTCCCGATCGACCCGTGGTACCCGACCTGCGCCGAGCAGGGGACACCCTCGAGCTTTCGCGACGCGGGGGATTGCTGGATCCCGATGGATTTTCATACCGCGAACTGGGGCCTCGGCCTGCTCGCCATGCACCGGCTGACGGGCGATCCCCGCTGGCTCGAAAAAGCCCGCGCCGCTGCGTCTGCACTCACCCGCTACCAACTCCCCGACGGACGCACTCTGACGTGGATGCCGGATCGGCACCTCGGCCTTTCCGCCCAGGCCAATGGCACTGCGACGCAGGATTTTTGGCCTGCCGGATGGGCTGCCGCCGCCACGCTCTGGGCCGAGTTGGCCGTGCCGTGATTACAATTCGAAGAAGGCCGAAACCTTCGAGAAAAAGCTCGCGCGATAGGCCCGGTGCTTTTCCTCCAATGCCGCGTTTTGCGAGACATTTGCGACGTGCCCCTCGTTTTCCAGCCGCCGCTTCGCCAGCATGTCGCTGAGCTTTTCCACGAGCGCCGAATTCTGAAGGAGCAATTCGGCAAGGATATCCTTGTCGATTTCCCACATCTCGCAATCGGTGCGCGCCATCACGGTCGCGCTCCGGGGTTCGCCGGTGAGCAGGGACATCTCGCCGAAATAATCGCCCGTCTTTAACGTCGCCACCTGCGTTTCGACGCCGTTGACTTTCACTAGCACGGTCGCCTCGCCATTGAGCAGGATGAACATGGACCGGCCCTCGCTCCCTTGCTCGATCATGCGTTCGCCGCGTCCGAATCGTTGCAGACGCGCGTTCGTGAGCAAGGTGTCGGTTTGCGCGTCGTCGAGCAGTTGCAGGAAGGGCTGCTTTCGCACCGTGGTCCGCGCCGTTTCGAGCGAGGGTTTCGATTGCGGCAACGGTTTCTCGATATGGAGCGTGCGGATCGGGAAAGGGATGCGAATGCCGTTCCGCTGCGCTTCATACCAGATGTTGGTTTTGATGGCGTCGGCGATGTCGTTGAAGCGCGACTCGTCTTCGAGCCAGAACTTGATCTCGTAATGAATCGCCGAGTCGGCGAACTCCTTGAGGAAGGCTTTCGGCGGCGGGGCGGTCATTACGCCCGGCGCCCGCGAGGCCGCTCGCACCATACAGTCTTTCACAAAATTCGGCGGCACGCCGTAATCGAACCCCACGGTGATCCGCAGCGCGTGATCGCGGGTGGGAAAAGTCAGATTCACGATGGTCGTCCCGACGATGTGTTTGTTCGGGATGTCCATGTAGATGGCGTCGTTGTCGCGGAGCCGCGTCGAGCGCCAGTTCACCTCGATCACCTCGGCGTGTTTGCCCTCCACCGAGAGCCAGTCGCCCGGCTTGAAGGGCTTACCGATTTCCAGCGCGATGCCGGCGATGATGTTTCCGAGCAAATCCTGCATCGCGAAACCGATGACACCGAGGACAACCGTCGAGCCGAAAACCGCGCCTTCGATCGAGTGCCCGTAGATCCCGCCGACGATGAGCAATACGGAGAACATGACGACCGCGAGAGCGACGAGCTGGCTGAGGAATTTCGGAGCCTTCGTCTGGTTTTCACGCTCATACCACCCCTGCCAGAAGTAATGACGAAAAAGGGAGAGGAGGAAAAATGTCGAGAGAAGCAGCGTGAGGGCGCCGAGATGCTTCACCACGCCGTCGCGCCAGGGCATCTGATCGCCGGCGAAGACGTACGGCAGCCAGAACGCGAGCGTGACGCAAAAGAAAACGTACAGCACTCCAAGCTCGACGCCTTGTTTGCGCTTCAGCCAGCGGCCAAGCGCATACAGGGAGATAAAAATGAGCGGAACAAAGCCCGCTTCGATCAGGATCGAATCAAGCGGGGGCAACGCGGCGAGCATGGGGGCGGATTGTAGGAACCAACCCCGCGTGCGCAATCCGAAAGCGGCGGGTAACGCGGTGATTGTGCCCTCTGGCTGCTCGCGGCATGATCCGCCGCGTGTCGTCCCATCCTCTCAAAACCTTTACCTTCGATGACCCGACCGGCCTTGCCCTCGAAAATCACGTCGCGGCGTGCGCCCGGGCGGGCTGGGAGCCCGTATCGGTTCCCTGGCCGATCGTCGATCCCTCGCAATACATCGTCGCGCGCATCGGCCAGTTCCCGCCCGATGAACTCGCGGCGGCGGAGGCGGCGCTGCTCGAGGATGGCGTTTTTGCCGATGCGAACTGGAGCCGGGAGTATCTGGACCGGGAGTTTGTCGTCGATGGCTGCGGGATATTGCGTTTCACATCCGAGACACTCGCCCGGACGGCGGTAAAATTCGGTTGGGCCGTGGCCTACGCGGCGGAACTCGCGGCTCCGTTCCATGGGGACGTGGAGTTCGCCTTTGACCGAACCGACGCCCCGGCCACGGCGATCGAGCACTTGTTCATCGCCCTGGAATTAAAGCGGCGCGGAATTCCTGTTCCAGCCTTGGCCCTGAGGTTTCCTGGCGAGTGGGAGCCCGCGGTGGAATTCGCGGGCGATCTCGCGGAATGCGAACGCGCCATCGGCGAACACGCGGCCATCGCGCGATTCGCCGGGGGTCACCATCTGAGCATCGGCCACGGAGAGGAGAAGTTCGCCGTGCTGCCAGCGCTCGCACGGGAGTGCGGGAACGCGCTCCATTTCAAGACCTCCGGCGTGAGTTGGCTCGTAGCGATGCGGACCCTCGCGCGCGTCGAGCCGGACCTGCTCCGCGCCGTCCTGCGGGAGGCGCAGGAACATTTTGTCTTCGCCAAGATCGGACACTTGGTTTCGACCACCGAGGATGACGTGCGTTTTCTACCCGATGTGCCCGATGCGGAGTTGGAGCGC
>JAYTDO010000234.1:0-2745 GCA_043735935.1 Chthoniobacteraceae bacterium
CTCATCCCGCTCGAAGGCGACACGCAGACGCAGGACCGGTTTCAATCCGAGACCTACCTGCGCCAGCTCAAGGTCGCCTCGAAGCGCGTGCAAATCCCGCATCGCTGGCTCCAAACCGGACGCCTGAGTAACAGCGGAAAATGGATTCCCATCGTCCGCCTCATCAAAGTCGAGCGCTCGCCCATCACCCGCGAGTGGACCGCCGATCCGAGCAGCGGCACGGCGAAAAAGAACGAAGCCATCTGGATCGAAAGCGCCGACAGCGTGGCCTTCAGCATGGGCTTCACCTGCACCGCGTTTATCCCCGAGGAAAAGGCCGCGGAATTCCTCTACTGGTATCCCAGCGGCACGCTCCACACCGTCATGGATCAGGAGGTGCGCGCCCGCATCCAGCAGGTCTCCGCGGAAGTCGCCGCGAAGTATCCGCTTGATGACCTGCGCGCGAAAAAGCAGGAGATCATGGACGCCGTGCGCAGCGACCTCACGGCGTTTTATGCCGCCCGCGGAATCGCCATCACGACCGTCGGCATGTTCGGCGGCATGACCTACGAAAATCCTGAAATCCAAAAGTCGATCGACCAGACCTTCATCGCGCAGCAGGAGAAAGTGGTGAACCAGGCCCGCTTCGAGGCACAGCAGCGCGCCAACGACCGCATCGAACTCGAAGCCACCGCCACCGCGGAAAAAGCGCGCCGCACCGCCCAGGGCGAAGCCGACGCGAAGCGGCTCACCGCCATCGCCGAAGCCGGGGCCATCCGCGAAGTCACCAAGGCGCTTGCCGAAGCGCAGCAGAACCCGCTCGTGCTGCAGTTCAAGCAGCTCGATGTGGAAAAGGCGCGCGTCGAGAAATGGAGCGGCTCGTATCCGCACTACTTCCTCGCGCCGTCCGACAAAGCCGCGCTGCTCCTCCACATGCCCGAGATGAAATAACGCGCGCCATCGCCACTCCACGCCGGCGGGCCATCAGGTCCGCCGGCGTTTTTCTAGCTTGGAAACGAACGGCTCAAATCATTGACACCCACGGCCCGATTCCCCGACCCTTCCGCAACATGCGACGGAAAAATTTCCCCCGATTGTATAATAACAAGTTAGGCGTTGCTACGCGTTTCCCATGAAGCCAAGCCAAGGACTTATCCTACTCGCCAGCATTCTGATGCTCGCTGGCATTGCAGCAGACACATTTCTGCACCTACCTCTCGTTTCCGGATTACTCATGCTTGTTGCTGCGGTCTGTATGCTCCTTGGCATCCGCTCTCAGCGTCGGCAGACTCTCACAGAGCCAGCAGCGCAGCCATCCAAGCGCGTCCAACGATTCGTTCTTCTTGCCGCCGTCTTCGCGTTTGCTTCAGTTTCCGGCTTTTTCCTCCTGCGTTATCAGCACCCAGAACAGAGCGCCACGCTTCATATAAGCATTTCAGCAGCGACTTTTCTATTTGGCGTCGGCATATCATATCGGCAGTATTTTCGCACTCGTCTTCAGCATTCCGATGCACCAGCTACGAATGACCGCAACGCCTAGGCTCAACTTTGATGTGCAACATTGGTTAGTGGCCGCCAATTCTCCAACCAGTCGCAAGAACCAAGAACCAAACCACTATGATCCTCACTAAATCCAAGTATCACGCCATCGTTTCCGGGCTTATCGCCTGCGCGTTTGGAAGCATTGCAATCATGCTCGGCGACCATCACACCGAACTCCAGTTCAAGCTCTTGCTCGCACTCGGTGTTGCACTCGTCCTTGCTGGACTTTTCCTGCTGCGCTACTCATGGACGATTCATGAGCGTCGCTAGTCAGCACGTTACATTGCTTCCCATCCGTTTTTATGAGCAGCGGCTGTCACACACCAAATCCCGCAACGGCTAATCTTGCGCTGCAGCGAGCGGCTCGCGCACCGCGGCCTTCCCCTCTGCGCGCACTCCGCTAAGGTGCGCGGATGAAAATTCTCCTCAGCAACGACGACGGCATCGACGCGCCGGGACTCGCGGCGCTGCTCGCGGCGGCACGCGATTTTGGCGAGCCCATAGTCGTCGCGCCCGCCGGGCCGCAGTCCGGCGTGAGCCACATGATTACTTGGGAAAAAGGGGTGCGCCTCGAACCGCGCGGCAACGGTCAGTTCGCCGTGCATGGCACGCCGGCGGATTGCGCGCGGCTCGGGCTGCTGCGCGTCGCACCGAAGACGGCGTGGGTGCTGAGCGGGATCAATCACGGCGGCAATCTCGGGGCCGACATTTACTACTCCGGCACCGTCGCCGCCGTGCGCGAGGCCGTGCTCCACGGCTGGCCCGGCATCGCCTTTTCCCACTACCTCCGCGACCACACCGCGCCCGACTGGCCGCGCGCCACGCGCTGGGTCGCGCGCGTCCTCACGGACTTGCTCGCGCGCCCGGTCGAGCCCGGCCTTTTCTACAACGTGAACCTCCCGCACCTCGCCGCCAATGCGCCGGAACCCGAGATCGTCTTCTGCCCGCTCGACCCGCACCCGCTCCCACTCAGCTATCGCCCCGGCGAAAACGGCCACCATTTCTACGATGGCGACTACCAGGCCCGCGCCCGCAATCCCGGCACCGACGTGGACACCTGCTTCACCGGCCGCATCGCGGTGACGGCGCTGCGGCTTTTCTAGGCGCGTGTAAAATGAATCGCCGCACGCCATCCGTGAAAGCGTAAAGGAGCGGCGCGCTTCCAGCCGCCGACCAACCCGTCGCGCGCAGCGCCATTCTTCACGGGCGTGCCGGAGGGAAAGT
>JAYTDO010000235.1:0-1695 GCA_043735935.1 Chthoniobacteraceae bacterium
GCGGTTCTGGATACGAACGTCGTCATCGCCGCCCATCGGAGCAGCGGGACAGCAAGCCCGAACCGGGAAATCCTCGTGCGGTGGGCGGCGGGTGATTTCACGCTGCTTTATTCGGAAGACGTCCTTCTCGAATATGTCGAGAAGCTGATCGAGTTCGGCTTCTCTGACGAAAAACTGCGGGAGTTCGTCCGTACTGTTGGCGTGCTTGGCGAGGAGGTGGCGATCGTTTTCTTTCACCTCCGCCGGTATCCTGCCGACGCGGACGACATCGCGTTCCTCCTCTGCGCGATCAACGGTCAAGCCTCCCACCTAGTTACCTACGACGGCGGCTTTTCCACCATCGCAGCGGATTGCTCGTTCACGATCTGCGACCCGCTCGCTTTTCTCGCCGTGCTGCGAAGAGTAACTGCGGACAAAACCTGAACCCGATGTGTTCTCGTACGGATGCGCTTTTCACAGTACTTGAGAGAATAGGCCTGAGCCTGCCGGCTCCGCTTGGAGAAGATTACTTCCCAGCCCATGCACGCACGGCTTGGCGAAGTTCCGCGGCGGAGTGGCTTTGCCCGGCGTCGATTTCGCGCTCAGCGGCGTCGAGGGAGGCCAGTAACTCGGCGTGTTCGTCTTCGTCCAGCGAGTCGAGCCCAAAGCGTCGGGCTAAGAGCCGCGACTCAATGGCTTCACGTTCCGCGGCGGGTAGCAGGCCGATGGCGTTTTCAATTTCTGCAACCGTGCTCATGGGAATTTTATAATGCTGAATTTGCCGGAAAGTGGGCTGCGCGCGGATGCAGTTTGCCGCCGGACATGGCTCAGTGCTCGCTGCCGTTTTTCGCGGGCTCGGCTTCCACCACGGCTTGCGCGGTGCCGTCGCCGCGGGCGGGGAGGGCGGCGTTTGCGCTGCCGCCGAAAAGGCGGGCGAAGATGCGCTTCGGGGCGCTGCGTCCGGCTTCCTCTTCGGCGAGTTCGTGGTGCGCTTCGGTCTTCGCGGTTTCCCACGCGGGGGCAAAGCCGGGCACGTTGAGCAGCATGCGCTTTTCCGCGCGGGCAAAGACCTCGATGTCGCGCTGCACTTTGCGGTCGGGCAGTTCGTTGAGGGCGTTCACTTTCACGCGGAGCGTTTCGTTTTCCTTGCGCAGCGATTCCTGCTCGCTCTTGAGTTTCTTCATCGTCTCGGCCTCGATTTCGAGTTTGTCGCTGAGGTGCCGGCGGAAGCGGGCCATCTCGCCTTTGAGCCGCAGGTAGTTGTAGCACGCGATGACGAGGAAGACGCAGCCGAGGTAAAAGCCGAGGGCGAATGGGCTGAGGAAGAGTTCTTTGTTCACGGGATTTTGGATTTAGACGACCACTTGGAATTCATGCGCCGCGGAGCCGCCGTCGAAGCGGACGACTTCGTTTTTTTCATTGAGCACGACGACGCGCGGCTTGTGTCTGGCGGCTTCCTCCGGGGTGTAGCCGCCGAAATTCATGATCGTCAGCCGGTCGCCGATTTTGCCGAGATGCGCGGTCGCGCCATTGAGCTGGATTTGTCCCGCGCCCGCCTCGCCGTAGATGACGTAGGTCTCGAAGCGCTCGCCGTTGCCCATGTTGCCGACGAGGATTAGATCGGCAACAGCTTGCGCCCGCCGCTGCCCTCGGGCGCCTTCAGCCGGCCGAGAAAGCGGTCCAGCTCCTTGCGGCACTCGTCGCTGTCGAAATAGG
>JAYTDO010000236.1:0-2452 GCA_043735935.1 Chthoniobacteraceae bacterium
GTCACCGGCCGCGAAGCCGACGACGAGCAGCCGGCCGCGCCAGGCGGTCGAGCGCAACGCGAGTTCGGTGTAAGGGCCGCCGACCGGGTCGTACACCACATCCACGCCCTTGCCGCCGGTGATCGCTTTGATGCGCTCGCGCAGGTCTTCCGATGCGTAGTTGATAAGCTCGTCCGCCCCATGTTGCTTGCAGACCGCTAGCTTTTCCGCGCTCGATGCGCAGGCGATGACTTTGGCGCCGAGGGCTTTGCCGATCTCGATCGCGGCGATGCCGACACCGCCGGCGGCGCCAAGCACGAGCAGCGTCTCGCCGGCTTTCAACGCCCCGCGATCCCGCAACGCGTGATCCGAGGTGCCGTACGTGAGGATGAAGGAGGCCGCGGTTTCGAAATCCATGCCCTCTGGCATCGGGATCAACCGGTCGGCTTCGGTTTTGGCTTCCTCCGCAAAGGCGCCGGCACCGGTGAAGGCGATGACCTTGTCGCCAGGCTTGTAGCCGGTCACGCCTTCGCCAACCGTTTTAACTACGCCGGCGAGCTCGCTGCCGGGTGAAAAAGGCAGCGGCGGCTTGAACTGGTATTTGTTTTCGATGATGAGGACATCGGGGAAATTGACGCTGGCCGCTTTGACCGTCACCACGACTTCGCCTTTGCCCGGAACCGGAGAGGGGATGTCTTCATAGACCAGCGTTTCAGGAGGGCCGAACGCCTTGCAGAGCACTGCTTTCATGGTCGTTTCACTGGTAGGAGCCAGGGGAGGGGAATGATAGCCTAGGATTGATTCGACCCGACCCGACCTTGAGGAGAGCGCATGTCCGAAATCGTCCTGCATCACTATCCCGCGTCCCCCTACGCCGAAAAGATCCGCGCGATATTCGGCTTCAAGCAACTTGAATGGAAGTCGGTGATCATTCCCGCCGTCCTGCCGAAGCCGGATGTGATCGCGCTTACTGGCGGCTACCGCAGGACGCCGGTCCTGCAGATCGGCGCGGAAATTTATTGCGACTCGAACCTGATTGCACGGGCGATCGAGGACTTCGCCCCCTCTCCGACGTTGCTCCCGTATGGCGACACCCTAGGCATGAGTGCCATCACCTCGTTTGCCGAGGCAGTCCTGTTCACCACAGCTATACCGCTCGCGTTTACGCCGGCGACAGTCAAGGTGTTCTTCCCCGACGCCACGGCGGAATTCCTCGAGACCTTCCGCAACGATCGTGTCGCCATGCGAAAAGGAGCAATCGTGCGGCGCGCGCCGGTGAACGAGTGTCGCGCGACCTTGCTGCACTTTTTGCCGAAAATAGAATCGCAGTTCAAGGATGGGCGTCCTTATGCGATGGGCGCCACTGCGTGCCTTGCGGACTTTGGGCTTTACCACACGCTTTGGCCAGTCTGGCGGGCGCCCGGCGTGCGCGCAATCCTCAATCCGTTTCCGAAGACGGATGCCTTCGTCGAGCGGATCGCGAACCTGGGCCACGGTACGCCGACGGTCATCACGAGCACCAAGGCGATCGAAATGGCAAAGGCGGCGAAGCCCATCGACATCGGCTACGGCATCGCCACCGAGCTCATAGACATGAAGCTTGGGGACACTGTGGAAGTCATGCCTGTGGACTACGCCTTCGATCCCGTGCGAGGTGAGCTGCTTACCGCGTCGGCTGACGAGATCGTCGTCCGCCGGAACGATCCGCGGGCTGGGGTGCTGCAGGTTCATTTCCCGCGTGTCGGCTACGAGTTGAGAGTAAGCGGCTAATACCAATTCTGGCATCCCTATCTCCGCTACTAGTTTCCGGCGCTTGTCACGTGGCTTCCGAAGACGATGGCGGCAAGGTGACAAGTGGCACTTTTACAGTCTTCGCGTGATTCTGGAGGATCAAATGTCTCAACAAACGATGAAGAAGTTTCCGCAAATCGAGCACCAGGACGCGACGGGCGAACTGAAAGAGACGTTCGATGATATCGAGGCGACATTGAGGGTTCCATGGGTCGCGTTCGCATGCCGGGTGATGTCGACCTTTCCCGGCTTCCTGCCTCAGGCGTTCCGACTGGCAAAGCCACATCATTCGACATTTCACGCCGAGCGCGCTGCCGACTCGCTGCGCAGGCACGCAGTCATGCCGAGTAGCGGGTTGCGCAATCCGCGCCCGAAATTGAAAGCGCTCGGATGGTCGGAGGAGAAGATCAAAGAGTTGATTCTGGTGCTGGACGCATTCAACTACGGGAATCCGAAGTACCTGCTCCTCATCACCGGGTGGTCGGAGGCGATACAGGGTCGAATCCCCTCGGGGAAGGCACTCGCGCCGGAAGACGCGGCTCCGATCCCGAGGGGGGTGCCGAACGGAGTTCCATCGCTGCATCACATGGTCGACGAAAATACCGCGACTGCGGAGGTACTCGCTCTGTACGAGCGCATCAAGAACATTCATTACCATCACGGCCCGTCCAGCGATTATCGC
>JAYTDO010000237.1:0-8807 GCA_043735935.1 Chthoniobacteraceae bacterium
TTCATGGAACCCACAAACAGCACCCGCCGGTCCACCACTGCCAGCTTGGCATGCAGCCGGCCCAGCGAAGCGCCGAAGAGGTTGTCGCGCCGGTTGCGCGGCGGTGATTTTTGTGCTGATCCCGTATTGCCAGCGTGGGGAGGCGGGTGAGCTGCTTTTCAAGGGCTCTCTGGGGGCGCTGTGGCTGGGGAGTTTCCTGCTGGCGACCTCTGGGGTAATGGTGCATGTGGCTCTGGGAGGGGCGCTGAAGAATGCGGTGGTCCGGCTGGCCGATGGGCTGAGGATCCGGGATCTGCTGCGGCCACTGGTGAGCCTGCGGAGCTCGGATATCCCCGCGATTCCGCCGCACGAGCAGCATTATCTGAGGTGGGTGGGTTATACGAGTGCGCTGCTGGTGCTGCTGTTGTTCACGGTGTGGCTGGGCGGGGAATGGGGGGAGCTGACTTTGCCGCGGAGGATCGGTTCGAGCCCGCTGCTGTGCGCGGCGCTGGCGGCGTCGATCAGTGTGGGGAGCGCGCTGGTGGTGCTGGGGAGGACGGCGAAGTTTCCCCTGCTCCTGGCGGCGCTGGCGCTGGGAGCGCTGGGCAGTGTGAATCGGGATAATCATGTGGTGCGGATGTGCGAGCCGGCGAAGGAGTCGGTGGTGCTGCCGTATGCGGATGTGCGGACGCTTTTCCATGACTGGTACAGCCGTCAGCCGGAACTGAAGGACGGTGGGAAACACCCGTGTTTCATCGTGGCGACGGAAGGCGGCGGTGTGCGGGCGGGGTTCTGGACTGCGGAGGTGCTGGCGACGCTGGAGGATGCATCGAGGAGCGCGGATCGGCCGCCGGATTTCCCGACTTTCTCATCGCACTGTCTGGCGATCAGCGGAGTCTCCGGTGGGAGCGTGGGAGCGGGTGTGTTTGCGGCGCTGTGCGCGACGAAGGATGCGGAGCTGAATCCGGTGGGGAGACGGGTGCTGGCGCAGAATATCCTGAGCGAGGATCATCTGAGCCCGCTGGTGGGTCGGATGTTGTTCCCGGATGCGCTGCAGCGGTTCGTGCCGTGGGCGATGCCGCGGACGGATCGGGGTGTGGCGCTGGAGGAGTCGTGGGAGGAACGGTGGACGTATCACATGGGGAAGACGAATCATCGGCTGTCTGAGCCCTTCCTGAAGCTGTGGGAAAATCATCTTCAGCCGGGAGAACCGTGGCTGCCTGCGCTCTTCCTGAACGCGACGCGGGTGGAGGACGGCAAGCGGATCGTGGCGAGTAATGTGCGGCTGAAGAACGGCGCGGGTGGGGAGTTCACGCACGCGATGAATGTGCATGATTTTCTGTGGACGGAGAACATGAACCCGCATGGGATCTTCGGAGCGACGATGCTGCTGAAGGATCTGAAGGCGCCCAAGACACCGCATTTGTGTGATCTTCCCCTGAGCACCGCGATGCACAATAGCGCGAGGTTCGCCTACTTCAGTCCGGCGGGTCGTCTGCCGACGGGGCATCGTCTGATCGATGGAGGCTACTATGAGAACTCGGGGGCGGAGACGGCGCTGGAGATCCTGCAGGTGGTGTCGAATGAACTGGGGCAGCATCCGGAGATGCGCGTGGAGCCGGTGTTCCTGCTGATCCGGATCAATGACCCGAAGAGTGTGCCTGCGGTGGATGTGGGGACGACGGATGCAACGCGGGACTTTCCGCCGCTGATCGCGAAGCCGACGGACAAGGGAATGGGCGGTTATTTGCTGAGCGATCTCGCGTCGCCGATGCTGGGGATCTTTAATGTGCGGGATGCACACGCGGTGCATTCGCAGGAGGCCGCGAGGAAGGCCTTCCCGAGCGGAAAGGGCGCGGACTTTGGCGATCGGTTCCTGAATTTCCAACTGACGCCGGGGGATGTCTCGCTGCCGCTGGGCTGGATGCTCTCGGGGAATGCGGCGGCGGACATGCTGAAGAACCTGCCGGTGTATGGGACGCAGCCGGTGCCCGAGAAGTGGCTCTACCCGGCCGTGATGGCGAACGCGAGCCACATGCAGACGGTGATGACGCTGCTGGATGAGGCCCGCGTCAAGTAGCGCGGTACGGAGAAGACCCTGCACGTGGCGCAAAGGATCCCGCGTTTTCCCCGGCGAAGCGCTTGCGCGCCGCGCGCGACGGCTTTACATGAAGCGCCCATGTCACCGCGACTCATCATCCCCACGCTGCTCATAGCCCTTATTAATCTCGCCTCCGCGGAGGAGCCCGCGACGTTCCCGGTAGGCGCGCTCACGTTCTCGCGTCCGGCGGATTGGAAATGGATCCCCGTGGCGTCGCCGATGCGGAAGGCGCAGTTACAGGTGCCAGGCGCGAGCGCGGAAAAAGCGGCGGATGTGACGTTCTTTTTCTTCGGTGAAACGAATGGCGGCGGCACGGAGGCCAACGTGCAGCGGTGGTTCAAGCAGTTCAGCGGCAAGGATGGCGCGAACAAGACCGAGGTGCAGGACATCGCGGGGACGAAGGTGACGCTGGTGACGACGGAGGGGACCTTTTCGAGCGGGATGCCTGGCGGGCCGACGGCGGCGCTGGAGAACCAGGCGCTGCTCGGGGCGATCATCGAGGAGCCGGAAGGTTTTGTTTTCGTGAAAATGACGGGCCCGGCGGAAACCGTGAAGGGGGCGCGCGAGAAGTTCCTCGCGTTCCTGAAGACGGCGCTGCCCGCCAAGAAATAACCCTCTGTGCCCTACCGCCCGCAGCGCCCCGATCCGATGAGCTACTACGTCACTTCCTTCATCTCGATCCTGCAATTCATCAGCGAGGAGCTGATGCAGGCCGATGCGACGACGAAAATCGGCGAGTTATTTTGCGAAGAGTTCGACGACCTGGATTTCGAGCTCGCCCTGTGCTGCTTTGAGGCGACGCACAAGACGACTTTTCACGATCGGCTCTGGGACATCGAGCCCGAGGAATACGAGGACCTGAGCATCGAGGAATTCATCGAGCAATTCGTCGACGGCAAGGAACAGCGCGACCCGCTCTTTGTGACGAAGCGCTTTCTGATGTTCCAGGATTCGCTGACGCAGGCGCTCATGGAAGAGCGCGGCGAGTCGCCGGAAGACGACTTCTAAGCGGCGGCCTAGCCCTCCATCGCGTGGACGATGGAGTCGTGCCAGGCGTGGTGCAGGTCGGCGAGCGGCCACTCGAATTCCTGCGAGGCGATGGAGATCTTGAGATCGGGACCGCCGACGATGCCGAGGCGTAGCGCGGGGACGTCGCGGGCTTCGAGCAGGAAGAGGACAGCGCTCGCATTCGCGGCGGTCGTGGTGATCACGATGCGGCCCTGGGCTTCGCCGAAAAGGAGCACGTCCGGCACGCCTGCCGGGAGCGCGATGGTGGCGCCGATTTGCTTTTCGCGATTGCTGAGGCAGCATTCCGCCAGCGCGACGGCGAGGCCGCCTTCGCTGCAATCGTGCGCGCTTTTGACGAGACGCGATTTGATGACGGCGCGCACGGCGTCCTGCACGGAGATCTCGCGCACGAAGTCCATCGTCGGCACAAGGCCGGCCTTTTTTCCATGCACGACTTTGAGGAAGTGCGATGCACCGAGCCCGAGGTCCGCATTGTCGTCCACGAGTCGGCCGACGAGCAGGATCGCATCTCCGGTTTCCTTGAAATGCGAGGTCGTGATATGACGTTCGTCCTCGATCAAGCCGACCATGCCGACGGTCGGCGTGGGATCGATCGCGCCGGCCGGGCTTTGATTGTAGAGCGATACGTTGCCGCCGGTGACCGGGACATTGAACGCGCGGCAGCCTTCGGCGAGGCCGTCGACACATTCGACGAGCTGCCAGAAGTTTTCGGGATTGTGCGGATTGCCGAAGTTCAAATTGTCTGTGACCGCCAGTGGCGTGGCGCCGGAACACGCCAGATTCCGGGCGGCTTCGGCGATGGCGATGCGGGCGCCGTTGCGCGGATCGAGGGCGCAGTAAAGCGAGTTGCAGTCGCTGGTCGCGGCGAGAAGTTTACCTGCTTCGCGGATGAGGAAGACCGCGGCGTCGCTGCCGGGCAGGGCGACCGTGCCGGCGCGGACCATGTGATCGTATTGACGCCAGACCCAGTTCTTCGAGGCGATGGTGGGATGCGCGAGGAGCGAGCGGAGCGCGGCGTGAAGATCGACGTTCGGCAATTCGGCGAGATTCAGCGGCGTCGGCGTGGGGCGGGCTTTGGTTTCACGTGAATAGACAGGCGCGTCGTCGGCGAGTTTGCTGGCGGGGATCTCGGCGACGAGGACACCGTGATCAAGGACGCGCATCATGCCGTCGTCGCGGACGGTGCCGACTTCGGCGTACGGGAGATCCCACTTCTCAAAGATGTCGCGGACGATCTGCTCTTTGCCTTTTTTCACGATGATGAGCATGCGCTCCTGGGATTCGCTCAGCAGCGTTTCGTAAGGGGTCATGCCCGGCTCGCGCTGTGGCACGAGCGCGAGGTCGATCTCGACGCCTGTGCCGCCGCGAGAGGCGGTCTCGCAGGTCGAGCACGTGAGGCCCGCGGCACCCATGTCCTGGATGCCGGCCACGGCGTCGGTCGCGAGCAGTTCGAGGCACGCTTCGAGGAGCAGCTTTTCGCGAAAGGGATCGCCGACTTGCACCGCGGGCCGATCTTCCTTGCTCTCCTCGGTTAGATCGCGCGAGGCAAAGGCCGCACCCGCGAGCCCATCGCGGCCGGTTTCCGCACCGACGTAAAAGACGGGATTCCCGATGCCGTGCGCGGCGCCGCGAGCGATCTGCTCGTGCTTGAGGACGCCGAGACAGAAGACGTTGACGAGCGGATTACCGTTGTAGCTTTCGTCGAAAGCAACCTCGCCGCCGATGGTGGGAATGCCGATGCAATTGCCGTAATGTGCGATGCCGGAAACGACGCCGGCGAACAGGCGCCGGTTCGTTTTCTCAGCCGGGCCGTCGCCGTGAATGGGGCCGAAGCGCAGGGAATTCAGCGAAAAGACAGGCCGCGCGCCCATGGTGAAGATGTCGCGGATGATGCCACCGACACCCGTCGCCGCTCCCTGAAAGGGCTCGACGGCGCTTGGATGATTGTGGCTCTCCATCTTGAACGCCACGGCCCAGCCGTCGCCGATGTCGATGACGCCCGCGTTCTCCTCGCCCGCCTTGACGAGCACGCCTGGGCCAGTCGTGGGAAATTTCTTCA
This sequence comes from Chthoniobacteraceae bacterium, assembly GCA_043735935.1. Lineage (GTDB taxonomy): Bacteria > Verrucomicrobiota > Verrucomicrobiia > Chthoniobacterales > Chthoniobacteraceae > JANLQB01. The sequence goes on from JAYTDO010000237.1 coordinate 5,169, forward strand.
GCTGCAAACGCGTGTTTTTATACGAGCAGTGCTCGCTCCACATGACGGAGAAGATGCCGAGTTCGGTGAAGTTCGGCGCACGGCCGAGGATGCCTTCAATCCGCGCGTATTCGTCGGGAGTGAGGCCGTGCTTGGCGATGAGTTCGGGTGTGATGGCGGGCTCAGTCATGTCGTGAAAAAAGGAGTCGGCGAGCATCGCCATTTCGCCGCGACGGGCAAGGAAATCGTGCGGCCCCGTCCGATCCGATCGTTCGAAAGCCGCCGCCAGCGTTATTGAACGGGCGAGAGATTCGCGTAACCGCTTTGCGCCTCGCCGAGGAAGTATCCGGTGCCGACGTTTTGCTTTTGCAAAACGACTCCCCGAAATTCGGTGACCGCACCGCTCACGGGATGCGTGAACGCCCCTTTGAATCGCCCGTTCTGCGCCTTGATCTGCACGCTCAATCCGGAAAGCGCGGGCGTCGTGACCGTGACGACATTATCCATCCCGATCGTCGCTGGCTGGACGACCTCCAGATCGAGTCCGCCGTCGCCGAGGATAATCCTCGCGTTGTCATCCTGCTCGGCCACGCTGACCACCGGATGGCCGGGATCGGGAGCGGTATAACGCGCGCCGATCGCCGGCAGCGTCGTATCGAAGCCGCCCGCAAAATGTGCGGCCCCTGCGCGCTCAGGTTTCGTCCAGCGCAAGGCGCCTTCGATGTCGCGGTCGCTCAGGTCGGCAAATGTGAGGACGCCCGTCAGCGAGCCGCCATGCTGGTAAAGTGGTAGGTAGATCGCCAGCGAGCCATCCTGCTGGATTCGGCCTGCGCGCGAGAAGTCGCGACCGTCCGCAAGCGCGCCGGTAAGTTGGGCGTTACCCGCCGAATCGACCACGAGGACAGCGTATCCATCCCCGTGCGGGACGGAGGCATCGGTGCTGCCAGGTTCTGCGGGAAAGGAAACGGTATAACGGCCAGCGAACGCGGCAGCATCTTTCAAAGCCCTCGCGGCATCGAGCGAGATGCTCAGTTCCCCATCGAGGACAAAACCCGTGATGGCGCCGCTGGCGAAGTCGAGTGTCAGCTTCAACTTGAGCGGCGAAATATCGGACCGAGGAAGTTTCACCGTCGCGTGCCCATCGAACCCGAACCGCCCTATGATGGGATAACCCTCGCCCGCGAAGAATGCGCGACCAGAAAAGTTTCCGAGTCCCGTCAGCTTGAGCGAAATGAATCCGCGTTCGGCGTGCGCCGAATCACTGGCACCGATCAAACCCTCGTACGCGCCGCGTACCGGCAGGAATGGATTTGGAATGAAGCGCGCCGTGACTGCCGTTCCATTCTTCATGGTGAAGGAATGCGCGGCACCGTCGCCTTGCCAGCTCCCACTCCAGCCAGCAAAAAGCCATCCCGCCGCGGGCCGCGCGACGATCGTATAATTCGCGCCGACTTCGCGGCTCGTCGTGCCGGTGAATGCGCCCGCATCTCCCTGCCCTTCGATGGCCACGGTCAAAGGGCGATAAACGACGTAACGCACATTCCGCACGACCTCGGCGAGCACGGCGCCATTCGTGCCAAGGCTACGCGCTCGCAGCACATTTGGCCCGGGGCGCAGTCCGTCCAGCCCTCCGCCCCACGCCTGCGTGCCGTTCATGGTCTGGTAGGCCGAAGTTCCGCCGGCATTTTGCACCGCGACTTGCACACTGCTGATCGGCTGATTTCCGCCCGCCGATCCCGAGACGGTCGGCGATCCCTCGTAAACGTTCGCGCCTTCGCCGGGCGTTTCGATCGTCAAACTCGTCGTCGGCGCTCCGGGCGGCGCGGTGATGACCACCCAATAAAAGCGGTAGGGCGAAGTCGGGTCTTCGTAATAACCGACGCCATACGAGGTCTGGCTCGCCCAAAAACCGTTGAGCGCCAGCACATGCTCCCGATGCGCGGACGAGCCCATCCAATCCGACCACGTTCCCGACGCCGTTGAACTCCCTCCGGCGATCGACTCGAGATTGTTTCCGTCACTCGGATAGTTGGATGGAAGGACGTATCCGCCCTTGCGGACGAGATAGTTGACGCCGTGTCCGTCGGGATTCGTATGATCGAAATAATGGCGGCGAGCCATATCCGTCGCCCTTTCGCGCGCGACCTTCGCGAGGATCGGATCCATCACCATAAACGGGCGATGTTGGCTGCCGGCATTCACCATCAATTCCGCGAGCGCCTGCTCCTGTGGATTCGGCACCCAAGTCTGCCCATCAGCCGCCGCCGCAAAGACCATCGTCGCGAATGCGAAGAAGATTTTGACAATGCGAGAACGAGACAGAGAAAACAAGATGCGCGCGGCGGTTATGACAATGCGTTAAAAAGAGGCAAACCTTTTGTAAGCCGCCGCTGTGCCACGCTGATGAAACTTCTGGTTTTCCCGTATCATCAAGGGACGCCACCTGTCGCTCTACGGCTTCAGCAGGTCGACGCAGAGCAGCTCCTTCCCATCGCGCAGATACAGTCGACCGTTCGCATACGCCGGATTGCACCAGTTCGACCCGCACACCTGCACGCGACCCGCCTCCTTGTATTCCTTCGGCTCCGCCGCAAAGAGCACCAACTCGCCGCCGTCGTTGAGCATCAGGATGTTTTTTCCCATCACTAGAAATGCCGCCTCTGCGCGATCCGCGCTTGTCTGGATCAGGCCCGTCTTTTCCCAATTTAGCTGCCCCGTCGCGACATCGATGCACACCACATTCTTCGCCGCCCCGAGGCCGTAAAGGTGATCATCGACGACCACCGGGCTGCTAAAATTAAAACCCATTCCCTTATTCACCCACGCTTCGCTCGCCATGAGTTGACCGTCCGCGGCTTTTGACACGCGCGTCGCCACGAGGCCGACCTGATGCGACGCCACAAACACCAGATCCCCGGAAACAACCGGCGTCGTGACGTGCCTCCCTAAAGACGTTTTCACCGGCACCCGCCACAGCAACCGCCCATCGCGCGGGTCGAGCGCGACGAGCGCTTCCGCAGTAAACGTGATGAACTGACGCACGCCCGCGACCGTCGCGATGATGGGGGCCGCGTACGCCGTTTGATCGTTCTGCGCCTTCCACACGACCGCACCGGTCGCCTTGTCAAAAGCCACGATGCTCGCCCCCTGTTCGCTCCCGACCTGCACGATCACTCGGTCGCCATCGATGATCGGCGCACCAGCCGCCCCGTGTCGGCTCGCTCCCGCCGCCTTGCCCTTTTCGCCGATGTAAAGCGCGCCGAAATCATCGGCGAAATTCTTCCGCCAAAGGACTTTTCCGTCCCCGGCACCGAGGCACTGAAATTCACCCTTGGCTGACTGCACGAACACCCGCTCGCCATCCACGACCGGCGTGCACCGGGGGCCGATCCCGAAGCCGTCCTTGTGCGACGAAAACACCACCGCTTTCCAAAGCTCCTTCCCGGTCGCGGCATCGACCGCGTGAGCGACTTCCTGAGCGTCTTGATTATCCAGGTAAAAAACGCGCGATCCTGCGATCACCGGCGACGCAAATCCGTCGCCGATCGCCTGACGCCAAACGACCTTCGGCTCCGTCGGCAGCGACGTGGGAACCGGCTCGCCGTCCGGCACAAAGCCCGTACGCATCGGCCCGCGCCACTGGGGCCAGTCCGCCGCCAG
>JAYTDO010000238.1:0-26026 GCA_043735935.1 Chthoniobacteraceae bacterium
TGAGCGCCTGCAACTTTTCGATCTCGCCCTTGTGCAGCAAAAGACGACGGGAGCGTTTAGACTCATGCTGCTCGTGGCTCGCCCGCGCATAAGGCTGGATGTCGACGTCATAGACGAAAGCCTGCCCTCGCTCGATACGCGCGAAGGCGTTGTTGATATTGGCAAACCCAGCACGAATCGATTTGACCTCGGTTCCCTTGAGTTCGATACCCGCCTCCCATCGCTCCAGGATGTGATAATCCCGCAGTGCCTTCCGATTGACCGAGATTTCCGCGCCCATGTTCGGCGCCGCTGGTGCGGCCGGTTATTCTCCGTCGCTGGAGATCACCTTGGGCAGCTCAAACGTCAGCTTGCCCTCGATGATTTCGGTCAGTGCGATATCGGAAAAGCCCATCCGAGGCCCCACGGCGACGAGCGGACGCTGGCCCGTGGTTAGTTGACGGACGCGCTTGGAAACCATATTCACAAGGATTTGCTGGCTGTGAATCACTTTCAAGGCGTCGTCGAGGAGTTGGCTGGTCATAAGGCGAGGAATCCCTACTCTGAAAAAAGGGACCGGAGTTTCGGCGGTTGACCCAGTATTGTCAAACGACATTTTTCCCCCGCGCAGCAGAATGCCAATTGGCTGCAAACCTCCGATCGCCCCCTATTTCTGCGCTTCCGGCGCCGTTCGCCGACGGAGGGTGATGCGCTTAATGCGCGCATCGTCGGGAGGGCTCCACGTCGCCACCTCGGGATCGTCCTTAAAGGCATTGTGCACGATCCGCCGCTCGTACGCATTCATCGGCTCAAGCTGGTAGGCGCGTCCCGTCGTCCGCACGATCGCCGCGATCTGGCGGACGCGGTGCGCGAGAGTATCGTCCTTCATTTCGCGCCAGTGTTCGATGTCCACCTGCACGCGAGGCGCGTTTTTTTCTTTTGCCTGAAGGATTCGATTTAACAAGAGTTGCAGGTCCTCCAAGAGCGCCCCGTTCCGCCCGAGCAAGCGATCCTTGTCCGCAGTGTAAACCTGCAAAGTCAGGCCGTGGTCATGCTGGAATTCCTTGATCTCGCACACGAACCCGAGCAGCCCAAGCATCGTGTCCAGGGTTTCGCGCGGGTTCAGGCTCATTGGAAAATTGTCTTATCTCTTCGATTTCGGCGCCGGTATTTTCACCAAAACAGGAGCGGTTTTATTCCGCGTCACGTAGAGTTGCACGATGGAGAACAGGTTCTGCACCGTCCAGTAGAGCGCCAATGCGGATGCGAAGTTATAGCAGAAGAAAATGAAGATCAACGGCACAAACATGAACATCCGCTGCTGCACCGGATCGCCCGATTTGGGCTGCAATTGCATCGACCACAACATCGTCACCGCCATGCACAGCGGGAGCACGTTCACCGGAAACCCGCCGAGATGCAGGATGGTGTCGGGCTGAGACAGATCGTGAACCCAAAGGAACTTCGCGTTCCGCAACTCCACCGCTTTTCCGAGCATGTTGTAAAAGCCGAAGAAAATCGGGATCTGCACCAGCATCGGGAGGCAGCCGCCGAAGGGATTCACGCCATACTGTTTGTAGAGCTTCATCACCTCCATATTCATCGTCTGCGGGTCGTCCTTGTAACGCTCGCGAAGGTCCGTCATCAGCGGCTGCAATGCCTGCATCTTCTTCATTGAGGCCGTTGCTCGGTTTTGCAGCGGCCACATAAGGGATTTGATGACCAGCGTCAGGATGACGATCGCCCACGCGTAGTTCCCGAGGAACTGCTTGAGGGTGTTCATTGAGTTCAGCAGCGTCTTGCTCACTAAACCGAACATTCCAAAGTCCATGATCTCCGCCTCGTAATTCCCTAATTCACGCAGTCTCCGATATTCCCTGGGCCCCGCGTAGATTTCGAACTTTCGGACCTCGGTTGCCCCGGGTGAGAGTTGGAAACCCGCCATGCCGATCGCGCCATCGACCGCGGCTCGGTCCCCGACATCCGCGGCTGGGTGCCCGGCCTCGCGCCAGGCAGCGTCGCTGACTTCGAATCGCCGCGCCCACAAGCCCACCCCGCGCTGCTTGATCTGCATATCGCTCATCGCCTTCTCGTCGACCGTCGGCGTCAGCAGCGTCGTGAAATATTGATTCGTCACGCCCGCCCAGCGCACGTCGCTGGTTGTCTCAGGTTTCTCGGGATAAACCGGATGATCGCTCCCCTTAAACATCAGAAACCCACTCGCCTTAAACCAGGTGACACCGATCAATTTATTGCTGCTGCCGCGGAAGAAATTGTAACCGGTGTAAAGAGGCTGATCCTTTTGATGAACCGGCGCAGACGACCCCGTGTGCACCCAATACGTCGGTACTTCGACAGGCTTATCGCCACGATTGGTAAAGCTCAGATCCATCCTGAGCAGATATTCCTCGCGAAGACGATCCTTGCCCTTGAGTTCCTCGTATTTTGGAAGGACGAACGACTTCACCAACTGCACCTGCCGCTCATCCGTGTGCTCAAAGGAGATCCGTCCAGCCGCCGCGTCGACTTTCGCCACGAACGTTGTCGCCCCCCCAACGCCTGCCATCTCCGATACAGCCCCGATCGCCAGAGAGCCGAATTCGTTGAGCACCACGTGTTTCTCGCCCTCCGCAAAGTGATCCAACAGCCTCGCACGCTTGAGCCCACCGCCGACGGTCGTGAAATCATACTCCACCGCCGGCGTGGCCAATTGTTCGGTCTTCTCGCTTGTGACGGCTTCGAGGGGCGGTGTCGAAGTGGAGTCCGGCGTCACGACGACTGCGGCATTCGGCGTTTCGAGCGCCGGCTTTGGATGTTCCGCCTCCTCGGCGGCCGCGGCCGCTTCAGCCACCTGCGCGGCGGCAGCGGCTTCCTGCGATTTGCGGAAAAAGTAAAATTCCCAGCCACCGAAGAGGGCGGCACAAACGATGATTCCGAGGATACCTTTGCGATCCATAAATTTAGTGATTCCGATGCGGTCCAGAGTTGGCAGAAAAGCGGGCGCCCATGACGACGACAGGCGGCACGGGATCAAACCCCTCGCCGCCCCACGGCTGGCAGCGCCCCAAGCGACGAAAGCCCAACAGACTTCCACGCCACGCCCCATGCACCTCCACGGCCTCCAGAAAATAATGTGAGCAAGTCGGCTCGAACCGGCATCCGCCGGGCCCGACCGTCGCTCGCAGCAATGGCGAGATCGTCCATTGGTAACAGCGAATCAGCCACCGAATCAGGGTCTTCATGGCTCGCGAGTCAAAACGCCCGCGCGCCGCGCGAGCATCAGCCATTCCGCCTGGAGTTCGGCAAACGACGCCGAAACTGCACGGTTCCGAGCGATCAAAACGAGCCACGTATCCGGGTTCAGCGCACCGCGATCCGCACGCACCACCTCCCGAAAACGCCGACGCACCCGGTTCCGATCGACCGCCCCACCGACGCGCCGCGATGTGATCAGCCCGATCCGCGCCACTCCTTCGCACGCTCCGGCCAGTACGCTCAAGACCATGAACTTCCCATGATGAGAAGTCCCGTCGCGGCGGAGTCGCTGAAACTCGGAGGCGCACGCCAAACGCGCGCCTCTGGGGAAGCGCAGGCGCATATCCTGCGGCACGGCAAAGTGGATCACGACCCGAAACCGGGCCGATCCTCAGGCCTCGGTGTGCCGTTTGAAGTGAACCTCGACGCCCTTGGGAAGAAGGCGCTTGCGACCGCGTTGCCGACGGCGGGCAAGAATCGCGCGACCGTTTCTGGTCGCCATGCGCGCCCGAAAACCGAACTGCTGTTTGCGCGTGCGTTTGGAGGGCTGATAGGTGCGTTTCATAGGCCGTAGTGCTGATAGAGTTTTCTGGAAAAAGGAGCGGAAGTTTAGCGGGGCACCCCCCTCTGTCAACAAGTCGCTCTTAGAAATTCCGCAATGGGCCGCCCTCCCCTCACCGTCGTCACGTCGTATGACGCGCAATCCAACAGGGAAATCCGTTGCAATCGCGACCTCGGGTTTTAGATTCCCGGCCATTTTCCTTAATCCATGATCGACATCAATCCCAACTTCAGCGCCGTCAAGCAAGGTCTCATCCCCCTCACTCCGCAGGAGAAGATGAAACTTTCGAAGGATGGGCTCGATGTCATCCACGACATTCATCGCTACGCGCAAACGGGCTTCGCCACCATCGATACCGACGATTTCGACCGGATGAAATGGTATGGCGTCTACCGCCAGAAGCCGAAGGACAGCGGGTTTTTCATGATGCGCACCAAGGTCCCCGGAGGGCAGATCAACGGTGCACAGGCGACCATGCTCAGTTCGCTGGCCGACCGCTATGGCCATGGATTTTGCGACATCACCACACGCCAGACCATCCAGTACCACTGGCTCCGCATCGAGGACATCCCCTCCATTTTCGCTGAACTCGCCACCGTCGGCATGACGACCAGCGGCGCCTGCGGCGACATCACCCGCAATGTCTGTGGCTGCGCCGTCGCCGGGATCGACCCCGGCGAACTCATCGACTCGAGCGAGCAACTCCTCGAAATCAGCGCCAAACTTTCCGACACGAAGGAGTTTTCCAATCTTCCCCGGAAGTACAAGATCAGCATCAGCGGTTGCCCCATCCACTGTACGCAGCCTGACATTAACTGCCTCGGCTTCTTCGGGCTATCCCGCACCGCAGGCGGCGTTCGAGAGGTGGGATACGGCGTGAAAATCGGCGGCGGCCTGTCCAGTTCGCCCCACCTCGGCGTGCATGTCCCCGTCTTCATCAAGCCGGACCAAGTCTGGCCCGTCACCCACGCCGTCAGCACGATCTACCGCGAACACGGCTACCGCCACACCCGCTCCCGCGCGCGCTTGAAATTCCTCGCCGCGGACTGGGGTGCCGAACGCCTCCGCGCGGAGATCGAAGCCCATATCGGCTACTCGCTCGACTCGTGCGAGGAATTCAATTTTCCAAAGGATCAGGAAACCGATCACATCGGAATCCACAAGCAAAAGCAGGGCGATCTTTTCTGGGTGGGCGTGTGCTTTCCGGGCGGCCGGATCCGCGACGGTCTTCTCGGTAAGATCGGCGCACTCGCAACGAAACATTGCGCTCCCGGCCTCGACGCCATCCGGCTCACGAACAAGCAGAACCTGCTCATCCTCAATGTGCCCGAGAAGAATCTCTCCGCGCTGCAAAAGGAAATGGACGACCTCGGGCTCGACTATGCGCCCACGAACTTCCGCCAGGGCTGCGTGAGTTGCACCGGTATCGAGTTTTGCAACCTGGCCGTCGCTGAAACGAAGAACCGGATGATCACGCTCGTCGATCAACTCGAGGCACAGAGCGGTTGGTACAAAGGGAAAATCCGCATCCACTTCAGCGGTTGCCCGAGTTCCTGCGGTCAGCATCAGATCGCCGACATCGGTTTTCGTGGTGCGAAGACGAAAGTCGACGGCGTCCTCGTCGACGCCTACGACTGTTTCATCGGCGGTCGACTCGGCCACAACCGGCGCTTCAACACGCTCTTCAAAGGAAAAGTCATCGCCGAAAACGTCCACGTCTTCGTCGACAAACTCCTGCGGATCTACGAGGCGAAGAAAGCGGGCGACGAGACCTTCGCGGAATTCACCGACCGAGTTCCAAAGGCCGAGATTCTCGCCGCGCTCGACGTAGCGTGACAAAGCCTTTTCCCGCGCCGCGGTTTCTGAAATAACCCACGCCCATGGAAGAACCGCACATCGAACAGGCCACGCTGGAAGACCTCCCGCAGCTCACCGACCTGCTCTTCGATCTCTTCCAGCACGAAGGCGACTTCGAACCGAACCGCGCCAAACAGATGCGAGGCCTCCGCCTGCTCCTCGAGCAGCCGAATCGCGGACGCATCTTCGTCATCCGCCACAACGGCATGATCCTCGGCATGATCAATCTGCTGTTCACGATCAGCACTGCCGAAGGCGGCTTCGTCATCATGCTCGAGGACGTCATCGTCCACGCGGACCATCGCGGGTTGGGCTTTGGCGCAAAGCTACTCAACCACGCGATCGAATACGCGCGGCGCAAAGACTTCCTGCGCATCACCCTCCTCACGGACCGGCTCAACGCCCAGGGCCAGGAGTTCTTCAAATCCCGCGGTTTCGTCGAGTCGAAGATGATCCCGATGCGCCTCTTGCTCGACGTCCCTCAGATCGCTTAAACGCCACATGCCAGACGGCTTCGTCGATCTCGGGAATGCGCGCGTCGATACCGATCGCCGCCGCCGCTGCGGTTTCCCCGAGGTCATCTTCGGCGCCGGGAAAACGCCCGCAGACGTCCTCTCGATCGGTCGCATCATCGTCGGGAATGATGGCGTCCTCCTCGTCAGCCGCGCGAATCCCGAACAGCACGCCGCGCTTGCCGCAGAATTCCCGGACGCCGTCTGGCACGATCGCGCGCGCTGCATCACCATCGAGCGCACGCCCCTGCCGAAATCCGCCGGAACCATTGGCATCATCTGCGCCGGCACCTCGGATATTCCAGTCGCCGAGGAAGCCGCCGTCACGCTCGCGATCTTCGGCCAGAACGTGGAGCGCATCACCGATGTCGGCGTCGCAGGCATCCACCGACTCTTGGCCGTGCGCGAACTTCTCGAGTCATGCAGCGTCCTCATCGTCGTCGCCGGCATGGAAGGCGCGCTGCCGAGCGCCGTCGCGGGCCTGGTGAGCAAGCCCGTCATCGCCGTCCCGACCAGCGTCGGCTACGGCGCGGCCTTCGGCGGACTCGCGGCGCTTTTGGGAATGCTGACCTCGTGCGGAAGCGGCGTCACCGTCGTCAACATCGACAACGGTTTCGGCGCCGCATACGCCGCCGCGCAGATCACGCGGCTGGCGTCCGGCGTCTGCTAGCGGCGCTTCGCCGCCGGAGCGGGGATGCGCTTGAATTCCTGCGTCAGCGCGGTCAGCGACGCTTCCACGCCGAGACGTTCGAGCGAACTCGCACCGACAAAGCCGACACAGTCCGTCCGCTGATTCACCAGCGTCGCATCCGCAGGCGTCGCGATCGGGCCGCCGTGTGAGAGGAAGAAAATATCCTTCCGGCCCGTGCTCCGCGCTCCCTCGATGATCGCTTGTGTGCGTTCGATCGCATCTTCCATCGGCACCACCGCGCCGGTCACGCCGATGCTCCCGCCGACCGTCGTCCCGACGTGCGCGATGATCGCATCCGCGCCGACGTCCGCCATGCGCTTCGCCTCCTCCGCCGTGGCGACGTAGACGATCGTGAAAAGGTCCATGTTCCGCGCGAGCCGGATCATCTCGAATTCCTTCTCCACGCCCATGCCCGTCTCCTCAAGCACGCGCCGGAAATGCCCGTCGACGATCGTGTGCGTGGGAAAATTGTTCACGCCGGAGAAGCCCATCTCCTTCACCCGACCGAGCCAGTGCCACATGCGGCGGCGCGGGTCCGTGGCGTGCACGCCGCAGATCACCGGCACTTCCTCGACGATCGGGAGCACCTCATATTCGCCGATGTCCATCGCGACCTGGTTCGCGTCGCCGTAGGCCATCAGGCCGCAGGTCGATCCATGCCCCGCCATCCGGAAGCGGCCGCTGTTGTAAATGATGATGATGTCCGCGCCGCCCTTCTCGATGAACTTCGCGCTGATCCCCGTTCCCGCTCCCGCCGCGATGATCGCTTCACCGCGATCGAGCACCGCCTGAAGGCGATCGCGAACTTCCTGGCGTGGGTATGGGTTTCCTTTTCCGGTCCAAGGGTTGGGCATAATGATAAGTGGTTGGTTTGTTCGGTTTGAAAGTGAAGGGCTGCGATGAAAGGCGCGTTCGCCGCCGATGAAAAGCAATTGTGCTTCTTCGATAGAAACTAGTGGAGCGCCGTCAGCGCCTGCACTGCCGCAGTGATCCCGCCGGCGTCGGCGGCGATCACATTCACCACGTCATACTCGCCCACGAATGGCGACCGCGTGTAGACGACTGCCGCGCGCCCCGCGGCGGGCGCCGCGGGCCCACTCGGGAAAATCTCCGCCCGCGCCTGATCGAGCAGGAGCACGTTGTTCGAAGGCGTGCCGAAAAGCACGAGGTCCGCCGGGATCGTTTTCCATTGCGGGTAACGGTTCGGCGATCGCAACGGCTGCAGGCTCTCCACCACGCCACCCGGCGCCACCCGCCCCATCGTCACCGGTCTTCCCGCCTTTTGGTAAAAGGCCGCGAGCGCCTTCGCCTGCGCTTGCACCTTCGCATCCTTCTCCTGCTCCGGCGTGAGCGCGATCGTCAGCGCCACACGCTTCCGCGCGGCGAAACGCGCGAGCGCCAGCGGTTCGTCCAGCCGTGCCGCCTTCGCCGCCGCGGGCTTTCCCGGCGGCACGTCGGAGTGCAGCGCGACCGTCGTCTTTAATCCACTCAGCAACTCCTTCACCTCGATCGTGAAGTCCCCGCTTTCCCGCCCTTCGTTGATCGGCAGCCGCACCGTCTGTCCCGTCGCGCCATAGATCGTCGCCGAATCCTCCCCCCTTCCCACCACGATCTCCACGGGCACGCCGCTCAGTTCCACCCCGTTGAGCATTTCCACCTTCGCTTCGTAAAAGCCCGACACCCCCACCGTCACCGTCGCCGTTGGCTCCACCAGTTCCGCCGCCGGCAGCGCGTACAGCCGGAAGGCGTCCGCGGTCAGGTCCACCTTCTCCGCCTCGTCCGCCGTGATCTTGCGGCCCAGCCGCACATCATAGATCGGTCGCTCCGTGTTCCATTTCAAAACTCCCACCTGCGGCTTCACATACAGGCTCGCGTTCGCCTTCGTCTTCCACACCTCCGGCTTTACCGCCCGCGGCGCGACCGCTCGCAGGTACTCCTGCGCCTCGTCCCCGTCGGCCACGGCCTGGTTCACCACGGTGACGTATTGCGTCGTGCCCGACTCACCCGGCACCGCCCAGAGCGACGGACTTTCCGACACCGCGACCGGCTCCGCGACCCCGTCCATCGCCTCGCGCAGCATCGCGATGTTCCCCGCATTCCGCGCGAACAGCAGCGGCGTCGCGTCCACATTCGATTGCGCCACGTACGCCGCCACGCGCATCTCCGTTTTCGTAAAAGGCACCGGGCACACCGACTCGTCGTCCGCGATGATCCGCCCGCCTCGCGCGAGGAACTTCTTAAATTGCGGCTCCAGTCCCGGCGACCACGTCCACGTCTCATCCGGCTGGTCTAGCCCCACCAATAGGATCGCCTTCATCGAGGAAGGCAGCCCACCGCGCATGATTTCCTGATACGTGATCACCCTCGCCGGCCATCCCGCCGCGTGGCAGAGGAACAGCGCCTCCGTCACCTTCCCCTCATGCGATCCAGCGTAAAGATCCTCCTCCTTTGGCTTCTCGCCCGTCACGATTCGACGCTGCACCGCCTGGTGGTGTCCGTAAAAGATCCCGATCGTCGGCGTCGGTTGCATCCGCGCATAGGCTCCGCCGTACTTGCGGACCCACGCGTTCATCTCCGTTTCAAACGTCACCGCATCCGCCCTCGCGCCGTCGCCATCCGTGCCCGGCAGGAAGTTCGTCCCCAGCCCCTGGATGCCCCGCGACAGCAGCAACGCCACCGCGCGCTGGTAGGATTCGCGCCCGTAGAGCAGTTGGTAATTATCCAGCAGCGCCCACGTTTTTTTCGCCGGGTAATAACTCTCCATCCGATCCACCAACGCCAGATTGTGCAGCGGTTTCGCCGCATGCGTTTCGTTCCAGTCGTACGTCTGCTGCACCGTCACCCCCTCGAACATCACCCGCCCCGGAAGGCTCGCCCACGGCCAGCCCCCGCGCCCTCCCGTGCCGGGCGCGCTCCCGAATGAGCCCATCGTGAACACCAGTTGCGGATCGATCTCCCGCACCGCCTCGGCGAAGTACCCGTATTGGCGAAAAGACGTCTCATACCGGTCCACATACTTCGCGAATTCCCCCTGCGACTGCACCGTCTTCTCGAATGTCGCCTCGCGCGGCACCAGCGACGGCGCCCTCGCCACCTGCGGCTCCGGCGTCCCCATGAATTCCACCATCGCCTCACCCCAGGGCCGGTTGGGATTCGGCGGAGCCCAGTTCCAATAGGACACATACCCCGCGTTGTCCGCGCCGATGTCGATCCCGAGGAAGTTTCGGCACCTCGCGAAGCGCTGCGCCACCAGTTGCAGCGAGCGGTAAAGCGGCGCGTGCCATTCCGGCAGCGTGTGGGCGAAGAACGCCACGTTCGGATGCTGCAATGACGGCCGCGTCCAGTTGTTGTCGTACTGCAATCCCAGCTTCACCCCCTCACGCGCCAGCGCCAGCGCCCTTCTCTCGAAACTCTCCGGCGCATCCGGCGCCGGCAGCGCATTCGCCTGATCGAACACCGCGTCGAATCCCATCCCCGCGAGATGTTTCGCATACTCCTCCATCGTCCCGTGGAAACCCCGCGACCCTTGCGCGTAGAATCCGCCGCTCTTCCCATACGAGAGCGCCATGCCGTAGATCAAAAGCGGAGACCGCGGCACCTCCACGCCCAGATAACGCCGCAACGACTTCCCCTCCTCCTCGGATACCGGGTCCGCGGGTCGCGGCAGCGCCAGCGCGGCCACGTCCGCCTCCCATTCCTTCGGGTTTGGAAATTCATCGGGCCTCGACAGATGCCGGATCGTCACCTTCGGCCCATCACCCGCGAGCGCCGCCTCCACGGGGAAGACCAATTCCCGCGGATCGCCCAGCTTTACCGGCTGCAATCCCGCCTGAAACTTCACCGGCCCGCGCCCGTCGATGGTCAGCTCGTAGGATTCCCCCAGCGCGCTCGCCGGCAGGAGCAGCGTCAGCGAGCGCCACGGGCCGGGCTTGTTGTAAACCACCACCCCTTCCGACTTCAGCACCACGTTCTTCACGATCGGCGCCCCCTGCCCTTCGATTCGGATCGGGAACGTCCATAACTCGTACTTCCCCACCGCCTCCGCCGCCGACGCGCCGCACCGCGCCGTCTTATCCGCCGTGTATAGATGATACTTCCCCTGCAACCACTCCATCCCGCGGAACCAATGCCCACCGGGCTCGATCGCATCATCCGCATCCACGCGGAATGGAGAGCTCGCCTCATTCCCGCGCCGCAGCTTCACCGTCACCACCTCCTCCGCACGTCCGCGAAACACCGGCATCCCATTGAAAGTAAAATCCGGCCAGTCCACTCCCACCGGCCCCTCCTGCTTCACCGCCTTTTGCCGCGTCGGTGCGTAACCATCGGAGCGCCCTCGCGGCAGGTCGTATCGCACCAGCGAGAGCTGCGCGCTGAATGTCGCCGGCGGTTCCGCGCCCAGTCCCGTCATCGCACACCATAGCGCCACGATCGCGAGGCGGAGAGGAGTGAGAGCGATCACGCGCTACCTTCCTCGAAAATTCCGCCGCCTCGCAAGGCTCAAAGCAACTTCCGAAACCGTTCGCCGTAGCGGTTGTACAGGTACCCCGCCACGATCAACACCACCCCGAGCACCACAAACGTGAGCATCCGATAGATCGTCTCGAACTTCCACACATCCACCAGCAGCACCCGCCCCACCGCGCACCCGAAGAGCCCCACCGCGCATTGCCGGTGCAGGCGTTCGCTCAAAAGGAAACCCGCGCCGAGCACCGCCAGCGCCAGCACCGTCCAGGTGATCGTGATGAGGATCCCGTGCTCGTTGTGCGCCGCAAAATGCGTCGCCTGAGCCCACCCCGTCACCACACCCGCCACGATCATGGCCTGATGGCCCTCCTCGGGAAACAAGGCGGGCTCAGCTTTCGCGCGCCGCGCCACCTGTTGCGCCGCCAGCAGCAGCAGCACGCCCGCCGTGTCCGCGGCATAGACCTCACCCACCGAAAGCTGGCGGAACCACACACACACCAGCGCCCCCGTTCCGATGCCCGCCGCGTGCATCAGCGCCACGCGGCTCCCGCGCAGGCCCACGGCGATCAGCACCGCCACCAGCGCGATCAGCACATCGAACTGCGCCACCCGCGGCACATCCGCCAGCACCCACACAAAGACCATCGCCGAGAGCGCCACGCGGTAAATCTGCGCCACCAGCGCCACCGCCTCCCCCGTGTCCTTCGGCAGTCGTTTGGCGAGCATCGTTGCCGCCGCGGTTTGCACGGCGAAAAGCGCGATCATCACCAATGGCGGCCACGCCATCGGCAACGGCCACGCACCCGGCGCGGTCGCCAGCGCGTCCATCCACGCCAGCACACTCGCGGCGGTGAAAGCCTGGCTGAATCCCGCCAGCCACCACGCGCGCGTCGCACATCCGTAGGCCAGCATCCCCACCGCCACCGCGCCCGAAAGCATCATCCACGGGGCGCCGGAATAACGCGGTTCGATCCAGGTGAAAAGCACCGCCGTGACCATCGCCGCGTAGGGCATCTCCACCGCCGCCGGGAGCGCGAACACCTTTTGCCGCGGCCACCAGTGCAAGGCCGCGAGCGCACTGCCAGCCAGCACCGGCGCGTGCCACCACGGCTGCACGGTGTGGTCGATCGCGAAGATCCACATCGCCCCCGCGATGGCCATGTGCGCCTGGCCGAGCAGCGCCAGTTCCGGCAGCCGCAGCAGCGGCAGCGACAGCGCACATCCGAGCGCCACCAGCGCGAGCATCGGCGCGAAGTTTTTCGTGCCCGCCGACTCAAACACCACCGCCAGTCCCATCAGCAACCCGAACGTCACATACCCCGCCGGACGCCAGCGGAAACGCGGCTCGGCGAGTTCCCCGCGGACCTGCTTAAAGCGCCATGCATCGAAGAGGAAGATGAAGGCCAGCGCCGACCCGAGCGGCACCACCTGCGCGCGGTCGTGGGCAAATGCCTTCAGCGCAAATGCAAACGCGCCCGCCGCCGTGAGCCCTGCGCCGATCTGGTAAAGCCCCCCGAACCGGAACCGCGCCATCTCCAGCAGCACCGCACTCTCCACCGCCAGCGCCAGCGCGAGCTGATACCCCGTGAATTTCGCCGCGATCCCCACCGTCACCACCGCGAGCCCCTGCGCCAGATAGGAACCTTCCATCGCCGCGTCCTCGCCGCGCACCTTTCGCGCGAGCAGCGAAAGGCATAGCAGCACTGCGCCGAAACCCAGCGCGAACGTGGCGAAGGAACCCGGATACGCCACCCCCACCGTCGGCGCGAGCAGGCCGAAAAACGCCGCATTATTCGCCGTGAGAAACGGCGTCCGCTGCCGCGCTGTCAACGCCTCGCCGCGCGAGACGAAGACCGCGACGCTAAACACCGCCCAATAACAAAACAGAAACGAACCCTGCGACCAAAACTCCGAAGTCGTGAGTCCGGAGGGGACGAACATTTGCCCCAAATGGAAAAACCGCCAGTAAGCGAAACTCGCATACGTGGCCGCGAGGCTGACGAAGGAAAGCGCCGCCCATCGGTGCCGCGCCAGCAGCACGATGGCCAGCACCGCGAGCAGGAGATTCGAGAAAAGCGAGAAGCCCGCCGCGGGATTGATCGTGGCCGTGTAATAAGAAAGCATGACCGCCAGCAGCGCGACCGACTCCGACTTCCGCCGGTCGGCGAACCACGCGATGCCGCCCGCGAGCAGCAGCAAAAGGCCGCCGCCCACGATGGGGCTCTCGATGACCCGCAGCCGCGGCACGAAATGCGCCGCGTAGGTGGTGTAATAAATCGCCGCTGCGCCACCCGCGATGAGCACGCGCGCGAAGTTCCGCATCTTTTCCTCCCCGCGCTCGATCCATACGCCGGCCGCCGCCAGCCCCGCGCCCGCGAGGTAAAGCATGAGCACCTTTGCGAGCGGCCCGAGCTGCGCGATGAGGTGGTGGTAGGCGTAATTCCCGAGGAAAACGAGGCCGGTGAGCAGCATCACGACGCCGACCCGCACAAACCAATACGCGCCGAGTTTAAATTCCAGCGAATCGTCGGAACCCGCGGCGGGGGCGACGGGAGATGGCGCGGCGGCAGCGGATTTTGGAGGAGAAAGATCGCGCGTCGGCGCGTCGGCGACGGGTATTGGCGCGGCGGTTTCGGGTTTTGGGAGGGAAAGACCGGGCATCGGCGCACGGGCGGCGCTCGGTTGCGCGGAGAGGTCGCGGTTTTGCGCCGGAGCGTCGGGAAATGGCGCGGGGGCGTCGGGCTTTGGAGTGGAAAGGCCGGGCATTGGCGCAGGGATGCCCATCTTCAGCGACGCCGTGGGCGCGGTGTCGGGGAGCGGCGGGGGAAAATGCGCGGGCTCGGGCTCGGAAGGAGCGAGCTTCAGGGAAACTGGGAGGGGTTCGGGCGCGTCGGGCGTCGCAGAGCGGATCAATCGCTCGATGCGGTGTTCGAGAGAGTCGAGATCCTTTCGGAGCAGGCGCTGAGTCGAGCGCAATTCGTCGAGTTCGAGGCGTTCGCCCGGGGTCATGGGCCGGCAGACTACGCGAGACGCCCGCCGTTTACCTAATAGATAATGCAAGCCTCCCGCCCGCGCTCCCATCCCCCAAACGGCACCCTGCCCGGAGCCGTGATGAGGCAATAAGGAAGCTCGAACAGGCGCCATAGAAGAGTGATGAGGCGATATACCACCCCGATGAGGCGATATACTGGCTCGATGAGGCGGTAAAATAGCTCGATGAGGTGATATACAACCTCGATAAGGCGATATACAACCTCGATAAGGCGATATACTGCCTCGATCAGGCGATATAATACCGAGAAAGTTCTATCGCGAGGCTATAATATACAGAAACCAGACAACCATATGGGAAATAGCCTAGCGCTTCAGCGCTGGGTCTTCGGGCGCTCACTCAATGGAGTCCCGGCGGGGACGTAAGGGACCTTCTTTCGTCCCCCACGGGACTCGGAGCCTCTCAGGGCGCGGTATCCCAGCACTAAAGTGCTGGGCTATTGTCAGCGGACTGCTCCGGCCATTCCGCCAGGGGGGTGCCCTTTCAGGGCTTGTCCTCGTTTGATGCAACGATCCAGGGCGTTGCCCCGGGGTTGGCATGTGTGCGGGCCTTTGGTCCTCTCTCCGCCACTGGGCCAAAGTGCATGACTGGCGCTAGGAAGGCGACATGAGGCGCTAGGGAAGCAAGAATAGGCGGTAGGGAGGCAAGAACAGGCGGTAGGGAAGCGACGTAAGGCTCTAGGGAAGCAAAAACGGGCACCGATCCCGCCTCCCTACCGCCATATGTCGCCTCCTTACCACCATATGTCGCCTCCTTACCGCCATATGTCGCCTCCTTACCGCCATATGTCGCCTCCTTACCGCCATATGTCGCCTCCTTACCGCCTCTGTAGCTCTCCGTAAAATCCCCCGCAGCCTCTCTGGCGCCTCTGCTCCGCCCCAAAACACCCCCTGTTCCCACCCGAACGACCTGCGTTTCGACCGGGTCGGCACCGGTTCCCGGCCGATGCGGGCGTCGCGTCGTCCCGGCGGCGGGGATCGCCGTCGGGGCTCGGAACGCCAACGGCGTTCCATCTTCCAGCCCAGGGTTGGTGCGCCGCAGGCGCGCCTACCCTGGGTCCCCGCCCGCACGACCTCAACCCCACCGGGGTTGAATCCCCGCACGCCCGCCCCGGGCCACCGCGCACCCGCCCGGGATGCAACCCCGTTGGGGTTGGCCCTCTTTTGGTCGCTCCACCCAGGGTAGCTCGTGCCTCGCAACCCTGGGCTGGATGATCCGAACGCCGTTGGCGTTCCCCGAATCCCCCCACCCCTCCCCGCCATCAGCCCCCGTCCACCCCAGATGACCTCCCATTCTCCCCAGATGACCTCCCATTCTCCCCAGATGACCTCCCACTCTCCCCAGATGACCTCCCATTCTCCCCAGAGGACCGCCCGTTTTCTAAAAAACGATGGCTTTTCCCTCCATGGGACCTCGCCGGATGGGCGGAGGTGGCTCCGGGGCGGCCAGGGCGCCGGTGTCGGGGCCCGCTATTTGCGCGGCTGCTGGTAGAGGGTCTTGATTTCCGCCGCGGTGAGCGCGCGGTTGTAGACGCGGACTTCGTCGAGGCTGCCGTCGAAGTTTTGCCAGGTGCCGTCGTCCACGGCGCCGAGGGTGGTGTGCATGCCGGTGGTGTCGTAGTTGACGATTTCTTCGGTGCGGGTTTCACCGAGGGGTTCGCCGTTGAGGTAGAGCTTGAGGGATCGCAGGCGGGGGCCGAGTTTTTCGATGGTGCCGGCGACGAAATACCAGGTGCGGGGGGCGAGGGTGTCGGGGGACCAGACGGCGACGTGCTGGTTGAGCATGGGTTCGCCGTCGGGGCTGAGTTTGAGCTCGTTGTCGAAGATGATGAACTTGGGTTTGCCGGTGACGGAACGGTCGGTGCGGAATTGGAGGGTGGCGTCGGGGAGGAGGTTCAGGACCCAGGGGTCGCGGCCGAGTTGGTCGTCGCCAAACCAGACGATCTGGGAGCCCCAGCGCGGGGCGATGGAGGTGTAGTTGACCCAGGCGGTGACGGTGAGGGTATCTTTGAGGTCGAGGTCGGGCGCGGGGGGGATGAGGACGGCTTGGCGGCGGAATCGGTTCAGGTGGAGGGCGCTGCCGCGGATGCCGGGGTCGCTTTTCAGGTCGCCGCGGGCGGTGCCGTGGTGGCCGCCGGCGGTGTCGGCGATGCTGCCGTTCTCGAAGTCCCAATGGGCGACGAGGCCGTCGGTGGGCGGGGGGCCGGCTTTGAAGCCGGGGCGCGGGGGCACGGCGCCGGGGTAGGTTTTGCGGACGGCGGGGGTGGCGTCCGGCGCGGTGGGGGCGGGTTCGGGCGGGGCGGGGGGCGCTGGGGCGACGAGGGGGATGCTGCCGTTTTTGGCGATGGCGCGGAGGCCTTTGACGAGGGGGTTTTCGGGGCTGAGGGGGTCGCCGAGGACGCGGGCGAGTTTGGCGAGTTCGGCAGGGTCGGCCTCGCCTTCGGTGACGACGGGGTAAAGGACGCAACCGTAGATGCGGAGGTCGCCTTTGATGCGCCGGAGGACGATTTTTTCGGCGGTGGGGTATTTGGTGAGGGGAATGACGAAGGTGTCGGTGGTGACTTCCTTGCTGACGTCGACGAGGTTTCCAAAAAGATCGACGACGATGACGCGACCGGCGGCGTCGAAGAGCTGGACGGCGAAGTCGGTGTCGGGTGCAGCGTCGAAAAGGAGGGTGGCGACGAGGTTGTCCTTCATGACCCGGCGGTCGAGGGTGATGGTGATGCGGCCGACGCCCTCGGGCTGGAGCGCATCGGCGAGCCAGCAGCGGGGATCGTCGAGGAAACGGCCGCCGGACTGCTCGACACGCTGGATCCAGGCGGGTTGCGGGGGGTTTGCGAGGGCGTTGGCTTTCTCGAAGCGTCGATCGAAGTTTAACTCGGCCGTCTCGCGATGCGCGGCGAACGCGCCGGGGAGGGCGAGCGCGAGCGCGGCGACGACGAGCGGGAGGAGTGGAAGGCGCATAGCGTGCGGCTCTGATAAGACCGAAAGGCGGGGAAGGCAATCCTGCATTTCACCCCGGTAAAAAGTGAGCTTGGGGCCACATTTTTTCTCGCCGTGGCGCGATGCTTTTCACACGCTCTGCGAGAAATGAAAACACTCCTTTTCAACCTGGTCACGGCGCTGGCGCTTTCACTCGGGTTCACCGCAAAGGCAAACATCACCGGCTTCGGCGGGGATGGCACGGGATGGACGCGCAACTCCACCGACACCCCGCCGACCTTCGTCGGCGATGTGCTGACGCCCACGTTCACGGGCGTGCAAAACAATGCGACATCGGCGTGGTTTAATACCGGGCAGAACGCGACGGGGAGCTGGGCGGCGATGTTTACCTATATCAAGACGGCGAACGATTCGGAAGGCGCGCCGCAGTATGCGGATGGGTTCACCTTCGCGATCCAAAAGACGGGACTCAATGCGCTGGGAAATACAGGCGGGGGGCTCGGGTACGGGAGTATTCTCAATAGCGTGGCGGTGGCGGTGAAAACGACGGACTTTTCGGACTTTCGAGATCAGTCCATCATCGTGGAGACCAATGGGAGTCAAACGGGTGGCGGGGGCATTGGTTCTTTGGATTTCGTGACGCTGAATTCGGCGATCACGTTTACGGTGAATTACAATGCGGCCACGCAGTTGCTGACGGTGGACGCGTCGCAGGCGGAGAATACCTTCCATAGCGAGACGACGATCAACCTTTCGACCGTGTTGGGCTCAGGGCCGTATTATGTGGGCTTCACCGGCGCCACGGGCGGGATCTCGCAGACGACGCAGATCTCGGCGTTCACCTTCACGGAAGAACTGACGGCCACGGATGACACGGCGACGGTGACCGCGGGGCAACCCGTGACGGTGCAGGTGAGCGCGAACGACTTTTACACCGGCGAAACGATCAGCTTCACCTTCGATCCCGGCACGATGACGGGGGCGGTCCTTGTAAACAACGGGAACAACACGGCGACCCTGTTCTGGACGCCGCCGGTGAATTTCAGCGGGGACTACACGGCGACGTATACGGCGAGCAACGGGACGATCACGTCGAACACGGCGACGGTGAGGATCACGGTGAACCCGGTGCCGGCGCCGGCGGGGAACTATGCGGTGATCATCACCGATCCGATGTTCGGCGGGACACTGGAGACGACGGGATTCCTGCGCGGGACGCTGACGACGCAGGGGGCCTTCACGGGCAAGATATTCTGGCAGAGCTTTGCGTATGCGGTGAACGGTGTGTTCGACGGGGAAGGGAACCTGACGCTCCAGATCCCCGGCACGCATCCGGCGCGCACGCTGACGCTGACGATGACGAAGTTCGGCGTGAACGGGGGCATCGACGGAACGCTGACGGATGGGATGACAAGCGCGCGTTTTCAATCCGAGGCGCCAGCCGGGCAGGTCGCGACGGGGCGCATCACGGGGCTGATTTCGAATCGTTCGAGATTGGCGCTCGCCAACGAACCGCGCGGGAAAGGCCTCGTGCTCGGAACGGGGTGGTTTGCGGGCGAAGTGAAGAGCAACGGCAAGGTGAAGCTCCGCGGCCGGATGCCCGATGGGCGCAGCTTCACGGGCACGAGCTTCCTGAACGACCAGGGCGAGTTCGAGGCCTACAACGCGTTCCCGCGGTATGACGGACGCGGCGCCTATTTCGGCGTGATCCGGCTCTCGCCACAGGGTGTCTCCAACAGCGGCATCTTCCTCATCCGCCCGCCGTCGCAAACACCCCGCTACACGGATGGATACGAGACGAAACTATCCGTTTCGACGGGCTATTTCATCCCGGCGGCGGCCGGGCAGCCGTCGGTGAATTTCGGAAACATCTCGCCGAATCTGACGCTGTCGTTTTTTAACGGGAACATCCCGAATGGCACCCGGTCCTTCGCAGCGAATCTCGCCGGAGCTGACGTGTTCACCTTCCCGTCCGGCAATCCGCTCCAACTCGCGCTGACGGTGAATCGCGCGACGGGCATGTTTAAGGGCACGTTCATCCACCCGACCGCCGGCAAACGCAATGTCAGCGGGGTTTTCCTGCAAGACCGGTTGATCGGCCAGCCCGGTCTTCAGGGCGCCGATCCCCGGGCGGTGCTGATCCCGACTGGCACGGCCGGCGGTGTGTTCAAGGGCGGCCTGCAAGCGGGCGGCCTGCAGTTCACGTCGCAAGCCCTGACGCTCCAGTAGCCAACACCGCGCATAGCGCGGAAGGCGGGCTAGAAGCCGTCGATCTGCTCCAGCCACTCCGGCTTCCCACACGGTCCGACCGTGATATGGGGGCCGGAGATCTGGACGCGGCGGCCCTGCGGATAATGGACGTTCGTCACATACGGCGGCGGGCAGATCCTTTGCACGGCGGTGAACCGATAGCCTTCCCCCGCACGCCAGACATTGCCCTCGGCGATCCATTCCGCGACGGGTTCACCGCGCAGATTGGTCACCGTGACCTTGCGATAATTCTGCCGCCAGTTCTTCCGGCCGAGCGGAGTGACGCAACCGGAAACGAGGAGCATGGCGACAAGGGGGAGGATGAGCCGGGATGGATTCACGGGCGGACGATGTACGGCAGCCTCCACAGGGGCAAGCGCGGAAAGGCGCGCGCTCCATTTTTCATTCTGCTAACATCACCCCACGCTCGCCCTCCCCACACTTCCCGCGCAGCATCCGCACCCCATGACCGCACGCACCTGCCGCCTCCTTCTCATCGCGAGTCTTTTCGCCCTCACCGCGAGTGCGCGCGAGAAGGAAAAGCCCGCTCGTCCGCCGCAAACTGTCATCGTCCGCGCCCCGCGCGCCGGTGAACCATTCGATGACGCGGAAGTGGACGCTTACTTCGAGCACGCAACGCGCAAGCTTGGCGCGGAAGGGCGACTTTTCCCCATCAAATGCGAAGGCGAAAGCTGCGTGCTTTCACTCCCGGCCAGCCGCACGGAAGCCGCCGCGTGGCCGGCGACCGCGCAGCGCGCCGAAGCGGCGACGCTCGTGGTGGGCGAGCTTTACCGCGAGGGCAAGGCGAAGCAGGACCAATTCAGCGTCGCGGCGGGCGCCTTTGTCATCGCGGAAAGCGGCGCCATCGTCACGTGCCTGCACGTCGCCAATGCCAAGGGCACGCGCAACCTCGCCGCCTTGACGCGCGACGGCCGCGTCATCGCCGTCAGGCGGGCACTCGCCGCCGACACGGTGAATGACCTCGTGATCCTCCAACTCGACCTCCCGGAAGGCACGACGCTGCCGGCGCTTTCCCTCGCTACCGAGCCCGCACCGCTCGCCGCCACGATCGGGGTGATGAGCCATCCGGACGAACATTTCTGGATGTGGACCCCCGGCGTCGTCGCGCGACAGACCGTGATCCACGAGCCGCCCGGCGAGCAGTTTTACACCACGATCACCGCGGATTTCGCAAAGGGATCGAGCGGCTGCCCGGTGCTGGACGAACGCGGCAACGTCATCGGCGTCGTCAACAACACGGAGTCGATCTACTACGAGGACGACGGCAGGAAAAAGCAGGCCGACTTGCAGATGGTGGTGAAAAACATCACGCCGAGCTGGGTCGTGCGAAAACTCGTGACGGCACCGCAGCCGGGAAAATAAAGCCGCCTCAAGCGCCACGCTGCGCCTGCTCGAAAATGGAGCGCCAATAATCAAGGCGTTCCTTCACGCGCTTTTCATATCCCTGCCCGCCCGGCTCGTAATACCGGCGGCCCTCCGGTAAATAAGCCTGCGGCACGTACGCGCCCTCGCCGTCGTGGCTGTATTGGTAGCCTTCGTGACCCAGAGTCTCCGCCGCCTTCTTGTGCCCTGTGCTTCGCAGATGCCGCGGCACCGCCAGCGTCACGCCTTCCTGGACTTCCTTTTTCGCGGCGAGCACGGCCATGTAGGCCCGGTTGGATTTCGGCGCCGTGGCGAGATACACCGTCGCGTGCGCGAGCGGGATCTGCGCTTCGGGCAGCCCGATGAACTCGACCGCCTGCTGCGCCGCCACCGCGACCACCAATCCCTGCGGGTCCGCCATGCCGATGTCTTCGCTCGCGGAGATCACCAGCCGCCGGGCGATGAAGCGAATGTCCTCGCCCGCATACAACATCTTCGCCAGCCAATAGACTGCGGCGTCGGGATCAGAACCGCGGATGCTTTTGATGAACGCGCTGATCGTGTCGTAGTGCTGATCGCCGTCGCCGTCGTAGACGACCGCTTTCTTTTGGATCGACTCCTCGGCCACGGCACGGCTGATCCGGATCACTTCGTCGTCCCCGGGAGGTGTGGTCACCACGGCGATTTCGAGCGCGTTCAAACACCGCCGCGCGTCGCCATCGGCGACCGTCGCGAGATGCAGCAGCGCATCCTCCGCCACCTCGACGCGCTGTTTGCCGAAGCCGCGCTCTTCATCCGCGATCGCGCGTCGCTGCAGCGCCACGAGGTCGTTCACGGACAACGGCTCGAGTTGGAAAACCTGCGAGCGCGAGACGAGCGGGCTGTTGATGTAAAAGAAGGGATTGTGCGTCGTCGCGCCGATCAGGCGCACGGTCCCGCGCTCGACATCCGGCAGCAGCACGTCCTGCTGCGCTTTGTTCCAGCGATGGATTTCATCGATGAAAAGAATCGTCTTCACCCCGCTCGCGGCGCGGTTGGCAGCCGTGGCGATCACCCGGCGCAGGTCGGCGACGTTGCTTTCGACGCCGCTCAGCCGCTCGAACCGCGATTGAGTGGCGCTGGCGATGATCTCCGCGAGCGTCGTCTTTCCCGTGCCGGGCGGGCCGAAGAGAATGATCGACGACACGCGGTCCGCAGCGATCGCGCGCCGCAGGAGTTTTCCGGGACCGAGGATGTGTTCCTGCCCCGCATATTCGTCGAGTGTGCGCGGGCGCATCCGCTGGGCGAGCGGAGCGGAGGCGGAAATCTCGGGAGCGTCGGTGGCTTGGGCGAAGAGATCGGACACGCGCAAAACGTAATGCTCGGACGCACAATTGACGAATGGTGAATGGCAAGGAAAGAGGCGACGAGCGCCGCCGGAGGGGGTATCGTACGGGTGAAAGGCAACCCTATGAAAACGATACTAGTCCCCGTCGATTTTTCCGACGTCACGCCCCGAGTGGTCGAAACTGCTCGTCACTTCGGCAACGCCCTCGCAAGCCGGATCGTCCTCTTGCACGTGACCGAACCTGAGCCCGACTTCGTCGGCTTTGAGCCCGGCCCCATCGCAGTCCGCCAGACCGTGGCGCGCGACATCAAGGCCGAGCACGCGAAGCTTGAAGCGTTGAAAGCCGATTTCGGCCCCGACGTCATGGCTCTCCACATCCAGGGCCCGGCGATTGAGAAGATTCTCCATGAGGTCGGCGAGCAACATGCGGACCTCATCGTCATCGGCTCCCACGGCCACGGTGCAATTTACGAACTGCTCGTCGGCAGCGTCACCCACGGCGTTCTCAAAGGCGCGAAGTGTCCGGTGCTGGTCGTGCCCGCGAGCGTCTCCTAGCGGCTAGATCTCGAAGGCGAGCGTCTCGCCGCCCGGCGTCAGCCGCAGCATGTCCTCGATCGTTTTCCCATCGAGCATCGCGCCGAGATCTCGCCGCACGCCCGTCATCAAGAGCCGCACGGCGCACGTGCGCGGATCGGGGCAGGTGCAACGTTCCGTCGGGCGCTCTGCCGAGCAGGGAACCGGTGCCAGCGGCCCATCGAGCGTGCGGATGACCTCCGCCACGGTGATCTCTCCCGCCCCGCGGTGCAGCGTGTAACCACCGCCGACGCCGCGTTTGCTCGTGAGCAATCCCGCATGTCGCAAGGAAAGGAGGATTTGTTCGAGGAATTTAACCGGGATGTTCTCCCGCTCGCAAAGCTCCTGAATTCCCCACGAACGCTGCTCGCGCGCCATCGCCACCAGCGCCCTCAATGCGTATTCAGCCTTGCGCGAAATCCGCATCGCTCAGCGTCCGCCGAGAGGCCCGCCCGCCGACTCCGGATTCGTGTAAGTAATCGTCGAACTGTCGCCGGGGATAATGCGCGACGAAGATTTCGGTTTCCCCCACGATGCACATCCCGAGACGGCGAAAACGGCAAGGAGCGCGACGGCGACGAGCAGACGGGAAACGTTCATGCCCGGACGCTAGCCGCGAAACCCTCGTGAGCGGAAGAGAATGTTTCGCCGCGCCGCCGCCGCCCGTGGTAAGCGAAGCCATGATGCACTACCGCCGCTTCGGACGCACCGAACTCCAGATGCCCGTATTCTCATGCGGAGGCATGCGATTCCAGCACAAGTGGGACGACGTCGCGCCCGGCGAAGTCCCCGAAGACGGCCAGCGAAACCTCGAGGCCACGATCCTCCGGGCGCTGGAACTCGGCATCAACCACATCGAAACCGCGCGCGGTTACGGCTCGAGCGAAATGCAGTTGGGCTGGCTGCTGCCGAAGTTGCCGCGAGATAAGCTGATCGTGCAAACCAAGATCGCCGCGTTCCCGACCGCACGGGAATTCGTCGAAACCTTTGATACTTCGATGCGCCACCTGCGGCTCGATCACGTCGATCTTCTCTCGATCCACGGCATCAATAACGGCGAACTCCTCGACTGGACGCTCCGCCCCGGCGGCTGCCTCGAGGCCGCGCGCCAACTTCAACGCGACGGACGCTGTCGGCACATCGGCTTCAGCACACACGGCACGACCGACGTCATCCTGCGCGCCATCGCCAGCGATGCGTTCGACTACGTGAATATCCATTGGTACTTCGTAAACGACTTCAACTGGTCCGCCGTCGAAGCCGCGACCGCTCACGACATGGGCGTCTTCATCATCAGCCCGACCGACAAAGGTGGGATGCTCTACTCGCCGCCGCAGAAATTGAGCGAGCTCTGCGCACCGCTCTCCCCGATCCAGTTCAACGATCTGTACTGCCTCGCCCGTCCGCAGGTCCACACCCTCAGCGTCGGCGCGGCGCGTCCCGCGGACTTTGATGAACACGTCGCCTCCCTCGCACACTACGATCGGGCGGATGAAACCGTCGCGCCCATCGAGCACAGGTTGCGCGCGGAGATTGAGCGCGTCCACGGTCGGGAATGGGCGCAAGGTTGGGATCGCGATCTGCCCAATTACGTCGACATCCCCGGCGAGGTAAACGTGCAGGAAATCGTCCGGCTCTGGCATTTTGCCAAGGCGCTCGATCTCTCGGAATGGGCGAAAATGCGCTACAACTTGATGGGCAATGCCGGGCATTGGTTCCCGGGCGCCAATGCAGCGACGCTCAATGGGAGCGCAATCCGCAGAGCACTCAAGACGAGCCCGTTCGCCGATCGGATCCCCGCGATCCTCGAGGAGGCACATGCCCTCCTTCACGGCGCTCAACAAAAGAGGCTCAGCGAAAGCGAGTGAGCCTTCAGGGCCGCTCGTATTCGATCGACGCGATCCGCTCCATCACCCTCTCGCTCAGCCGCTGGTAAAGATCGCGCCCGTCGCCCTCGAGATCGGCGTCGGTGAAGCGCATCGGCTCGCCCACGACGAGCGTGATCTTTTTGAAAAGATGCGGGCGTCCGCCGCGCGGAAACGCGTCCCGTGCACCGAAGATCCGCATCGGAACGACGGGGCATCGGGTCTTCGCGATGATGAGGCCGATGCCCGGCAAAGCGGGAAGGAATCCGCCGTCTTCGGTGCGCGAACCCTCGGGGAAAACCACCGTGCAATGTCCTGCTTTGACGAGCCGGATGACCGACTTTAGCGCGCTCATGTCGGCGCGTTCCTGATCCACGGGAATAACGTTCAGCTTCGGAAAAATCGGGCCGAGAAGCGGCCATTCGAGGAGCGTCTTGCGGGCGAGATAATGGATCTCGCGCCGGCACGAAATCCCGGCAAGCGGGGGATCGAGAAAGCTCTGGTGGTTCATCGCGAGAATGCAGCCCCCTTCTTCGATGATGCGCTCCCCATGGACGGTTCGAAATGCGAAACACGTCTTCGCGATCAGCCACGCCAGGTTTTTGTGAAACGTGTAGACAAGGCCCATGACTCAAGGCCGCGCCCAGACGTGATCGAGCGCGAGACCTTTCAGTTTCAAACGCCCGATGATCTCGCCGACGACCCCGTCGATCGTGAGATTCGAGCTATCGATGACGTGTGCATCTTCCGCAATGATGAGCGGAGACGTGCGACGCGTGGAGTCGATCTTGTCCCGGGCGCTGATGGAATCTTGGAGGCCCTGGCGCTCACGGCGTCTGGCGCGGACCTCGACCGAGGCGTCGATGTAGAATTTGTAATCGGTCTCCGGAAACACCACCGAGCCAATGTCGCGGCCTTCCATCACGACGTCGTGATCGTTTGCATACGTGCGTTGTTTTTCGACCAGCATGCGCCGCACTTCCGGAATAGCGGAGATGGCGGAGACATTTGCGTTGACCCCTTCGGAGACAAGGTGCGGCGTTGGGTCGATGCCGTCGATCAGGATGGTCGATTCTCCGTTTTCGAGGCCGCATCTCACGTCGGTAAAATGCAGAAGCTGCTGAATCCGCACGGCGTCGAGTGCCGCCATCGAGTGGCCGCGTCGCGGCTTTCATGGCGACCTTTGAGGATCGCTATCGATTGGAGCCGTTGGGCACAGCGTCTCGCGTGGTCGCTATCCCTGCTGCGCATCACCGGCTGAACTACATCCACCCATTCCCGGATGGCAATGGCCGTGTCAGCCGATTGATG
>JAYTDO010000239.1:0-4732 GCA_043735935.1 Chthoniobacteraceae bacterium
ACCGCTGTCCTCCTTTTCACCTCACTACCTGCCTTTGCGGGCGATGCCAAGTGGCCGCGCTTTCGCGGTCCTGATGGCGCGGGCGTGGCGGACGGCGAGAAGCCGCCGGTCGAATTCGGGCCGGAGAAAAACGTCCTCTGGCAAGTCGCGACGCCGAGCGGGCCGTCGTCGCCGTGCATCTGGAAGGACCGCATTTTCCTCACTGCCTACGACGGCGGCAAACTGTGGACGCTCTGCCTCGACCGCGCCAACGGCAAGGAGCTGTGGCGGCGCGACGCAGGCGCGGAAAAGATCGAGGCTTTCATGCCGAGCCAGGGCAGCCCGGCGGCAGCCACACCCGCGACCGACGGCGAGCACGTGGTCGTTTACTTCGGCTCGTGCGGGCTGATCGCCTACGATTTTGCCGGCAAGGAACTCTGGCGGCACACGCTCCCGTGCGCGGAGACGAACAACGACTTCGGCAGCGGCACCTCGCCCATTCTCGCCGATGGCCTCGTCCTCCTCGTCCGCGATTTGAAAGCCGACTCCGCCGTCTTCGCGCTCGACGCCGCGACCGGCAAGCCCGTGTGGAAGACCGCGCGTCCCGGCACGTTCACCAGCTACTCCACGCCCGTCGTCTGGGCGCACGATGGCGTAAAAGAGCTGGTCGTTTCCGGCGGCCTCGCGATGAAAGCCTACGACCTCCGCACCGGCACCGAACGCTGGACGATGCGCGATTTGTCCGCGGTCGATTGCACGTCGCCGGTCGTCGGCGCGGGCCTGCTCTACTTCGCCGGCTGGTCGCCCGCCGGCGAAGACGCACCCATGCCCGCCTTCGCCGATCTCCTGAAATTCGACACCGACGGCGACGGCAAACTCTCCCGCGCCGAAGCGCAATCCACCTTCCTCAAAGACTTCTTCTCCGCTCAGGACACCGACAAAGACGGCTTCCTCACGCAGTCCGAATGGGACGCGCAACTCAACTACCTCAAGCGCGGCAAAAACCGCCTCGTCGCCGTCAAGCCCGGCGGCACCGGCGACATCACCGCCACGCACGTCGCATGGGAAAAAGCGAAAGGTCTCCCCTACGTGCCCAGCCCGCTGCTCTACCGCGGCGCGCTCTTCATGGTCAAAGACGGCGGCCTCGCCTCCTCCTTCGACGCCGCCACCGGCACACCGCACTACGAGCAGCAGCGCCTCGAAATCCCCGGCCCCTGCTACGCTTCCCCCGTCGCCGCCGACGGCCACATCTACCTCGTGAACCTCGACGGCAAAGCCGCCACCCTCGCCGCCGGCCCCCAGCCCGAAGTCCTCTGGCGCACCGACTTCCACGAACGCATCGCCGCCACCCCCGCCCTCGCCGACGACACGCTCTATGTGCGGACGGAGACGAAGCTCTTCGCCTTCAAGGAGCGAAAGTAGCAAGCACCTTGGAAGATAGCTTACGCTTAAGCCGGAAGACACCCTGCGCACCGACCTATGGAAATCCAACCTGATAAACAGAATCTCGATCAAACTTTCTCGACGACCGTCTATTTCATCGACTTCTACCAGCGGGACTACAAGTGGGATGAAGAGCCGGTAAAGCGGCTGCTGGATGACGTATTCTACCAATTCGATGAGGCTTACGCGAAGCACTCGTCTCTGGAGCCGAACAAGGAGAACATCAACGCTCGGTATCCTTGGTATTACTTGAACACCTACGTGACCAACAACGTGGGCGGTCGCGTCTTCGTGGTGGACGGACAGCAGCGGCTTACAACAATCACGCTAATCTTGCTCAAGCTTCTATCCCTCGCGCGAGCGCTGGGTTCAAAGACTGAGAAGTGGCTGGAGCGAAAGATCGCCGGATACTCCGGAACAGAACATGAGTTTTGGATGAATCATGTGCGACACCTTCAAGTCTTGAAGGCACTCATGGAGGGCGTTGTGGAAGCCGGCACGATCGACACTTCGACCGGCATCACGGCGGTGAACATGATCCGCAACTATGCCGTGATCAGCACGGAACTGGATATGCGACTGACGACGCTCCACATCCTCGACACCTTCGTTCACTACTTCCTCTTCCGTCTGGTGCTGATCAATCTCTCGGTGGATACGAACCACGTCCCGATGGTCTTCGAGGTGATTAACGATCGCGGTGTGAAGCTCAATCCATATGAGATTCTAAAGGGCAAGCTTCTCGGCCAAATCGACAAGGTGGAATTGGAGAGTGGAAAGTATAACGCGCTCTGGGAGGCTCAGCTTCAGGCGGTGAACAACTTTCGGAAGGATGAGATCGACAACTTTTTCCGTTACTGGCTGAAGGCCAAGTTCTCCGACAGTCGCAAGGCTGGCCAGCGCTTCGATGGCGACTACCACCGGGAGATGTTCAAGGCGGATTTGAACGAGACGTTGAAGCTCGATCACAACGCGACGGAAGTGAAAACGTTCCTGAGAGGGCCCTTCCGATATTACACCAGTCTCTACGCACGACTCTGGACGGCGACGCGGGAAGAGTCGGATGAATTTCGCGCGGTTTTCTGCAATGACCTGAATGAGCAAGACAGCCAGTTCATGTTAGTGCTATCGGCGTGCAAAGTGGACGACCCCGAAGAGACAGCCAAGATTCAGGCGGTGGCAACCGGCTTGGATCGCATTTTCTCGCTGCTACAACTTCAGGGGGCGCACGACTCGAATCAGTTCATCGCGCGACTGTTTGCGATCAGTGCTGAAATTCGGGAAAAGCCAGTCGCTGAAATCCCGGCCGTCTTCCAGAAGCATCTCATTGTGGAATTGAAGGAGCGGCGAGGCATTCCTGAACTGGAAGCGTTCAACTTCGCGCTCTTTCGTTCCATGTCGATCGATCGCCTGAATCCGCGTTTCGCGCGTTATCTTTTCGCCCGAGTGGAAATGCTGCTCGCCAACGGAATGAAACAGGACATGCGACACTGTTTGGAGAATCTCGTGACGTTGCGAGGCCATGTGAATGGCTTCCACATCGAGCACATTCTCTCGCGGAACAACGATAACCAGGCACTCTTCGGTAACGACGAAGAGCGCTTCGAGCAGGAGAGGAACCGGCTCGGCGGGGTGTTGCTTTTGAAAGGGAAGGATAACATTTCCAGTGGCAACGAGTCCTTTGCGAAAAAGCTGGAGTCTTACGCGAACACGCTCCTTTGGAACGAGACGCTTCGGGCTGACAGCTACAAGAGTAAGCTGGATTTCACGCGGTTCGCCGCCGCAGGCGGGCTTGCATTCCGTCCACTCGATCAATTTGGACCCGATGAGTTGGAGGAAAGACATAAGCTTCTCTTCGATCTTTGCAGCCTCATTTGGTCATCGCCGGCCCAGCAGACGAAATGAACCTCATTCCACGTCGCGAAGCTCCACCTTCGGCACGCGCTTGGGAGCGAAGTTGCACTTCACGGGCGGGATGCCTGCGGGTGCCGCACACCAACTCCCATCCGCAGACCCACTGTCCTCGCGAAGTGCGGTCCCAAGCTGGAGCTTGGGACCGAGGGGACGGAGTCGGTGCGCGCAGCTTACTTCCCGCGCGGAATTTCCGGTTCGAGTCCGTCCACGCGCGGGAGACAGCCTCGGATGCTCGGGTGGCGGATGGTGAGCGCGGAATCGTCGCCGGGCCAGCCGGGGTGGCCGGCGGCATCGACGAAGGCGACGCCGATGGGCGTGTCGGGTTGCGTATCGGCGAGGTGGGTGATTTTGACTTCGGCTTCTTCGGACATCTCAATCCAAGCGAGCTTGAGGGTCTGCGGGGCGAGGTTGCGGGCTTGGATTTCGTGGAGCTTCAGCGGGTCGATCTTGGCGAAGCGGCGCATCAGGCCGAGCAGGGAGAGCGGGTTGAAGCCGGGGTCTTTGCCGCACGCAGCCCAGACGATGGCGGGCAGCGGGTAGATGCGGTGCAGTTCGACGATGTCCACGTAGTCGCGCGTCTCGCTGCGGGCGCAGAGGGCGAGAGCTTTGTTTGTAGCGAAGTCGAAGAGATGCAGACGCCAGCCGAGCAGCGGATCTTTTTCCACGGGAAAAAAACGGAACGCGGAGTCAGCGGCCCAATCAATCTCAACGCTCTGCGCGTCGCGCTTGACGACGGCCTTGCGGAAGGTGCCGGGTTTTGCCCAGTTGCCGGCGACCGGCGTGACCGCGTAACCCGCGGCGCGCAGCGTGGCGGAGTCGGCCTCGCTGGAACTTGCGACCTGTTCGGCGGCTTCGTGGAAGATGTCGAAATCGTGACTGAAGCGCGCGGAGTCAGGCGCGGCATTGAGCACGACGCCGCCGGCAAAGTGGCTGAGTTCATTCCGGTTTCCCGCAATGGTTTGCAGAACCTCGCGCTGAAAGTCCGTTACCGGCATGTCTGCAACGCCTGCGCCTCGCGCCATTCTTTGTGCCCGCCGTTTTTCCGCAATCCGGCAATGACGAACGGGATGTCTTCCTCGGTGATTTCCATCGCAGGGTCGGACGACCAGAAGCAGTCGGCGTGATGCTCGCGAAACGCCCGCCGGGCGCGGGCGAGCAACGGCTCACGGGCGTGGTCGGTTATTTCAAGCGCGGCGTTCATGCGGGCAAAGTATGCGTTTTGCAAACAGCGGGCAAGCGGGGCGGCACGGAGGTTTTGGAGGACGGCGGGTGGCAAGCCGAAGCTCCGCCGCATCACAAGCGCCTCACCTGACTTTGAATCCTATTCGGGAAGGCGGCGGCGCAATCGCGCGAGTTGTTCCTCGACGCGGGTGCGCGAGGCTTTCGCATCAGCAGA
>JAYTDO010000240.1:0-1526 GCA_043735935.1 Chthoniobacteraceae bacterium
TCCAAAGGACTACCTCGAATTTTATGCGGATTTCAGGAATATCACGGACAACCACTACGCGTTGACCCAGTTTACCCCGTTTGCCGGGCCGCAGGAAACATTCAGCGGGGTGCTGGGGATGCGTCTGTCATTTTGAATCCTGAGCCGCATAAGACTGGCCGCATTCCCCGATCTTTACTACGATTACGGCCCACCCGGTATTGAGGCAAACGATGATCCCACGAACACTTAGTCAAACACGGCTCCTGCGAAGCGACATGGTTCCGCTGTTGCTGGCCACCGCCGTCTGGCTGCTCGGAAGCGGCGGCGTTAAGTTGTACGGGCAGACCGCTTCGGAATACGACTTGAAGGCAGCCTACCTGTATAACTTCGTGCAGTTCGTCAAATGGCCCGCAGGCGGTTCAGGGATCATTGGAGTCTTGGGCGACGATCCGTTCGGCGGAAAACTGGAGGCTGCGCTTCAGGGAAAGTTGAGCGTCAAGCGATCGCAGAAGCCGGAAGACTTGCGGGGCTGCAAGGTGGTCTTTATCTCGAATTCGGAGCGCGGAAGCGTGGCTGGGATTCTCGCGAGCCTGGCGGGGACGAGTGTCCTGACGGTGGGTGAGAGCGAAGGTTTTGTGAAGCAGGGCGGCATTATTGGTTTCACCATGGAGGGGGAAAAGGTGCGCTTCGAAATCAACACCCGTGCGGCGCAGCGGGGGGGACTCAAGATCAGTTCCCGGCTCCTGAAGCTCGCCAGCCGGGTCGTTAATCCATAAGCGCGAACCGGCATGATTTCGTTTCGCGACCTTCCCATCAAAAGCAAGATGACCGTGGCGGTGCTCGGCACCACGCTCGTCGCGCTCGTCGTGGCCTGCGCCGCGTTCCTCGCCTACGAGCGGGTGACTTTCCGGCAGTTGATGGTGCGCAATCTCACCGTCCTCGTCGATGCGCTGGCGAGCAACAGCACGGCGGCCCTCTCCTTCACCAATCCGGACGATGCGGCGGAAACTTTGCGGGCACTCAGCGTCAAGCCGACGGTCGAGGTGGCCTGCCTCTACAATGCGGACGGCGTGGAATTCGCCACCTACTCGCACGACGGGTCGGGGACGGTCATCCCCTCCAGACCGGAGCCGGACGGCACCCGATTCGCGCCCGACCACCTCGTGGTGGTGCGGCCCGTGATGCTCAACGGCAGGCGCCTCGGCACCCTCTATGTGCGCAACGATCTCTCGGATCTCAACGCGCATCTCCGCTCCTACGCGCAGATTTCCGCCCTCGTCCTCCTCGGCTCGCTCATCCTCGCGTTCGTGCTTTCCTCCGTGCTTCAGCGGGCCATCACCCGGCCGATCTTCGCCCTCACGGACACGGCGAAAAACATCGCCCAGTCGCGCGACTACACGGCGCGGGCAGTGAAGCTCGGCACCGACGAAATCGGCACGCTCACCGATGGCTTCAATCAAATGCTTGCGGGCATTCAGGAGCGCGATAGCGCGCTGCAAACTGCCAACGAAGCATTGCGCGCGGAAAACGCCGAGCGGAAGCGC
>JAYTDO010000241.1:0-32068 GCA_043735935.1 Chthoniobacteraceae bacterium
ATAAAGGATCAAACCCGGCGTTGCTTCGGCGGGCGGCAACCGTTGTGAGGCACCGGGGTGACATCACGAATGACGGTAATCTCGAGGCCGACGGCTTGGATGGCGCGGACGGCCGATTCACGACCGGCTCCAGGCCCCTTCACGCGGACTTCCACTTCCTTGACTCCGTGTCCCATGGCCTGACGGCAGGCGTCCTGCGCGACCATCTGCGCCGCGTAGGCGGTGCTCTTGCGGGAACCCTTGAAGCCACACTTGCCAGCCGTGGACCAGCCGAGGACGTGCCCCGCCTGATCGGTGATGCTGACGATCGTGTTGTTAAAAGAGGCCTGAACGTGGGCGATGCCGGTGTGGACGTTCTTGCTGCCCTTCGCCTTAACGATCTTGATCTGTTCGACGACGGCATTCGGATCGAGCGAAAGATTCTCTTCCTTCTTCGGCTCCGGAGCCGCTGCCGAGGCAGCGTCTTTTTTCTTGGTGGATTTGACCTTCGGGGCTTTCGCAGGAGCTTCTGCCGCGACTACCTCAACGGGTGCTGCCGGCGCAACGGGCGCCTCCGCAGCGACGGCCGGAGCGGTCTCGGGTTGAACTTCGACGACCGGCACTTCGTCAGCCGCCTTGGGAGTCTTGGGTTTCTTGGAGTCAGGCATATTCTATTCTTTGGTTCGGCTATTTCCCTGCGGGCTTGGCCGTGTCTTTTGCACGCTGCACACCGACGGTTTTCCGAGGGCCCTTCCGGGTCCGGGCGTTGGTTCCCGTCCGCTGACCGCGCACAGGAAGACCGCGCCGATGGCGGATGCCGCGATAGCAGTTGATCGCCTGGAGGCGCTTGAGGTTCGACTGGATTTCGCGCCGCAGATCGCCCTCGATCGGCAGCTTGCTCGCAGTGATGGCCTGAATGATGTGGTTCAACTGCTCGGGCGAGAGATCCTTCGCCCGCAGATCCTGCGCGACGTTCGCCTGCTCGAGTATCTTTGCAGCAGTGCTCGGACCGATTCCGTAGATGTAAGGCAACGACGCGATGATGCGTTTGTCGCCGGGAATTTCAACTCCTAATAGTCGGGGCATAAATGTGTCAGGTTAACCTTGCCGCTGCTTGTGACGCGCGTTCTTGCAGATCACACGCACTACATTTTTTCGCTTTACGATGCGGCAGCTTTCGCAAAGGCGTTTGACTGATGCTCTTACTTTCATGGTTTTTCGGTGGTAAAAAGTCGCTTGATTTAGGGGGCAAAAAAACGCCCTGGGAATCGGGTTTCCCCAGTGCGTCTTGGTAAAATTGTCTACTTCTGTCGGAAGGTAATCCTCCCTTTGCTCAAGTCGTAGGGTGACATTTCTAGCAGAACTTTGTCACCTGGCAAGATCCGAATGAAGTGCAATCGCATTTTTCCTGAGATATGGGCGAGGAGTCGATGCCCGTTCGGCAGTTCGACCCGAAACATCGTATTGGGCAGGAGTTCGACGACCTTGCCCTCTACCTCGATAGAATCTTTTCGCGCCATGTCAGGATTTCGGGTTCGTCGTTCGTGATGAGAACAGTGTGCTCAAAATGCGCAGACGGTTTTCCGTCGGTCGTTACTACCGTCCAATTATCATCCAATGTCCTCACGGCGCTGCCGCCCATGTTGACCATGGGCTCAATCGCGATCGTCATCCCGGGCTTGAGCTTCGGCCCGCTGCCGCGCCGTCCGTAATTCGGCACTTGCGGCTCTTCGTGCAAATTCCTACCAACCCCGTGGCCAACGAATTCACGCACCACGCTATAGCCGTTGGCGACGATTTCATCCTCGATCGCAGCGCACAGATCCCCCAAACGCCGTCCACCCCGCGCATGGGCGATCGCGAGAGCGAGCGCTTCCTCCGTCACCTGCAACAAGCGCTGAGTTTTCGGGTCGATGACCCCGACGGGCACCGTCGTGGCGGTATCCCCAACCCATCCGTCCTTAATGACGCCACAGTCGATTTTGACGATGTCGCCGTATTGAATGCGGCGCGGTCCACCGATGCCGTGGACGACCTCTTCATTGATCGAAATGCAAATGTGTCCCGGGAATCGACGATAACCAAGGAAAGCGCTCTTGCATTTTTCTTCCGATAGAAAGTCAGCGGCCGCTTGGTCGACCTCGCGGGTAGAAACCCCGGGCCTGACAACAGACGCCGTTTTACCAAGCACCACACTCGCTGCACGGCCTGCAGCCCGCATCATTTCGATCTCTCGGGCGTTCTTAATCGGGATCATTCCGAGATTCCATTACGATCGGACGCATCCGAACGCTCGTTCAACTGGCCTGCGTCCGTCCTCGTTCCGAGCGACAAACCCGCAGCACAAACGTCTGCTTTCCCTTTTTGACATCCCCACTTCCCCGGTGCGCTCGCCGATCGCTCGAACAAATCGCCCAAGGACGCCTCGGATTGACTCAACAGGATGAGTGTAAAAATCAAACCGCGCCACTCGGCCTTTCCTCCACCACTTTACTTTATAGACCCGCCGAACGGCAGATTCCATCCGTGTCATCCTAGCCCGGGGTCGTTACTCCGATCAGCGCGCTCCCAAAGTTCGAAGCGGACTCGCGCATTAGAATTTCCTCGCAAGTAAGATCGCTACGCCCGCGATCACTAGGATCGCAATCGCGACATACATCCAAAGCAACGCGTCTTGTTTGACCACCTCTCCGACACCAACGCCTCCACGCTCATAGCGCCCGCGAATACGACCTTTCCGAAGAAACCCATCGTAATGGCGCTGGATAAGGTGCGTCTCGACCTGTCGCATTGTATCAAGGATTACCCCGACGATGATGAGCAGGCTGGTGCCGCCGAAGAATTGAGCAGTGATGTAAGGCACATGCAGTTGATGGGATAACATCTGCGGCAAGATGGCGATGATCGTTAGGAAGATCGCTCCCGCAAATGTGAGCCGAGTCATCGTAAAGTCCAGGAAATCAGCGGTCGGCTTGCCGGGACGCACGCCAGGGATGTAGCCACCATACTTCTTGAGATCGTCAGCAATCTGCTGCGGCTGGAATTGTGTCGCAACCCAGAAATAGCTGAAGAAGAAAATCATCGATCCGAATACGGCGTAATGCCAGGGACCGTCAGTCAACGCCGCCGCAACCTTATTTGCAGTGGGAGAATTCCTGAACATCATGTTCACGATTGTTGACGGGAACACCAAGAGTGCTTGTGCGAAAATGATCGGCATGACCCCGGCGTAGTTGACCTTCAAGGGCATGTATTGCGTCTGACCGCCCATGACTTTCCGCCCAACGACGCGTTTCGCATACTGGACGCTTATCTTTCGTTGCGCTTGAGTTACGCAAATAACCGAAGCGATGACCAATACGAGGAAGGCAATCATCAAAACCAGAACCATCGGGCTTACTTGGTTTTGAACTCCGCTACTGGGGACGAAAGTATTCCAAGCTTGGATGAGAGCCGCCGGAAGGCGGGCAACGATTCCGACGGAAATAATAAGAGACATACCGTTTCCGATTCCCCTATCCGTAATTTGGTCTCCCAACCACATCAAAAACATCGTCCCTGCAGTTAGCGTCAGGACCGTCATGACTCGGAATGCCCATCCGGGGTCACCGACAAGCGGAACCCCCATTTTGTTAATGGTATCCATGATGCCCTGGAGAAACGGATTCGACTGCGGATTCTCAAATGAGATCGCCAGCAGATATCCTTGGAAAAGACACAGCAATATCGTTGCGTAACGCGTGAATTGCATGATCTTCTGCCGCCCACCGTCTTCCTTTGCGAGCTTCCCGAGTTGGGGAATCACTGCGGTCAGCAATTGCATCATGATTGATGCACTGATGTAAGGCATGACACCCAAGGAAAAAACCGCGCAATTCTCGAGCGCTCCGCCGCTGAAGATATTAAATAACGCAGCGACACTACCGCCGGACATGTTGTTTACCTGAGAATCAAACCAATGCTGAATGACCGCAGCATTGATTCCAGGACAGCTGACCGCCGCACCGATCCGTACGACTACCAACATCGCGAGCGTAAACAGCACGCGATTCCGGAGCTCCGGGATCTTGAATGTATTACTAAAGGCCGATATCATAAATTAACGACTAAATCGTCGCCTTCAGTTATCTTGGCGATAGGCCAGAATAAGCTCAGATCGGCATCCGAACTCATTCAAGAGTCACAGACCCACCGGCCTTCTCGATCTTTTCACGCGCCGCACCGCTAATCTTCATCGCCTTCACAGTTAGCTTTTTAGTTAGCGCTCCATCCGACAGAACCTTTACCCCAGCCACATTCCCGCGGACAACGTTCTCGGCTCTCAGAAGCTTCTCGTCGATCACCGTCCCCGAATCGAATCGCTCGAGGTCGCCAACATTGACAATCGCGTATTTAATTCGGAAGGCCTCATTACTAAATCCCCGTTTCGGCACCCGCCGAATCAATGGCATCTGCCCGCCTTCGAATCCGAGTCGAATGCTGCCACCGGAGCGGGCTTTTTGCCCCTTATGGCCCTTACCGCTAGTTTTTCCATGCCCGCTGCTCTCACCGCAGCCTAGGCGCTTAACCCGGTGCTTGGATCCTGGACGAGGTTTAAGATTAGAAAGATTCATAAATTAATTCTCAGATCTTGCGTGGGTGTGATTTCGGATCTCGAGGCCACGTGTTTTGTAAATCTGTTCCCGCAATCTTAACTGCGTTAGCGCCTCAATCGTCGCCTTAACTACATTCGCGTGGTTGCTCGATCCAAGAGACTTTGCAAGCACATCCTTGATGCCAGCCGCCTCCACAACCGCTCGAACTCCACCACCCGCGATGATGCCAGTGCCAGGCGAAGCCGGCCGCAACAACACCCGCCCACCTCCGTGAGTACCAATCACTTCGTGAGGGATGGTATTATCTAAAAGCGATACTTTCCCCAGCGCCTTCTTCGCAGACTCGCTAGCCTTACGAATGGCTTCAGAAACCTCGTTCGCCTTCCCAAAGCCGCACCCGACTTTACCCTTTTTGTCGCCCGCCACAATGAGGGCACTAAAGCTAAAGCGGCGGCCGCCTTTAACAACCTTGGCGCATCGGTTGATAAACACGACCTTTTCTGTCAAATCAGAAGTCGGCTTCTGTTTATCCGAATCCCTATTGTTTCGACGATTACGATTTCCTTGAGGAGCAGCCATAATAGTAATACTAAAAATCCAATCCTCCAAGACGTGCCGCATCAGCCAGCGCTTTGACTTTGCCGTGGTAGATGTATCCACCCCGATCAAACACCACTTGAGTTACATTTGTATCCTTCGCCCGGGCCGCCACAAGCGTCCCGATCCGAGCAGCGGTTGCGACGTTCGGCTTGACTGACTTGTCACCAGCGAATTGGCCCTCAGTCGTACTGACCGCTGCAAGCGTCCTCCCGGCCTCGTCATCGATGACTTGAGCGTAAATGTGTTTGCCCGAAAAGTGAACCACGAGCCTTGGCCTCGCCGGCGTTCCAGCGATCTTCTTTCGAATACGTTCGTGACGCAATTTGATGGGAGAAATATGTCGAGCCATAAATTATTGAACTGTTTTACCCTCTTTGCGTTGAACCTTTTCACCAGAATAACGCACACCCTTACCCTTGTAAGGTTCAGGAGGGTAATATGACCTGATGTCAGATGCCACCTGCCCAACCAAGTGCTTGTCTATTCCTTCGACCTTAATCTTGGTAGGGTCCGAACACGATACTTTGATTCCATCCGGAATAGGGAAATTGATATCGTGAGAGAAGCCTAAATTCAATTTGAGAACTTTCCCATTAACCGCTGCCTTGAATCCCACGCCCTGAATTTCTAAGTCTTTAACAAATCCGCTGTTCACGCCGATAACCATGTTTGCCACTAATGCGCGCGACAACCCGTGTAACGCACGAACTTTGCGGTCGTCCGACGAGCGAACCAGTCGAGCCGATGCGCCATCCAACTCAAGCGAGATATGGTTAGGCAGGTTCCAAGTCAAAACCCCCCTAGGTCCCTCAACCTTGACGGCTCCGTTAGCTGCGACATTCAGCGTAACCGCCTTCGGCAGTTGTATAGTTGTTTTTCCGATTCGTGACATATCAGTTTTCGTTACCAAACGTAGGCCAGAATCTCGCCACCAACGTTTTGTTTTTTAGCCTCTCTGCCCGTAATGATTCCCTTCGAGGTCGACAAGATCGAAATCCCCATTCCACCCAGCACTCTAGGAACTTCGCCCGCGCCGATGTATTTCCGTAGCCCAGGCTTGCTGATACGTTTTAAGCCCGTGATCGCGGAAGAACGATTGGCCAACTTATTGGTAATCTTAATCGATGTAAATTGTCCCGTCGTATCAATCTGATAATCAGTGATATAGCCTTCTTTCTTTAAAATTCGAGTGATTTCGGCCTTCATTTTGGAGTAGGGCACGAGCACCTCCGCCAGACGGGCCGCATTTGCGTTACGCAGACGGGTTAAGAGATCAGCAATGGGATCAGATAATTGACTCATACAAAATTTATTCAGCCTTAGCTACTTGAGGTTTTCTACCCTTATCCGTAAACGGCATCCCAAGTTCCATCAACAGAGACTTCGCTTCATCGTCGTTTAACGCGGAAGTCACAATTGTAATATCGAAACCGATGTTTCGCTTAATTTTGTCCAACTCCACTTCGGGGAATATGGATTGATCCGAAACACCGAGAGTGTAGTTTCCGTTACCGTCAAACGCACGCGGCGAAATTCCACGGAAATCGCGAATGCGAGGAAGCGCTGTTTTGATAAGCCGTTCCAAAAACTCATACATTTTCGCTCCACGCAAGGTGACTTTCGCACCAATTGGCTGAGCCTCTCTGAGTTTGAAATTCGCAATACTCTTCTTCGCACGGGTTTCTGCCGGCTTTTGACCTGTGATGAGCGCGACCTCCGACTTAGCGTCTTCGATGGCTTGTTTGCCATCAACTTGGGATCCGACGCAACTATTCACCACTACCTTTTCCACTCGTGGGACCTGATGAATATTCTTGTACCCATGCTTGGCACGGAGAGCCGGGATCACCCGTTCTTTGTAATGTGAGTGCAATTCGACAGCCATATTCCTATTAAGTAGCGTTTTTCTTTGATTTCTTCCCTGTCGCCTTGGCCGACAGTGCCCCCTCGGGCAACTTACGGACGTTCGAGATGTGAATAGGCCCCTCACGTTGTGCGATCAACCCTTGT
This sequence comes from Chthoniobacteraceae bacterium, assembly GCA_043735935.1. Lineage (GTDB taxonomy): Bacteria > Verrucomicrobiota > Verrucomicrobiia > Chthoniobacterales > Chthoniobacteraceae > JANLQB01. The sequence continues at coordinate 7,185 of JAYTDO010000241.1, forward strand.
GGATTCTCTTGACTCTTACGCTCGTGCTTCTTTATCAGTCGGACACCTTCAACGAGAACTTGTTGTTTTTTTCGAAGAATCGCCAAGACCTTCCCTGACGCTCCCTTGTGATTCCCAGAAACGACCTCGATTTGGTCGCCCTTCTTTACGTGAAATTGAACACGGTTCATTTACAAAACCTCCGGAGCCAAAGAAACGATCTTCATAAAATTCTTCTCTCTCAATTCCCGCGCGACAGGGCCAAAAATTCGCGTTCCACGGGGATTGAGGTCTTTGTCGATAATAACGATGGCATTGTTATCAAAGCGGAGATAGCTGCCGTCGTCCCGACGGATCGGCTGCCGAGTACGCACCACCACGGCACGAACAACCTCGCCTTTTTTAACCGTACCCCCTGTCGACGCCTCACGCACGTGAGCGGTGATTACGTCTCCGATGTGGGCCTCAGGCGAGTTTTTTTTGCCAATTACGCCAATCATCTTGGCCATTCGTGCTCCGGTATTATCGGCAACATCGAGTCTTGAACGAATTTGAAGCATATTCCTGAAAAATTAACTTACTCTAATGTTTGAGAATTTCAACCAACCGCCACCGCTTTAGTTTGCTCAGCGGCCGTGTCTCCTCGATTCTTACGGTATCGCCCACCTGGGCTTTTCCCTCTTCGTCGTGGGCGTAAAATCGTTTGATATGTTTCACGATTTTCCCAAACTTTGGGTGAGGCACACGCGTAGTCGACTCTACGACGGCCGTTTTTGCCATCTTGGTCGAAATGACTTCCCCCGTCCTCTCTTTTCTTAGACTGCGTTGTTCGACGCCGGTCACTTTGGAATTCTCGCTACTCATTGTTTTACTTTTGACAGGTTATTGAGGTGGGCTTTTTGCGTGAGAATCGTCTGGACGCGTGCCACTTCCCTCCGCAGTGCTGTAATTTGACTGGGACGCTCCAATTGGCCGCTTTGTTGCTGGATCCGCAGATGAAACAACTCGTCCCTAAGTTCGTTTGAACGCACGTTAAGCTCACCGACTCCCAATTCCCGGATATCTTTGGTCTTCATCAATTTCGTCAAGGCGAATCAAGAAATTGCGCGATGCCGTGTGATGAACTTCGTTCGGATTGGCAACTTATCAGCTGCAAGTCGCAGCGACTCCCTAGCGACTGACTCCGATACTCCGTCCAATTCAAATAGAATATTTCCAGGACGGATTGTTGCAACCCAATATTCAGGAGAACCCTTTCCTTTTCCCATTCGCGTCTCCGGCGGACGCGCGGTGACGGACTTATCAGGAAATACCCGAATCCAAAGTTTTCCCTTCCTCTTCATGTTGCGCGTCAAGGCGACCCTCGCCGCTTCGATTTGGGTATTAGTAATCCAAGCTCGATCCATCGTCTGGAGTGCGAACGCACCGAAATCAATAGAGATATTGCGGGAGGCATTTCCCTTCCGAGACCCGCGCTGGGTCTTCCGGTACTTAACTCGTTTGGGCATCAAAGGCATAAGATGGATGTGCTAAAGGTTATTCAGTTGCCCCTAGGCGAGGTGCTCCGCGGCGTTCTGCTCGCTATTTTTTTCCGCCGGTTGTGCGATCGGCTCCTCTTTCTTGCACAGCCAACATTTCACGCCGATTTTGCCGTAAACAGTGTTGGCCTCAGCAAACCCGTAGTCGATAGGAGTCCGAAGCGTATGCAGCGGAATCTTTCCTTCTCGATGCCACTCGGCTCGGCTAATCTCAGCCCCCCCAAGCCGCCCCGCACAGCGAAGTTTAATGCCTTCCGCACCGAATTCCATCGTGGTCTGAATCGACTTTTTCATCGCGCGGCGGAAGCTAATTCGGCGCTCGATTTGCAAGGCAACATTTTCCGCCACTAGTTGAGCGTCAAGTTCAGGTGTTTTGATCTCTTGAATGTCGATCTTGACGGATTTACCACCGGACATACGGCTAATTTCCTCCGTCATTTTCTCAATCTCCGTCCCCTTGCGACCGATTACAATACCAGGACGCGCTGTGAAGATCGTAACGCGGATACTATTCCAGGCTCGCTCAATGACGATTTTGGAAACTGCCGCCAATTTCAATTTCTCTTTGACATAACTCCTGATCTTCAAATCACTATGCAGGAATTCCGGGAGTTCCTTCGGAGACGCATACCACCGCGAACGCCAGTCGTGATTGACCGCGAGACGATATCCAATTGGATTAACTTTTTGACCCATAACTTATGATTTAGTGTCTTCTTTTAGATTCTTTTCATCCCGCTTTGCCTTCGGCGCTCTAGCGGTATCTTTATGACGCCTGGCCGCATTCTTTGATGATGCCTTCTTTGTCGCGCGGTTAACGATCGGAATTTCATCGGTCACGATGATCCGAATGTGCGAGGTGCGTTTTCGAATGGGACCAGCGCTGCCCCTTGCCTTGGGTTGGAAGCGCTTCAGCGTAGTTCCTTCCCCAACTACCGCTTCTTTCACCACAAGGACATCCGTCCGCAGATTATTATTATTCTCCGCGTTAGCGATCGCGCTTTTCAACGTTTTTGCTACGAGTCCCGCAGCCTTTCTCGGCGTAAATGCCAATAGATCTAGTGCTTCCGAGACCGGTAGCCCTTGAATGGCCCGAGTTACTTCGCGGGCTTTAAAAGCGGATATATGCGCTCCGCGGTAAATTGATTTGATCTGCATAAAATGTGTTTTTTGACTGCGAAATTTTATCGTTGGTTCTGGATGCCGATTTCAACACGGTCACCTACTTGCACGACGCTTTTTAGGCTTAAATCTAGGAATGCTGCTCCGGCAATTTCTTCTCGCACGTCAACAATTCGTACGTTTCCGATATTTTGCCCCCCACGAACGATTCGAAACGGCATACCTACTCGTGCTCCCGCCTTCGTCCCCACATTCAATACAACGATCCCCATTTCGTCGTTAATACTCACGACTTTTCGATTCGGTGACGATATCGACACTTCTGGAACTACCTCGGACGTGCTACTCGCTCCTAATACGGATGCAACTAACTCTAAGCTGTTGTTAAATTCATCAAGCATCGAAACATCTTCAGTTGGAAGAAATTTCTTCAAATGCAGCATCGTTTCCCATAATGAAACTAAACTTTCGCGGAGTGCTCTCCTTTCATTTTCCAACGACCGAAGGTTGCCGAGCAATTTGAGTAGACGAGTTTCTAACTTCGCGCTCCCAAGAGATTCGAGCCGGACACTCATTTCGGAGGCTTTCCTCCTAAACACTTCCAATTGCGCATTTGACTCCGCTAGGTTTTTTTGCAGTTCCTTAATCGAAGCTTCCGCTTCGAATAGTTTTTCCCGCGAATCATCTCTGTCAGAGAACGCATCGTTTATAGCGACGTGTGTATTGCTATTTCCTAAATATAAGTCTTTCAAAGAGCCCTCCGCTTGCGCCGTTTGATTAAATTCAAACGCTAAACACAAGAAGGATATTGTAAGCAACCTGTTCATTGATTTTGGTGTTTAGCCTAGCGCAGAGCGCGAGCATCAAAATCAGTTTCCAGGCTAAGCTACTTTACTTGGTAACTTTGGCTGTATGTGAGCCATGTTTTTTGAAAATTCTGGTCGGTGAAAACTCCCCGAGTTTGTGGCCTACCATGTTCTCGGTGACGAAGACCGAATTGAACAGCTTGCCATTGTGGACCAAAAACGTATGGCCGACGAAGTCCGGAGTGATTGTGCTTCTACGCGACCACGTCTTAATTGGCTTTTTGATAGGCGCCTCGTTCATTTTGTCAATCTTTTCAAATAGACACTGATCGACGAATGGCCCTTTTTTTAATGATCTTCCCATAAACCTTGCTTGATTGACGTGCTATTTTTTCTTGGGTTTGCGTCTTTCAACAATGAAAGCGTTGCTAGGATTATGCTTCCGGCGTGTTTTGAATCCCTTCGATAACTGCCCCCAAGGGGACATCGGATGGTGGCGTCCACCACCACCTTTTGATTTGCCTTGGCCCCCGCCCATTGGGTGATCGACGGGATTCATTACCATTCCGCGCACCGTGGGCCTTACGCCCCTCCAGCGACTCCGTCCAGCCTTACCAGACGAAACATTCATATGTTCAACGTTTCCAACCTGGCCCACCGTTGCGTAACACGTGATATGAATTTTCCGGATTTCACCGGATGGCATCTTAACCAAGGCATAGTCGCCCTCTCGGTTATTCAAAACAGCGTGCTGACCCGCCGTGCGGGCGACCTGCCCTCCCCGGCCCGGCTTTAATTCAACATTATGAATCGCCGTTCCGAGCGGGATGGCGGAAAGTGGGAGTGCGTTTCCCACATCAGGAGGCGCAGAGGCTCCAGCTACAACTTTTGCCCCAACCTCTAGTCCGACGGGTGCAAGAATGTAACTTTTCTTACCGTCAGTGTATTCGATTAACGCGATGCGAGCGGTCCGATTCGGATCGTACTCGATGGAAATGACCTCGGCGACAATCTCGCGATGCTTGCGGTCGAAATCAACTACACGGTACTTCTGTTTATGCCCGCCTCCGATGTGCCGAGTCGTAATCCGGCCGTTATTATTGCGCCCCCCGGAGCGTTTTTTGATCTCGACTAGCGTCTTCTCCGGTTTTGCCTTTGTAATTTCCTCGAATGACGGGAGCGCTTTAAATCGATTTGTCGGCGTAAAAGGCCGGAAAGTCTTGAGTGCCATAAATGTAATACGTGTTTAGGCTAGCTCTATTTTCTCCCCTGCTTTAAGGGTTACAATCGCCTTCTTCCAGCTTGCCTGTTGCCCAAACGCTGCAGTTCGCTCCCGCTTCTTTTTTCCTGCATAGTTGCAAGTATTTACACTAATAACCGTCTTCTTAAAGAGGCTCTGAATCGCCGCCTTAATCTCGATTTTATTCGCGCGGGGGTTGACTCGAAATATATATTTGTTCTCCCGCTCCGCCAAAAGCGTTGCCTTTTCGGTCAGGCAAACAGTTTGAATGATGTGATGCGATTGGTTCATTGCTTGGAAATCCTTTCCGATAACTGAGCCAAGGCCGCCCGTGTTAATACGATCTTGTTGAAGCCGAGCAATTGCTCAGTATTAACTTCAGAGGCTGTCATGAGAAGCACCGGACGAACATTTCGTGCAGCCAAGTAAGTGTTGTTATCGAACGCAACGGCGACGACGAGAACTTTCTCATCTGACGTGTAGGTTTGGATTTTCGCGACAAAATCCCGCGTTTTCGGGGTTTTTACACTGAAGTCTTCAATGATCAATATGTCGCCCGACTTAATCCGAAGAGAAATCGCCTTTCGCAGCGCTGCCCGCTTTACCGCCTTTGGAATTTTTTTCGAATAGTCGCGAGGTTTAGGGCCAAATGCCACACCACCTCCAACCCAAACTGGCGACGACTTATAACCTGCGCGCGCTCGCCCAGTTCCTTTTTGCCGCCAAGGCTTTGCGCCGCTGAGGTTTACATCCGCTTTGCTTTTTGTGTTTGCAGTACCACTCCGACGCGCCGCGCGCATCCCGACCACAACGTCATGCACTACTTGAGTATATCGGCCATTTTCAATGACGTCGATATTCGCCGCCTTCGCGTCTTCAATTGAAAGAATAATCGCATTCATAGTTATTTGGTCGATCCCTTTGACTTGATTGCCGGCCGAACCACGACATAGCTTCCGGTTGCACCAGGAACAGCTCCTGTGACGAGAATCACGCCATCGGCCTCACGCACCTGCGCCACCCTTAGATTCTGAACCGTCACCCTTTCGTCACCCATGTGCCCCGGCATACCTTTGTTCTTCCAGATTCGCCCAGGCGTCGACCGGTTCCCGATAGAACCAGGACGGCGATGCATCATCGAACCATGTGACATCGGCTGGCGAGACATTCCGTGTTTTTTAATTACGCCCTGAAAACCTTTACCCTTCGATTGTCCAATAACGTCAACTAGGTCTCCCACCGCAAATTGCGAAATACTAAGATCGACGGCGCCGTCTAGGATAGTGCCTGATGGGATTCTGAACTCCCGAATGAGCTTTTTTGGCTCCGATCCAGCTTTCGCAAACATCCCCAAAAGAGGTTTTGTCAACCGCTGCGCCTTTTGGGTGTCGAAACCAACTTTAACGGCCGTATAACCGTCCCGCTCGCTCGTTTTCAAATCGAGAGTGGTATTATCTCCTGCGCTAATAACAGTAACGGGTATGGACGCGCCCTTCTCGTTATAGATACGAGTCATTCCTAACTTCTTCCCGAGCAATCCGATTTTCATTTGCGTTCGTTAAATGGTAGTTAAATCTTAATCGTGATGTCGACGCCCGCAGGTAAGTTAAGCTTTTTTAACTCATCCACTGTTTTTGCCGTCGGCTCAATTATATCCAGAAGTCGCTTGTGTGTCCGGATTTCAAATTGCTCCATGGATTTCTTATCCACGTGAGGCGATCGATTTACGGTAAACTTTTCTATCCTAGTAGGAAGCGGTATAGGTCCGGCGACTTGGGCACCTGTACGTTTTGCTGTCTCGACAATGTCCGCCGCGCTTGCATCAAGCATGCGGAAGTCAAAAGCCTTTAGTCGTATGCGAATTCGTTGTCCCGTCATATTAAACTATTTATTTTCCCTTTTGATCTAGTACAGCCGCCAGCACCTGAGCCGGAACCTGTTCGAAGTGCGATGGTTCCATTGAATAACTGGATCTTCCCTTTGAGAGAGAGCGAATTGCAGTGGCGTATCCGAACATCTCAGCGAGAGGAACTTCCGCATTGACGATCGAAAGATTCGCCTTGTTCTCGATGCTCATAATCTTTCCTCGTCTCCTATTCAAATCTCCCATTATATCGCCCTGGAATTCCTCTGGCGTACTATTTTCAACCTTCATGATTGGCTCGAGCAGAACAGCTCCGGCCTTTTTAAAGCCGTCCTTAACTGCGAATATCGCAGCCATCTTAAAAGCTAGCTCATTTGAGTCCACATCATGATAGCTGCCGTCAATGATATCGACTTCGACATCAATGACCGGATAACCGCCCACCACGCCGTTCAAAATCGCTTCCTCAATGCCCTTCTTGCATGCCGGAATGTATTCTTTAGGGATTGTGCCCCCTACCACCTTGTTTTCGATTACCAAACCTTTTCCGCGCTCCGATGGCCTCACATTTACGACGACATGGCCATATTGCCCCCGTCCACCGGATTGCTTGATGAGCTTTCCTTCACCCATCGATGGCTTTGTAATCGTTTCACGGTACGCGATTTGTGGTTTACCTGAGTTGGCCTCTACCTTGAACTCACGAAGCATCCGATCGCGAATAATCTCAAGATGCAGCTCACCCATCCCTGCGATGATTGTTTGACCCGTGTCTTCATCGGTGAAAACCCTAAATGTAGGATCCTCTTCTGCCAACCGCTGAAGCGCTACTCCCATTTTTTCCTGATCAACCTTCGTTTTAGGCTCAATCGACATCGAGATCACAGGGTCCGGGAAAGATGGTGGCTCCAGGAGGATGGGAAAATCTTCATCGCAAAGGGTATCGCCAGTCGTGACGTTTTTGATTCCAACAATTGCAGCGATGTCGCCGGAATAAATTGTATCGATATCCTCGCGCTTATCGGCCTGAATTTGAATCAGACGACTAATCCGGTCCCGCTTATTTGTTCGAGGATTATATACCGTATCTCCTTTTGTCAATTTCCCGCTATAAATGCGGAAAAAGACGAGTTTACCGACAAAAGGATCGCTCCACAACTTAAATGCGAGAGAACAAAACTTCGCGTTATCGTCAGTGACCGCTTCAATCGGCACCATCGTATCAGGATCCATACCTTTCGCAGCCGGAATATCCATTGGGCCCGGGAGATAATCGATCACCGCGTCCACGAGATATTGAACGCCTTTATTTTTGAATGCCGAACCCCCTACAACGGGCACGAATTTATTGGCGATCGTCTGCCGTCTAATGCCCGCTTTTAGCATTTCTACCGATATTGGCCTCTCTTCGAGAAACGCCTCGCCAATTTCTTCATCGAGGTCCGAAATCGCCGTTACAAGATCAGTAAATGCCTGATCTACCATTTCCCTATGTTCGGCGGGAACTTCCTCGACGACGTAATTGGATCCCATTTTCTCGTCATCGAGATAAACGATGACTTTCTTGTTAATGACGTCGAACTGCCCGCGCAGATTATCTTCCGCCCCCATGGGGATTAGAACGGGCCACGCGTTGGCGCGTAACTTATTCCGCATGTCGGATATTGCATTGTTAAAATTGGCCCCCGTGCGGTCCATTTTGTTGACGAACGCAATACGTGGCACATTATATTTTGTCGCTTGGCGCCATACCGTCTCTGACTGAGGCTGAACCCCCGCCACTGCACAGAATACCGCAATCGCACCGTCCAAAACACGCAGTGAACGTTCGACTTCTGCTGTGAAGTCCACGTGACCGGGGGTGTCGATGATATTCACCCTCATCTTGAGACCTTCGTAGGCCTTATAAACACCCGCCTCTTTCCTCTGCTCCCAAAAGCAAGTCGTTGCCGCGGAGGTAATCGTAATCCCACGTTCGCGCTCCTGTTCCATCCAATCCGTGACGGTAGTGCCCTCATGGACTTCACCGATCTTATGGATCATCCCAGTGTAAAACAATATTCTCTCAGTAAGCGTTGTCTTACCGGCATCAATATGAGCCGCGATACCAATGTTGCGCGTACGCTCCAAAGGATATTGGCGATCCGGTGAATTCGGATTGGTAGAAATAGGAGCAGCTGTAGCTGACATATTATTCGTGCCGATTAGAATCGGAAATGAGCGAACGCACGGTTGGCTTGCGCCATTTTGTGGGTGTCATCCCGCTTTTTAATTGCATTCCCCTGGCCGGAAGCCGCCTCCTTTAGCTCAGAGGCCAAGGCTTTCATCAAAGGAACGTTTTTTCGCGCCTGGGCGTAACCCACTATCCAGCGCATTGCGAGCGCAAGCTGGCGCGCCGGAGGCACTTCCATCGGAACCTGATATGTGGCCCCACCAACGCGCCGACTCTTGACCTCTAGACGTGGCTTCACGTTTTCGATGGCCTTATGAAGAATTTCAAGAGGGTCGACCGCGTCCGTTCCGGTCCGGGTGTCCTCGATTGCCGTGTAAACGATGCGCTCCGCGAGCGATTTTTTACCGTCCTGCATGACACTGCTGATCAGCCGAGCCACTACGGGACTGGCATAACGACCATCAAGTTTCTCTTCTTTATGAATTACGCGACGACGACGAGACATTTGGAAAATTTTGTAAGTTTGATTCCTTGATCCGCTTTATTTCTTTTTGCCTTTTCCTGCGGCTGCTGCCTCAGCTCCGGGCTTCGGGCGCTTAGCACCATATTTTGAGCGGCTACGGCGACGCCCATCAACTCCAAGCGCATCCAAGGCGCCGCGAACAATGTGATACCTCACACCAGGCAAATCTTTAACACGACCACCGCGAATCAACACGATTGAATGCTCCTGGAGGTTATGACCTTCGCCGGGGATATACGCGATCACCTCATACCCGTTCGTCAACCGCACTTTAGCCACCTTGCGGAGGGCAGAGTTTGGCTTCTTCGGGGTACGCGTCATGACTTGCGTGCAGACTCCGCGTCGAAACGGGCAATTCGTCAGAGCCGGTGATTTTGATTTCACCGTGATCTTTTTGCGACCGCTTTTCACGAGTTGGTTGATCGTTGGCATTGAGAAGTTTCGTTCAGTTTTCGCTTTTGACTCATCTACGGCATTACCGAGGACGAAAAACCCGCCAAAGCCCAGGGAAGCGAAGCCCTTAGGCGGCGGGGAGCGCGGACAGTAGATTGTTCTACTTATCGTGCAAGGAGTATTTCCAGTGCGCTCGTTAATATTTACACAGGAACGGCGTCAGAACGAATTCATTCACCAAAACTGCGCCTCCTTTTTGCGATTCCCGACGGTCTTCCACTCGAAGACTCGCCAGCCGTGGCCGGGAGTCGCGAGAGCGCGGAAAAACGCGAGAGCGCGAAAAGGGGGCAGGATATTTACCGTCGTCGGAGTGATCACGCAAGAGGAAGTTTAGATATTTTTCTGGGGCGTTGGATTCGACGGCTCGATCTCGCGGGTTGAGAATCCGTTGATGGTTGAATGCCACTGCCGGAACCCCGCCGCGTTTTGATGGGACCAGCTAAACGAAGGACGGTTCGGCGCAAATGTGTGTGGGCCCTTTGAGTGATATTGAATCGACGGGGCTTTTAAAATGCTGAGGCCCTTTTATTTCGCCGGCGTCAGGAGCGGGGCAAGCAGCATTGCGTGCTTCATTGCGCATTTGGTGAAATGCGATAATTCCGAGTTCGGATGTGCATTTTGTTTCGGCGATTCCTCCATGATTCGATCGATGGTGTGCTGGCCGAGGCTTCGATAACTCTCGAACTGCGCCTCGGAGAACCATTGGTCCGTCGTCGGTTCGTGCGGGAATTCAGCGTGCTCACGCGCGTAGTGAAAGACGTCCACCGGTTCGCGTCCACACAGCGCCGGTTTGATGTAAATGAGCGTCCCATCAGCCGAATCGCTGTCGACGTCGCTGTATTTGATCTTTCCGATGGCACAGTGCCGCCTCGTGAATCCGTCGTCTTTCACGCCTTCAGCGGTTGCCTTTCGGATCGCAATGTCGGGCTCGAAAGTGATCTGAATTCCGAAATCGACGCGGACTTTTGCAACCGCATTGGCCAAGTCTTCAAACGAGTATTTGGTATCGCAACCGCCATCGCACACGACGATGAGGCGGCAGCGGCGCAGGACCATTTCGTAAAGGCCGAGGTTCTCGAAATGACCGCCGTCGGAGAGGTTCACGAACGGATGCGTGCTGTCGGTCATTCCGACGGCCTCCGCGAGGAGCGAGCCCAGGGCCAGTTCCGGCCCGTCGTCTTTCCACGCCTCGACTTTGGTCGAACCGAAATGCGCCAGCCAGACACCGAGGGATTTGCAGAGCGGCAGGTCGCGGAGGCGGTCGCCAAGCGAAGTCAGAATCGGCGACCTCAGTCCCACGCCCGCCGCCCCGGTGTTTCCCAGCCACGCGCCTAGGCGCGCGTTAAAAAACGTGAGAAGGAACGCAACGACCGGCGATGAGTTGTAGCCGTGGTTCGGGCTGACGGCCGCGCCCGAAATGGCGAGCGCAGTCCCGAGCGAAACCGGGCCGAGTTCGCCCCGTCCGTAATCGGCCGAGTTTCGATACCCCAGCGTGGCGCTGCCGCAAGTTAGCGGTGTCATTGTGAAGGATTCGGCCATGCGCTGCTGCCACGCGAGGTTCTGGCCAGATACGAGATTCAGCGCGGTGTTGATGACGTGAAACGGGCGCTGCTCGCGGAGGCGGTGGAGCGGCAGATTGTCTGCGTGATCAAAGCCCGTAAACGTGTTCGGCTGGCGCCGCTGGTTAGTGGCGCCGAGGTATGCGCGGATGAGCCGGTTCCGATACATCGCGTGCAACGAAAACTTATTCACGTTCACATTCTGAGACGTGATCTCGGCCAGCACCGCCAAGCCCGCTGCCAGCACGAGGAGTGTGGAGAGGCTTGTCGTGCGGAGCGTCGTGAAATGATCGCGCGGCGACACCTCGATGCCGGTGAGCTTTTGCAACATGATCGTCGCGATGAACGAAAATGCCATGATCAGAAACGCGATGAAGACCGGTGCAGCGAGGCTCACCGCCATCGCCGTCGCGCGCTGGACGGGCCCCACCTTGGCGGCATTGGTCCCCGGCGTATTTTCACTTCCGCCGCCGAGAATGGTGATCAGCCCCGCGCCGCCGCCGACCGAGGAGATCAGCCGCGGGAAATTCTCCCACAGCCAGTAGACCCAAAGCGGCCCCCAAAGCACGAGGACAGACGCCGCGCACGTCATCACTGCGACCATGAAAGCGACCCCCGCGGCCCGGGCATACCATTCCCGATGATCGTCCAACATGATCGCGCTGAGCACTCCATTGAGCACGGTGCTCGCGACGAAAATGAGCGCGAGTAGAAGGGGAAATCCGAAGCAAACGGCGTTCACCGCAACGCGCAGACGCGTCGCGTCCCCCGTCGGCGGGAGCGCTCGGCGGGAGGGGAATCGTTCGCGCAACGCCGTTCCCGTCGGGTCGGCGAGCGCCGCGGGCACCTCCGTTTGCACCCAAGTGGAAAAACTCCCGGTCTTCGCGGTCTGGGTGATGAGCGTCCACATCGTATTCGAGTTGTCCGCCTTGAGCGTCCCCACGATCTTCGCCGCCGCCGCGTCACGAAAAGCCAAGTCTTGCTCATGCGCCCGGCGCATCCCATCCGCTGCGTGTCCGCCGGCCCACCAGACGAGAAGACCAGCGAGCGCATAGATGATGGTGATCGAAAACAAACGCACCTCTGGGGAGCGCAGTGGTTGCGCGTCCGGCCCACTCGTTTTCCTTCGCACCACCGCCCAGAGGAAGGCCAGCACCCCCGTGGCGGCGCCCCACCCCACGTAGAATCCGAGTCGGACCATGTCGTTCAAGAAAAAACCGTGCTCCGGATTTGCCGTCCGCGCCCAGAACCACGCGACGACGATCGTCGCACACGAGAAAACGAGCGGCGCGATACACTGGAGGAGGACGCCACGCTGGTCGTTTCCTTTCCGAGCCAGAAGATTACCGAGCGCGATCACGCCGCTGACGAACGCCAGCCCGGCCACGATTTTTCCCGAAATCGCGTCGTGGCCCCATCGGTGCAACTCAATCGCCAGCGCTACTCGCGGACCGAGGAGCGCCAGGAGGAATGCGGGCACGATGACGAGCCAATTTAGGATCAGATTCCGCAGGACGATGGCGAGCACGCTCCAGCCGTCGCCCGATAGCAGGCCCAGCTTGGGCGTGAGGTAGTTGCTGTATTCGCGCAGGTGCCGGATCTGCGGCGGTTCGGTTTCGAACGGATGTTTCGCCGGGCCGCCCTCTTTGGCCGCCGCGGCGCCATCGCCAGGCGTATCCGTCGCGGGATCTTTCCCCGCCTCAAGCGGTTCGCGGATGCCTCCGATCGCCCTGAAGACTTCCCCTGCATCCCTCTTTTTACCGCCTTGGCCCGCTCTCACCCGGCAGATCCACGACGAGAGCCATGATCCGATGTATCCCCCTCCCGAGACCGTCGAGAGGTAGGCGAATTTATGGAGGCAACCGTATCGCGCGAGGCCCTGCAGGACGCCCAACGCAAACGTAGCGCTGCGGATGCCGCCGCCGGAGATGCACAGCGCCGTGTGAACCGGTTCCTCACCTTCGCCGGATAGCCGATGCACCCGTTTGAAAAGCGCCCGGCATCCCGCGCCGTTGATCAGCGAGGGCCTTTGATGATAGGCCTCCTCCGGAGTGATCTCCGGCGCGATTTCGCACAGCCCCTCGGCGATTTCACGGCACTCCGCCGCGATGAACGCATCACGTTCGGCCACATAGTCCTCACCGAGATCGATCCGGTCTCGGTGGATGGTTCGAAATTCGTCCTCGATCGTTTTCCACAACGGCTGCGAAGCCGCGGGAATGTTTGGGCCTGAACCATCGGACGCGGGCGGATTTTTGGTGTCCATAAAATCGGATTCCTTCCGCGCAGGAGCGTGCCCACGCCCCTCGCGAGGGGCAACCCACAAATCGACTTAAACTGAGGCGTCGCGCCGCCTCGATCTCCGCCACACGATCAGGGAAAGCCCGCCAGTCACCAGCAAAAGCGGGAGCAGGCTGAGGCGCGATTGCGGGAAGATAAACTCGCCCAGATTGCAAGACGCCCACGCGCTTTGCGGCGCATCCATGGCGAAATTTCCGAATCCAAGAAGCCCGTCGTAAACCCCCACGGGATTCACGCTCACGGGACCACGGATGGCGGCCAGCAAAAACGGCGTCGGCTCGCCGGCTTCGATGGCGCCACGCCATGCTTCGCGCTTCTCCGCGAGTTGCCGGGCCCGCTCGGCATCGTCCGGGACGGTCAACATCAGCCGGTCTTCCTCCTTGTCCACACGGGCATCGAGCAACTGCCCAAGCAGCGTTTCACACTTCCCGGTGAAGAAAAGCGGCGCGGCGTATTCCGTCACGATGTTGCAGAAAAAATCATCCTTCCGGTGTTCGTTATCCAGCCGCGCGTGACCGCCTACGGCGAGCGGGTTCTGAGCGTCGGTCGCGGTGAGCAGGAGTTGTTGTGCGATGGACACCGCGAGCAGCGCCCACGCCCATTTTCTCCAGCGGATAAAAGCGGTCGCCAGCGGCAACGCCAGAAATGGCAGCCCGGGCACCAGGTAGCGCGGTCCTGCCGCATAACCGCCGTGGTACCCATTGAAGCTCATATTCACGAGGAAGAAGAACCCGAAGACCGCGAGGCAGAGCCGCGCCTCGGCGACGTGCGTCCTTTCCCGCAGCCAGCAAATGAGCCCGAGAAGACCCAGCACCAGCACGGGAGCGAGGAAAAAGACCCCGCGATATGGCGACACGAGCAGCAACGCGCCGACGTAGGCGTTTGGCAGCGCAAACATGCCGAGCGCCCCGCGCGGGTCGGCGAAAAGCGGGTTCTGGAAGTCATTGTTGATCTTAAATGGGGAACCGAAATTCACCCAGCCGTACCAGCAGATGAGCAGGAACGGCCCGACGACCCCGAGCGTGTAGGCCAGGCTCGGCCGCAAGTCCCACCGCCGACTCCGCGCGAGGAGCAGATAGAGCCCGAGAAAAATCACGGCGATGGCGGCCACGTAGTTCGTGATCGCCGCAAACCCCGCGCACAGCCCCGCCAGAAACCGCGCGCCGGACGTCTCCCGGCAGCGGATGAAATAAAACGCCGCGACGAGCACGGACGCGGTCAGATTATGATCGAACAGCACGGTCCCGAACGGGAAGAACGTCGTGCCAAACGCGAAGGCCAGCGTCGCGAAAACCGCGGGCGTCTCGCCGCCGCCGCCGAGTTCGCGGGCGAGTCGGAAGAAGAAGACGCAGCCCGCCGCAGAGATGAGCCCCACGCTCAGCACCGTGCTCAGCCACGCATTGACGGTGAGCGTCCACCAGTGATCCGGATTCACCCCGAAAGCCCGCTCGATCTGATACACAAGCCAGTAGCCGGGCAGCGCGGCAAAGGACGTGCCGGGCGGTTTGTTCGGGTGAAAATGGCCGGTCTTCGGCACATACGCGATGTCGCCGGACGAGCACACCTCGATCATCGGCGCTTTCTCGCCGGCCTCGTCGCCGAGTTCCGGCTTCACCGGCACGAGCGTATATTCCATGTCCACCCAGCAAAGGCGGAACTTCTTCCCGTCGGCCTCATACACCGTGTCGTTCAGCGGCAGGCGCACCAGGTCGTCCGTCCCCGCCGCCACGCGATACACCAGGAAGTCGTCGATCGCGAATCGCCCCTCTTCGGCCATCGCGCGCACCTCGGCAAAGCGCGAATTCTGATTCCACCCGCCGCCCTGATTGAAATACGCGAACGCAAACAGGCAAGCGAGAAACAGCAGGACTTCGGTGCGGGAAAGGCGGGGCATGGCAGCCGCACAGCAATGACGAATCCTGCGTGCTTTGTCATTCGCCATTCGTCATTAGTCCTCCCCCATGTGGACCCAAAACTACATCCCCCTCGGCGGTCTCCTTCCCTCCACGCTCGTCGCCGCGCTGCCCGTCGTCGTGCTGCTGGCCTTGCTCGGCGGATTTCATGTGCGGGCGCACCTGGCCGCGCTCGCCGCGCTCGGCAGTGCGCTCGCCGTTTCGGTTTTTGTTTATAAAATGCCCCCGACACTCGCCGGCGCATCCGCGATCTACGGCGCGGCGTTCGGGCTTTTCCCCATCGGCTGGATCGTGCTCCACGCGATTTTCATCTACGAAATCTCGGTCACCACGGGGCAGTTCGAGATCATGAAACAGCACATCGCCGGACTCGCGAGCGACCGGCGCATCCAGGCGCTGCTCATCGCGTTCAGCTTCGGCGCGTTCATCGAGGGCTGCGCTGGTTTCGGTGCGCCGGTCGCGATCACCGGCGCCATGCTCATCGGTCTCGGATTCAAACCGCTCGAGGCCGCAAAACTCGCGCTGATCGGCAATACCGCCCCGGTCGCCTTCGGCTCCCTCGGCATCCCGATCACCACGCTCAACACCGTCACCGGCCTCGATCTTTCCGCCCTCAGCGCGATGGTCGGCCGCCAGCTCCCCATCTTCTCGGTGCTCATTCCCTTCTGGCTCATCGCCGCGATGTCCGGCTGGCGCGGCATGATCGAAGTCTGGCCCGCCTGCCTCGCCTGCGGCCTCAGCTTTGCCGTCACCCAATTCGCCGTAAGCAATCTGCACGGCCCGTGGCTCGTCGATCTCGCCAGCGCCATCGTCTCGATGCTCACGCTCGTCGCGCTTCTGCGCGTGTGGAAACCGCGCACTTCCGCCTCCGCCGAAACTCCGCTCGCCAAGCTGCCCGCCTCCACGATCCTGCGCGCGTGGCTGCCCTGGCTCTGCCTCACGGTATTCATTTTCGTCTGGGGATTGCCGCAGACCAAAGCCGCACTCGGCAGTTTGTCGGCGCCGAAGTTCGAGGTCCCCTTCCTGCACGGCGCCGTCTGGCGTGTGCCGCCCGTGGTGCCGGTCGCCGAGGCGGAAAAGGCGATCTACAAACTCGACTGGCTCACCGCGACGGGCACCGCGCTGCTCCTCGCCGGCATCACCTCCGGCCTGCTCCTCGGCCAACGCCCGTACCAACTGCTCGCCCTCTACGGCCGCACCCTCCTCCGCGTCCGCGTCTCACTCCTCACGATCGCGCTCATGCTCGCGCTGGGTTACACGACGCGTTATTCCGGCTCCGACACCACCATGGGGCTCGCGCTCGCCGGCACTGGCCGATGGTTCCCGTTTTTCTCACCGCTGCTCGGCTGGCTCGGCGTCGCGCTCACCGGCAGCGACACCTCGTCGAACGTGCTCTTCGGCAATCTCCAAAAGACGACCGCCGAGCAACTGCACCTCCCGCCGATCCTCACCGCCGCGGCGAACAGTTCCGGCGGCGTCATGGGAAAGATGATCGACGCCCAAAGCATCGTCGTCGCGAGCATCGCCACGGGCGGCCATCCCGACAGCCCCGGCGCCGGCACGATCCTCCGCGCGGTCTTCCTGCACAGCGTCATCCTCGCGGTGCTCGTCGGCGTGCTGGTAATGCTGCAAGCATACGTCTTCCCGGGCGTCATTCCGACGCCGTGAGCCCTCGTTTCATCCGCCAAATTCCCTAGCGTTC
Source organism: Chthoniobacteraceae bacterium (assembly GCA_043735935.1). Classification (GTDB taxonomy): domain Bacteria; phylum Verrucomicrobiota; class Verrucomicrobiia; order Chthoniobacterales; family Chthoniobacteraceae; genus JANLQB01. The sequence continues at coordinate 24,358 of JAYTDO010000241.1, forward strand.
CGCGCGTCGCGGAGTTCACTCCATGCACTCGCTTTGACCGTGAAACTTCCACCGCTCCTCCGCCTCCCGGCGCTCTGCGCCGCGTGGGCGCTCGCCGTGTCGGCGCGCGCGGACGAAGTCGCATTCCGCCGCGACGTGATGGCCGTCCTTTCAAAAGCCGGCTGCAACCTCGGCGGCTGCCACGGCAATGGAAGCGGCAAGGGCGGCTTCAAACTTTCGCTCCGCGGACAAGATCCCGATCTCGATTGGCTTGCGATGGCGCGCGAGCAGGGCGGGCGGCGCGTCAATGCGATCGAGCCGGAAAAAAGCCTGTTGCTCCTCAAAGCCACCGCGACCGTCGCTCACGAAGGCGGGCAGCGCTTCGCGCCCGACTCGCCTGAATACGCCATCATGCTCGCGTGGCTGCGCGCCGGCGCGCCGGACTCCCGCGCGCCACGGCTCACCGCGCTCGACGTCACGCCCACCACTCGCGTGCTCATCGCACCGGAATCCAGCGTTGCCCTTCGCGCCGAAGCGGTCTTCGAGGATGGCTCGCGTCGGGACGTCACGCGCCTGGCGGTCTTCGATCCGAACAATCTGACGACCAAAGTCTCGATCAACGGCGTAGTCACGAGCGAGAAGGATGGAGAGTCGACCGTGCTCGTCCGCTACCTCGATCGGCAGATCCCGGTCTCGCTCGCGTTCGTGCCCGCGCGACCCGATTACGTTTGGAAAGACACGCCGGCAGTCAATTTCATCGACGAGCAGATTTACCAAAAGCTCCGTTTGCTGCGGATGAATCCGTCGGATCGATGCGACGACTCGACCTTCCTGCGACGCGCTTATCTGGATCTCCTCGGCGTCGTGCCCACCGGCGAAACCGCGCGCACCTTCACCGCCGATCCCGCGCCGGATAAACGCGCGCGGCTCGTCGAGACGCTGCTTGGCCGCGGCGAGTTCGCGGATTTTTGGGCACTGAAGTGGGCGGATCTTTTGAAGATCGAAGAGCGCCAACTCGACGCAAACGGGATGCGCGTCTTCCACGGATGGATCCGCGACAGCATCGCCACAAACAAGCCGCTCGACGTCTTCGCGAGCGAACTCATCGCCGCTCGCGGGAGCACCTACAAGGAACCGGCCGCGAACTGGTGGCGCGCGAATCGCGATCCCGTGACGCGGGCCGAAAGCACCGCGCGCGTCTTCCTCGGCACGCAGCTCAACTGCGCGCAATGTCACAATCATCCCTTCGAGCGTTGGACACAGGACGACTACTACGATTGGGCCGGGCTTTTTGCGCGGATCGATTACAAGATCGTCGAGAACAACCGCAAGGACACGAACGACACGCGCGAATTCAAGGGCGACCAGATCGTGCTAATCCAGGCGAGCGGCTCGGTAAAAAACCCCCGCACGGGTGAGGACGCGACACCTCGCTTCCTCGGCGGCGAAAGGCCGTCCAACGAAGGCGGATCGGATGAGCTGCAGGCGCTGGCAAAATGGTTGCCGCGCTCGCCGATGTTTGCGCGCACGCAGGTGAATCGCGTTTGGTTTCACCTCCTCGGCCGCGGCCTCGTCGATCCGGTGGACGACTTCCGCGCGAGCAATCCCGCATCACATCCCGAACTGCTCGACGCACTGGCGAAAGCCTTCGCCGAACACGCCTTTGACCTGCGCTGGCTGATCCGCACGATCATGGAATCGCGCACTTACCAGCTCGCCGACGAACCGAACGCGACCAATGCCGAGGACGAAACGAATTTCAGCCACGGCCTCATCCGCCGCCTCGGCGCGGAGCAACTCACCGACAGCATGAGCAAGGCGCTCGGCGCTCCGCTTTGCCTGGAAGATTATCCAAACGCGCAGCGCCTGACGCAAATCCCCGAGGGCCGCAAACATTATCACCCGCTCAAGACCGACATGGATCGCTTCACCCTCGTTTTTGGAAAACCACCGCGCCTCATCGCGAGCGAATGCGAACGAACGAACGAGCCGACCGTGGGCCAGGCGTTTCAACTCATCAGCGGGCCCGTCGTGCAGGAACTGCTCACCCAGGACGGCAACCGCCTGGCCTCGTGGGCGAACGCGACCAATCCCGAGACGGAAATCGTCGACGATCTTTTTTGGACGACGCTCTCGCGCGCACCGAACGCGGTCGAACGCGAGCGAATGGCGCGCCACATCTCAACCTCGCCCGACCGCCGCAGCGCGCTGGAGGACGTGATGTGGGCGCTGCTGAACTCGAAAGAATTCCTCTTTCGCCGCTGATTTTCTCAGCGCGAAAAAAACCAGAAACGCTTTTTGACCGGGACGGGCGTCGGAGCGGGCAACGCCTTGCGGACTTCGGGCGCGGGCTCGGGTTTCGGTAGCGCCTCGGAGCCCGTGATGACGACCGTCATGCCCTTGGTGATGAGCTTGCTGAGGCGGACGACGTCCCAATTCGCCGTCCTCATGCAGCCGTGGCTCGCACTGCGACCGATGGTCTGGGGGCTATTGGTGCCATGGATGCCGATCCCCGGTTTATTGAGGCCGATCCACATCACACCGACCGGGTTGTTCGGCCCCAGGGGAAGATTGTAGAACGTGTCGCTGCGAACGCCCGTTTCGAGGACGCTTTTGTCCCAGCGAAAGGTGGGCATCTGCGCGATGCCGACGATTCGCCACGTGCCGGGAGGCGTGGGAAGCCGATCGCTCCCAGGCGTGATCGGGAGGCTGGCGAGGAGTTTGCCGCCCTCGGTGAGGTCGAGCATCTTCTCCTTCGTATCGATGGTGATGACCCGGTTTTTGAATTCCGGGATTTCCGGAAGGCCGGCGATTTGGGTGAGGTCCTCGATCTTGAAAGGCTCCACGTTCGGGACGCGAACCGTGTCGCCGGGTTTGATGCGTTCGAGATTCAGGCCGGGGTTGATTTTCTCGAGGAACTCCGGCGCGCAATGGAATCGCTCGGTGAGAAACTCGAGGAGCGAATCGTATGGGAGATACTTCAGCTTCGCCTGGTCCTGCGGTTCGCGCGGCAACTCGCCGACGCGTTTTTCGTCCTCGGGCGTGATCTGATAGGTGGTGTAGATCGGATTGATTTTTTCCAGCGGCAATCCGTCCGGAAGGCCCGTCTCGGCAAGCCCGTGGGAGCGCTGGTAGCGGATGATCGCCTTCGTGGTGAACTCCCCAGGTCGGCCGTCGATCTTGCCCGGTCCGAAAAGCTGCCCGTCGAGGAAGATCTGGAGTTGCGTGATGTTATCGAGAATGGGGGCGCTCTCGCCAAATGCGAAGGGGCTCAAAAGAGCGAGGAGGACGAGGGCCGAAATTTTCATGAAGTGTTTGGCGAAAGAGCACGCGCAGCTAACATCGTGCGCGACCCGATTCAAGAAGAGCATGATGAATAGAGAAAAGTTGCGCATCGCCCAAGTGGCTCCCCTCTGGACGCCGATCCCGCCGCGAACCTACGGAGGGATCGAGTTGTTGATGAAGCTGCTCATCGATGAACTCGTGGAGCGCGGCCACGATGTGACGTTGTTTTCGTCGGCAGACTGCAAGACCGCCGGCAAGTTGCACGAGGTCCTCGAGATCAATCTCACGGACCTCTTCACGGACGGCCAGGGCTACATGCCCGAGTATTACACCGCGTCGATGATCGCCGAGGTGCTGCGGGCGCAGGATGATTTTGATGTGATCCATTACCACGCGAGCACGGCGTGGCTGCCGCTCGCGGCGACCGGACGGACGCCGGGGCTGTTCACGATGCACACCAGCCCGCATCTCGATGACGAGTGGGTTTTCAAACGCTGGCCAGAGGTGACGGTCGCGGGGATCAGCCAATGCCAGATGCGCGCGGCCGCGCTGAAACTGGGACGCGAGTTCCCGATCATTTACAATGGTTGCGACTTTGACGCCTACGAGCCGAACTATGAGCCGGGCAAATATCTCGCGTTCCTCGGTCGTTTTTCGCCGGAAAAAAGCCCGCTCGACGCGATCCGGATCGCGGCCGCGGCCGAGATGCCGATCGTGCTCGCGGGTAAGCCGCAGAATGCAAACGAGGAGCGTTATTTTAAGGAAAAAATCGAGCCGCTGATCGACGGCGAACGCGTCCGCTGTATCGGCCCGGTCAATCATCCGCAAAAAAATGCGCTTCTACGCGATGCGGCGGCGCTGCTGTTTCCGATCCAGTGGGAGGAGCCGTTCGGACTGGTGATGATCGAGGCGATGGCGTGCGGGACTCCCGTGCTGGCGCATCGCCGCGGCTCCGTGGAAGAGGTCGTGGAAAATGGCGTGACGGGATTTCACGCTGGGGTCATCGACGGAATGGTGGAGTTACTTCCGCAGGTGCTGGCGCTGGATCGCAGAGCTGTCCGGGCGCGAGCCGAGACCCGATTCGGATTTCGCCAGATGGTGGATGACTACGTGGCGCTTTACCATTCGCTCACAAGACCCGCGCGACCTCGGTCGCGGTAGACTCAGAGTGGCGGACTCTTTGGTGCCGGGGTCGGACTGGGCCGGGCCGGTTGCGGCAACGCCAATCCGCCAAATGTCTGAAGTGGAATCGGAGTGGCCGGCGGGGGAGTCGGGATCACCCGCTGGATGTCCGGGGCGAGGACGACTTCGGGAAGCGGCGCGGGCGGCGGCGGATGATGAAGGAGCGAAATCATTCCCACAGGAACGACGACCGCGCCGAGAACGAGCGCGATGCCGGCGCCGAATCGGCGCTGATTGATCAGGATCGCTCCGGCAAAGACCGCGCCGACGAGCGGCGGGCCGAAAAGGAGAAACGGCCACTGAACCAGGACGAGAAGCACGCCGGCCAGAGCCAGCGAACACAATCCGCTCGGGAAGGGATGAGCATTGAAGCAGAACCAAAACCGCTGCCAGAAAGCGAGAGCCTCGCGTCGTGCGCGACGCCAGAGGGGGGCCGAGGGATCGAGATCGAGGAGCAGCCGCAACGGCACCCAGAGCGGCTGATCGCCACGCTGGGCAAGGTCGTTCTCAGCAATCTCCCCCCGCCGAAGACACTCGGCGATTTCATTGATCGTCATCGGACCGATCATGCGGCCATTTTTGAAGATGGTGATGTCCATGGCTCGATGGACGAAAGTTTAGCCGCAATCCGGCGTCCCGCACCTGCCGAATGGCGGACATGGATTCGCGAGTTGTATCGCGAATGGAAATGCACACGATTCGCGCATGCACCGCCCCCTCTTGCTCGCCGCCGTTCTGCTCCCTGCCTTGCTCGCGGCAGCCGCGGACGACATCGTTTTTGCCGATTTCGAGGGCGCGGACTACGGAGTGTGGACGGCGAAGGGCGAGGCATTTGGAGGAGGTCCCGCGCACGGGGCGCTGCCGGGGCAGATGCACGTCGAAGGCTTTGCTGGCAAAGGTTTGGTGAACTCCTTCAATAAAGGTGACGACTCGAAAGGCGTGCTCACTTCGCCGGAATTCAAGATCGAGCGGAAGGCGATTTCGTTTCTCATCGGCGGCGGTGGTTACGAAGGAAAGACGTGCGTGAATCTGCTTGTGGACGGAAAAATCGCGCGCACCGCAGTCGGCCCAAATACGGCCCCCGGCGGAAGTGAGCGACTGGAGACCCAAGCGTGGGATGTGGCGGAGTTCGCGGGGAAAAACGCACGGATCGAATTCATCGATTCGGCAAGCGGGAGCTGGGGGCACATTAATGTGGACCAAGTCGTCTTCACCGATCGAAAGCCCGCCGTAAATGTCAAAGAGCCAACTCGTTCGCTGACGCTCGATCAGCGCTATCTCCTCTTTCCCGTAAAGACTGGCGCGAAGAAGCATCGCGTCGCGGTGCTCATCGACGGAGCCGTGGTGCGCGACTTTGAAATCGAACTCGCGGACGACCCGCAGTGGTGGGCCCAACTCGATGTCGGCGCGTGGGCCGGGAAGACAGCGACCGTGAGAGTGGATGCGCTGCGAGACGACTCAACGGCACTCGCCAGTGTCAAAACTTCACCCACGCTGTGGGAAGCAACCGGGATCTACCGTGAACCGCAGCGCGCGCAGTTTCATTTTTCGGCGAAACGCGGCTGGCTGAACGACCCGAACGGGATGGTTTTCTCGCAGGGCGAATATCACCTCTTTTTCCAGCACAACCCCTACGGTTGGGCGTGGGGTAACATGCACTGGGGACACGCAGTGAGCCGCGATCTCGTTCATTGGGAGGAACTTCCGATCGCACTTTACCCGCCGCTTTACAATGACATGGCCTTCTCCGGAAGCGCCGTCGTGGACAGGTCGAATACGAGCGGATGGAAGACGGGCGACAACGATCTGTTGGTGGCTGCGTTCACCAGCACTGGTCGCGGTGAATGCATCACCTATTCCAACGACAAAGGGAGGACGTGGCAGGAATTCCAAGGAAACCCGGTGATCAAACATCGGGGTCGCGATCCGCGCCTGCTATGGCATTCCCCTTCCAAACAATGGGTCATGGCCGTCTACACGGAAGACCGACCCGGCGGCAGTGGGCAGATTCAAGACATCGCATTTTACACTTCGCCGAATCTGCGCGCGTGGACGTACCAGAGTCGGATTGAAGGGTTTTTCGAGTGCCCGGACTTTTTCGAGCTTCCGGTCGATGGAGATCCGTCAAAAACGAAATGGGTGCTCAGCGCAGCGAACAGCGAATACATGCTCGGGACTTTCGACGGGAAAGCATTCGTGGCCGAGACGCCAAAACTTCCAGGGCATCGCGGAGCAGGCTTCTACGCCGCGCAGACATTCAGCGACGAGTCGAACGGGCGGCGGATCCGGATTGGATGGTTCCAAACGGGCACTCCCGGAGGGGCATTCAATCAGGCGATGACGATTCCACTCCAACTCGCGCTTCGCACAACACCGGACGGGATACGCCTCACCTGGCAGCCGGCCAACGAGGTGGAACTGTTACGCGGCAAAGAACTTGCGCATTTCGAAGGCAGCCTTGTGCCAGGAACGGATCCCGTCGCAGGCGCGCAGGGAGAGTTGATCGAGATTCGCGCCGACATTGAGCGCGGGGAAGCATCAGAAGTCGGCTTCGTCATTCGAGGGGTAACGGTCAGCTACGACGCGACGAAACAGGAAGTCGTCGTCAACGGACACCACGCGCCCGCACCAATGATTGACGGACACCAGAGGCTGGTGATTTACGCGGATCGCACCAATCTCGAAGTATTCGCGAGCGATGGACTCACCTACGTCCCTCTGCCCGTAAATTTCGATATTCAAAACACCAGAGTGTCAGGTTTTGCAAAAGGGGGAACGGCGAAAATCAACGCGCTCCACGCCTACGAATTGAAATCGATCTGGCCTCAATGACGCAGTAGCGGCTCTTCGCGGTCACGCAAAAATCTCCGTAACCGGCTTTCCATCCGAAATCTGAACCGGGCGATCGGTGGCTGTCCGAATTTGAGTTTGCGGATCGACTCCGAGGGCGTGGTAGATCGTCGCTGCGAGATCTTCGGGGCGAACTGGATTCTCCGCAGGGTAGGCCCCGATCTTGTCACTCTCCCCATGCACAAAACCTCGTTTGACACCGCCCCCCGCAAGCAAGGTCGTATAACAATGTGGCCAATGATCGCGGCTGGCACTTTTATTGATCTGTGGCGTCCGCCCAAACTCGCCCATCCAGACTACGAGCGTCTCGTCGAGCAATCCCCGTTCGTCCAGATCCGTCAATAAAGTCGGCAAAGTCTGATCCGTGAGTGGAAGATGATACTGTTCAATGATCGGAAACATTCTGGTGTCGTTG
>JAYTDO010000242.1:0-5072 GCA_043735935.1 Chthoniobacteraceae bacterium
GGAGATCGCCCGCGAAAAGACCCGGCGGTATGCCGGGGAGATCGACAACCGGCTGGCCAGGGCCTCGCGCATCCCGATGATGCATGCCCGGGCCTTCGAGGCCGGTGTCTTTTCGAGTGAAGAGCAGGTCAACGCCTACCTGCGAAGCGTGGTGGCGGCGAACCGGGACATCTATGGTTCGTGCCTCGCGTTCGAGCCGGATGCGTTCGGGCCGAACCGGCCATTCTTCGCGCCATATGGCTATTGGAAACCCGACGGCACCCTGGAATTCGTGCAGATCGGCAATGCTGAATATAACCACTTTCGTTGGCCGTGGTACACCCTGCCAAAGGCCGCCGGCCGCATGATCTGGACGGAGCCGTATTTCGACGATGGAGGTGGCAACATCTTAATGACGACCTGCTCGGTCCCGTTCAATCGCGACGGCAAATTCTGGGGCGTCGCGACGATCGACATTTCGCTGGATCGGCTCACTCGGGAAACCGCTCGCTTCAAGCTCGGCAGCCGCGGTTACGCCTTCATCGTGAGTCAGCAGGGGCGCTACATCGCACATCCGGACCCCACGAAAATCATGCAAGGATCGATCCAGGATGCGAACTCTGGGCTTGCGGCGAAAATGCTCGGCGGCGAAGGCGGATTTGTGGAAATGGCCGACCCGTGGCGAGGCGAAGCGGCGTGGATCGCCTTCGAGCCAATCCAAAGCAGCGGCTTTTCGCTCGCGCTGGTCTATCCGCGGTCGGCGGCGCTGCGCGACGCCTACACCCTGCGCAATGAACTCATCGGACTCGGCGTCTTCGGGATGCTGGCGCTCGGTGCCGTCCTCGTACTGAGCGCACGCTCGATCTCGCGACCTCTCGTATCGCTGGCGGAAGCGGCCAACGAAGTTGCTTCGGGAAATTTCGCCTGCAAAATCGACCCCGCGGGCGCGACCGACGAGGTGCGAAACCTGGCGTTCGCCTTTAATAAAATGACACGCGATCTCCAGAGGCAGATGGAGGAAGTGCGCTATACGACCACACTGAAGGAGCGCCTGGAGGGCGAATTGGCAGGCGCCCGCCACATCCAGATGAGTCTCCTGCCGAGACAGTTTCCCGATGAACCCTCGTTCACGATGCATGCGATCGTGCGACCGGCGCGGGAGGTCGGCGGAGATTTTTACGATTTTTACCGGCTGGACGTGGACCGACTCGTCTTCCTCATCGGCGACGTGTCGGGCAAAGGGATTCCGGCGGCGCTTTTCATGGCGGTGACGAAAACGCTCCTCAAAGCGACGGCGGTCGGGAATCTCTCGACCCCGGAAATCGTCACACGGGTGAATAACGAGTTGTGTGCGGAGGCCGATGCGGGGATGTTCGTCACGTTGCTCTACGCCCTCCTCAACACGGCCACCGGCGAAGTCGAACTTTGCAATGCCGGCCATCTGGCGCCGATCATCGCCCACGCGAATGGTGAGATCGCATCCGTCTCCACGCCCGCCGGGACGGCCCTCGGCCTCATGCGCGGGATGGAATACGCCTCGGCCCGCATCCGGCTCTCGCCCGGTGACACCCTTTTCACCTATACGGACGGCGTCACCGAGGCGCTGGATCGAAATCGCGAATTTTACTCCACACAACGCCTCGTGCACGTCCTCCGGGACGTCCACACCCTCCCTGTCGAACGCGTGACGCTCGGTGTCGTGCAGGACGTCCACGCCTTCTCCGCTGACCAGGAGCAATCCGACGATATTTCCGTCCTCGCCGTGCGCTGGAACGGACCCAACCTTAACTAAACACCCGTGAAAAAAATGGCCGTCAAGAAGACCGACATCTCGCCCACCAAACACTACGTCCTCGATACCAATGTCCTGATCCATGATCCGCAGGCCATGTTCTCCTTTGAGGACAATGTCGTGTGGATCCCGGTCGAAGTGCTTGAGGAACTCGATCGTTTCAAAGCGGAATCGACCACCCGCGGCGCGAACGCCCGCGAGGTGCATCGGCGATTGAGCGAACGTTTTCGAACCACCGCCCAGATGAAAAGTGGGGTGGAACTTGAGAACGGGGGACGGCTTCACGTGTGCGTCAATCCGAACGTGCAGTTCGACAGCAAAGGCCACGTGAAGCTCATCAACGAATCTCCACGGGCGCTGCTCGTAAAGACCATCTTCCCCGACCTCACGCTCACCGACAACCGTATCCTCGCGAGCGCCGCTTATCTCGCCGATACGAAGTCGCCCCACACCGTCCTCGTCACCAAGGACATCAACATGCAACTCAAGGCGCGGACCCTGGGCATCGACGCCCAGGACTACCGCACCGATCGAGTCGAGGACGGCGACATCCGCCGGACCCAGCACCGCAGTGCACAGGAAGATTACGAGACCTTCGACGTCGGTGGCCACACCCTCCAGGCCTTCGCAAGTCAGGAGCGCATCAGCCTCCCACAGGCGAAGAGCTTTCTACCGAACCAATACGTCCTGCTTCGCAACGAGGAAGAACCCTCCCACGGCGTCCCGGCGAGGCACCTTCGCGACGGTGAATTTCAAAGGCTCCACCACGACCACATCAATATCCGCGGTGGTCGGACCTTCAATGCGGCCAATCTCGGGCAGCGCTTTCTCCTCGATGCGCTCTATAATCCCGATCTGACGTTGGTCACCGTTTACGGCAAGGCTGGCACGGGAAAGACGCTCCTGAGCGTCGGCGCCGCGCTCCAGCAGGTGCAGGAGGGCGAATACGAAAAGATGCTCATCACCCGCGTCATCATGCCGACCGGACGGGACATCGGCTTTCTTCCCGGCAAGATGGAGGAAAAGATGGCGCCCTGGGTCCAGCCCGCCTACGACGCGCTCGAACAGCTTCTCGCCAGGCCGCGCAAGCCCGAGCATTTTGACGACAAGCGCCAAAGCTCCCGCAAGCAACAGGGCGCTCCCCCTCGCAGCGCGGAGTCGACCGGCAACGGCAAATCCGCCCGGCCCTACGAGGCGCTGATGGAAAGCGGCATCCTCGAAATCGAAGCGATCGCTCACATCCGCGGGCGCTCGCTCCCGCGCGCGGTCTTCATCGTCGACGAAGCCCAGCAACTCACTCCGCATGAAGCCAAAACGCTGGTCACGCGCATGGGCAAAGGCAGCAAGATCATCATGATCGGCGACCTCGGGCAGATCGACAATCCCTACGTCGACGCCCACACCAACGGCCTCGTCTACACGCGCAACCGGCTCCAGGGCCAGTCGTTCATGGCGCACGTCAACCTGTTCAAAGGCGAACGCAGCGAAATGGCGGAAGTGGCCGCCAATCTCATGTAGGAGTGCCCCATGCGCCCAGAGCCCAGAAAACGAATCGAAACCAATGTGCCTCAAGGAGGTCTCAATTCAGCCTTCGCCGCTCTGAATCTGGACCCGGCAAAGCTGCCAGCCGGACCCGCCCCCGCCCCCGCTGCCCCATCCGTCCAGAGTCATTGGAAGATGGGACGCGTCGTCCTGCGACGCGAAACGGCCCGCCGCGGCGGCAAGACCGTCATCGTGGTCCATGATTTCGCCAGCCACCTCCCGCTCGCGGTGATCGAGGCGGTCGGCAAAAAGCTCCGCCAAACTTGCGGCTGCGGCGGAACGGTGAAAGACCGGACGATCGAGATTCAAATGGACCATCCCGCGCGACTTCGGGCGGTCCTGGAAGCGGAAGGATTTGAAGTCGCGGGTGTCAAATAAGCGGGACGGAACGTCCTGATTGAGAAAATCCCGCCCGGCGCGGCGGGTGAATGCGCCATGAAATCGGCGTGATCCGTATTTCTTCTCAGAATAATACACAATTCCCCGTGCTGCCCGCGCGCCGGGCACTTCCCCTGCTTATTAGAGAATCTCCAATGCGCGGAGTCCAACCCTCCTCGTTGCAGAAAGGCCACCATGTCCCAGCCGCACTTATATACCGAACATTCAGACGACATGGCCATTCCACAACGCTGCATACCACTGCCCATCACCAACCTGCCGGTCAACGCCCTCACAGAGGACCGCGATCCCACTCGCGAACTGCGTACATTGATCGACCAACTTCAACTGTCCGCCAACGAATCGCGCGCCTGTGCCCGGACCGCGCAAGACGAGCGCGATGAATTAGCCCGCCAACTCGACCTCGCCAGTTCGCAGATCGAAGAACTGCACGGGAAGGAAGCTTCGTTTCGAGCTCAATTCGTGGAAATCAGCCAACTCCTGCGCGAGCGCGACTCCGCCCTCGATGACGCCGAAACGCAACGCGCCGCCTCCTCCGGATTAAAGCAGGAACTCGACGCCGCCCGACGGGCGCTCGACGAAGAACGACGCCAGCGCCTGGCGCTCTCCTCCCATCAGGCCGACGCCGCAGCCACCGCCGAACATGCCATCACGCGATTCACCGAATTGCAAAAACAAGTGGTCAGTATCCGTCAGGCACGCGACTCCTCCCAGGCTCTCAATCTCGACCTCGCGAGCCGACTCTCCCAAGCCGAGGACGCTCTTTCGGAACTCTCCTATCAGCGCGACCTCGCCCGCAACGCCCAAAAGGATCTCAGCGACGAAATATCGGACCTTCGCCGCGAACTCGGCAACGTGACCGCCGATCGCGACGCGACCGCGCAGCAAGTGCTCGATTTGAACGATCAATTCGAAGTCGAACGCTTACGTCTCATCGAGCTTTCCGGCCGATCAAACGTCCCCACCGAAAACAACACCGAAGCCACACTCGCGCTCGCCGAGACTCAGCGCATGCTGCTCACCATCACGGACGAACGTGACCAACTCGCGGATCGCGAGCGGCAACTCTCCGACGAGGTGGCGGCGCAGCAGAAACGATTCGATGAGCTTTCCCAGCAGTTCGCCGAAGCCGAAGCCCAACGTAACGAGGCCGCTTCCACCCCCGCGGAAGTCGCGATCCACCCGGCGCAGGTCGCGGCGATCAACGAAAGCTTCATGCCCTCGGCCGAGGAACTCGCCCACGCCCAGCGGGTGCTCGACGCATTCGCGGCTGCTGACGGCGCCGGGACGGTCGGCCTCGACGGCAAGATGATCGATATCCCGCACAAGAAGCAGGCCGAGCGCCTGCTCGCGCAGGCCG
>JAYTDO010000243.1:0-3314 GCA_043735935.1 Chthoniobacteraceae bacterium
CCAATCCGACGCGGGCTTGTGGAAGCACATCGGCGGTTTGCTCGGCCGCCACTGAGCGCCGGGCGTTTGCGGTTGCCAGCGCGAAATCTTTCACGCCAAAGTCGCCGCCTGATGGCTCTCCAGCATTACTTCCGCGAGCATTTACGGATCATCGACCAAGCGCTCGACGCCTGCCTGCCGCGCACTTCCACCAAGCCAGCGACCATCCACAAGGCGATGCGCTACAGTCTCTTTGCCGGCGGCAAAAAGATCCGCCCCATCCTGACGCTCGCGACGGCTGAGGCATGCGGCGGCGCCACTCGCGAAGCGTTGCCCGCCGCGTGCGCGGTCGAGTGCATCCACACTTACTCGCTTATCCACGACGACCTCCCCTGCATGGACGACGACGACCTGCGTCGGGGAAGACCCACTTCGCACAAGGTATTCGGAGAAGGGATCGCCGTCCTCGCGGGCGACGCACTGCTGACGATCGCCTTTGAGATTTTGGCCAGAGCGAAACCGTCCGCCCGCTACCCCACGTCCTCTCTGATCGCCGAACTCGCCACCGCATCGGGCAGCCAATGGCTCATCGGCGGACAGGTCGCGGACCTCGAAGGTGAAGGGCGCAAACTCACCGGCACGGAACTCAAATACGTCCATCAGTGCAAGACCGCCGCGCTGTTAACCGCCGCGATCCGCCTCGGGGCCATGAGCGCCAACGCCACACCAGCGCGCTTGAAACGCGTCACCGACTTCGGCCAGGCGCTCGGTCTCGCCTTTCAAATCATCGACGACATTCTCGATGTCACGCAAACGACCGAAAAACTCGGCAAGACCGCGGGCAAAGACGTGAAGGCAACCAAGGCCACTTACCCCGCGATCTTCGGGCTGAAAAAATCGCGAGCGGAAGCCCGCCGCCTCACCGCTGCCGCGCACGCCGCCATCAAACCGTTCGGCTCGAAGGGATCGGTGCTGCGCGAAATCGCCGACTCGCTCCTCTCACGCGAGTATTGATCGCGCTCAGGCGACCAGTCTCAGATTCGGATCGATGTCCGATGCGAGCGGTGAAGTCTCGCCGTTCGCGAGCTTGAGCGTGGCGACGAAACCGATCATTGCCGCGTTATCCGTGCACAGTGCTGGCTCGGCGACGAGCAACTCCAGCCCGTGAGCGGCGCAGGATTCACTCATCTTTTCGCGCAGACGCGTGTTGCAACTCACTCCGCCGCTCAACGCCACCACGCCACGCCCCGTCGCGGCAGCCGCCTGCATCGTCTTTGCCACAAGCACTTCCACCACGGCCTCTTGAAATGATGCACATAAGTCCGGAATGGGCAGCGTATCGAGCTTCGGCAAAAGATAACGCACCGCGGTTTTCAGCCCGCTGAAGCTGAAATGGAGATCACCGGAATTCAGCATACTCCTCGGAAAATCATACCGCGCCGGATTTCCTCCCACGGCCAGACGATCCACGTTTGGTCCGCCCGGATACGGCAGACCGAGAAGCTTGCCGACTTTATCGAAGGCCTCGCCCGCCGCGTCGTCCTGCGTCTGGCCGAGCACGCGGTAATCGCCGAAACCAACGAGGTCCACGAGCATCGTGTGGCCACCGCTGACGACCAGCCCCACGGCCGGCCGGACTCCCGCCGCTGCGCCGAAAAAAGGCGACAGCAGATGACCTTCAATATGATTGATCGCGAGGAACGGCTTGCCGCTCGCGACCGCGAGACCCTTTGCGGCAGAGGCACCGATCATGAGCGACGTCGCGAGGCCCGGGCCGCGCGTCGCCGCGAACGCATCAATCTGATTGATGCTCGTGCGCGCGATTTCCAACGCCCGGTTCAGCACCGGCTTGAGCATTCGCATGTGATTGCGGGACGCCACTTCGGGGACCACGCCGCCGTACTGCGAATGCACCGCGATCTGCGATGCGACCTCGCTCGCCAGCAGCTTGCCGTCCCGCAAAATTGCCACTGCGGTCTCATCGCACGATGTCTCGATCGCGAGGATCGTCGGCGGCGGAGGTGGTGGTGGATTTTTCACTCACCCTTGGTTGCAGGCTTCTTCGCAGAGTCCGCCTTCTGCGCGTAGATCATCACGCCTTTCAGCGCATCCACGGCGCGCTCCATTTGCGTGTCGTGAAAAGCAGCGAGGTCTTTGCGTTCGCCTTCGCTAAATCCATCCTCCCGCCGCTGGATCATCAGCAGGTGCTCCTGCTCCGGCGTCATCGTCGCACGGATGGTCGGCTCGACCCCGTGCTCGTGGATGACTTGTTTGCTCGGGGTATAATATTTCGCCGTCGTCAGCCTCAGCGCCGATCCATCCTGGAGCTGCACTACACTCTGCACCGAACCTTTTCCAAAGGTCGTCTCTCCCACCAGGATCGCCCGGTTCAAATCTTTGAGCGCTCCGGCCACGATCTCCGATCCGCTCGCACTGCCATTGTTGATCAACACCGCCACAGGATACTTTGGCCGTGCCCGCACCGCATCGACCGTCCGGTAGCTTTTGCTCTGCGATGGCGCACGACCCTCGGTCGAAACGACGACCGTTTTCGGAGGAAGGAACTGCCCCGCGACATCGACCGCGCTTTGCAGCAGGCCGCCCGGATTGTAACGCAAATCGAGCACGAATGCCTGCATCCCTTGCTTCTCGAGTTCATCCAACTTCTTGCCGAGCTCCTCCGCCGTCGGCGCGTTGAATTGCGTGATGCGCGCGTAGCCGATTTTGAACTCCCCGCCCTGCTCCGCCGGCAGCATCTTCGCCTCTTTCACACTCGCGACTTTGATGGATTCGCGCACCAACGGGTAGTCTTTGACCTCCTTGGTCGACGTCCGGAGAATCGTCAGCGTCACCTTCGTCCCAGGTTCGCCGCGCAGTTGATTGATCGCGTCGTTCAGGTCGAGCTTCTCCGTGGATTGGCCGTCGATCTTGATGACTTGGTCTCCCGGCATCAGCCCCGCACGGAAACCCGGCGAGTCCTCCATCGGCGATACGACCACGAGATTTCCATCGCGCATCGAGACGACCACGCCGAGCCCGCCGAATCGGCTATTCGTGTCGTCCTGCATGCCCTTGAAATCCTTCGACTCCATGAACTGGGAATGCGGATCGAGATTGGAAAGCATCCCCCGCAAAGCCGCATGAGTCAGCTCCTCGTAGTTGACCTTCTTCTCGTCCACGTAGTCCTGCCGGATGAGCTGCATGGCGCGCGCAAACACCGCCATGCTCGAGTAACCCGCGTCGCCTTTCTCCTTTTCATTGCCCTCGGCGATCGCGCGGTAGGCGACCACTCCGAGGAGCAGATTAAAGGTGAAGACAAGTGCGCAGGCGCTGAC
>JAYTDO010000244.1:0-6995 GCA_043735935.1 Chthoniobacteraceae bacterium
TTGGCGGTGGTCATCGGTCGTGCGTGTAAGAATGTCTCGCGCGACGCGGCGCTCGATTACGTGCTCGGCTACACCTGCGCGAATGACGTCAGCGCTCGAGACTGGCAAAAGGAGGGAGGCGGATCGCAATGGTGCCGAGGAAAATCTTTCGACACCTTTTGCCCGCTCGGGCCGTGGCTCGTGACCCCGGACGAGATCCCAAATCCCAATGCGCTTCGTATCCAGACTCGCGTCAATGGCGAGCCGCTCCAGGACTGGAGCACGAACGACATGATCTTCGATATTCCGACTCTGATCGAATTCCTGAGCGGAAGCACGACGCTGCTCCCCGGCACGATCATCCTCACCGGTACTCCGCACGGAGTGGGCGCTGCACGTACTCCCCCGCGATTCCTCCAGCCCGGGGATGAGGTGACGGTCGAAATCGAAAAGATCGGAGTTTTGACCAATCCCGTCATGGCAGAGGACGCTGACGGCGAATCGAGTTTCCACTTGTAAATGTAACGATGGGGCCAACATTCGCCCCATGGAACAGCTCCAACTTCTGGGCATCGCCCTCGGCCTGGCCACGCTTTCCGGGCTGAATCTCTACCTCACGGTCTTCGTCTCCGGACTTGCCATCCAGCAGGGCTGGATCCAACTCGCGCCGCAGTACCAGTCGCTCGACGTCCTCGCGCACCCGGCGATCATCATCGTTTCCGGCGCGTTCTACCTCCTTCAGTTCTTCGCCGACAAAGTCCCCTGGGTCGACTCGCTTTGGGACGCAGTCCATACGTTCATCCGGCCGGTCGGCGGCGCGCTACTCGCCGTCCGTGTCCTCGGCACGCCCGATCCCGTCTACGATGTAGTCGTCGCGCTACTGGCCGGCGGCGTGACCCTCGTCGCGCACAGTGCGAAAGCGGGAATCCGGCTCGTGGCGAATCACTCGCCTGAACCGTTTTCCAATATCGCGCTCAGCGTCGGAGAGGACGTTGCCGTGGTAGGCGGACTGGCGTTGATCCGACACGACCCCATCCTCGCTTTGATCGTCTTTTCAGCCGCGCTGGCGACCATCTGTTACTTTGGCCCGAAACTTTTCAGGGCACTGAAAGTGAACCTGTGGCTTTTGTGGCGAAAGCTCGTCTCGCCGGCCACCGATCAACTGGAAGGGGAACTCAGCGGACAACTTCCAGCCGAACATCACATCCTTTTCCACGCTAAGAACCTCCTCGGCGAAAAGATCGCGTGGGCCGTGCCCTGCATCAGTGGCGGCGCACGCCGTATTCCCGGCAACGTTTTCGGGTATCTGGTGGCAACCAATGAGGACCACGGAAAGGCGTGGTTTGTCGGAAAGCGCGCTTGGAGCAGCGTCGCGGAGGAACTCGACCTTGAAACCTACAAAGTCGTTCACGAGCCGCGATTCTTGAGCGAAAATCTCGTGCTCTACAGCCTCGAGCGGAAGCCGAAGTATTTGTTCGTTTTCGATCGGACGCAAAGTTCCATCGTCAAACAGGTGGCGCTCACTCTCCAGCAGCGGATCACAAGCGCTTCGGTTGTCGGAAGTTCCGAATCAGTAGCCAGTTAATCCTCCAGTCCGAAACACTTGGGCGTGGCGTTTCGACACAAATCGACGAAGTCTTCCCATCTTAGTTCGAGCCACGGATCCCGTTCGCGAATGAACACCAGCGCCGCCTGACTTACGTCTTCGCGAGCAGCATCGAGCGTCCGGCTGATCGTCGATGCGCTGCGCCCGAAAAGCAGCGACAATTCATCCCGATCCAACCGGTCGATGTGCTCCAAATGCAACATCACAAATCCTTCGGCGGGGCACGCCGCGAACGCGAATTCAATGGCTTCGCGGATGAGCAACAGGAGCGGAGCTTCGATGTCATCCGGCGCGAATACGAAGTCTTCGATATCGGCGAGATCTTCACTTCCGAGAAATCGACGCGCACGTCGCTTCTCGACGCGTTTGAACGTCAGTAAGCCATTGAATGCGACCGTGTTTAACCACGTTTGCAACGCTGATTTTCCGTCGTAACGGGCGAAGCGAGGGAATTCACTGTTCGCCGCACCCATCAAATCGCCCCAAAGCGATTCGACCACTCCCGACGCTTCCTCCGAGGTTGCTCCCACGCTGAGAAGATAGGTGACAATCCCCCTAGCGTAGGTCGATTGCAGATCCCGTAAGGACGAAGTATCTCCTTTGAGACATCTCTGGGCGAATAGCAGGTCGGCATGATGTGTTGGGGCGCAAAACACGATGACGACTGTTTGAGAGCGCCACGCGACTTTCAACGGAAAACTCGCCGATTTCTGCATTCCGATCGAAATCACCCCGCACAAACCTGATCACACCGCCGGATCACCGAAAACCAAGAGCAAATGAGCGTTAAGAGCCGACTGTCCACTCCGGTCCACCGATCCAATCTCGCACGACTTCCTCCCAAACCCGCCTCGCTCCCTCAAACCCGCTAATCCCATCTCTTAACGCCCATTTACTAGAAAAGTCCCGCCCCACCAACCACACTCTTCCTAGTAGTTAGACGACGCTAGTTGCGTTTGTTGCAGAAAATCTTCATTTACAGAGAAGAAAAAATTATTTTCTCCGAAATCTCAAGAATCTGTGCAAAAAACGCGGGTAGCGTCGTCTAACTAATTGATGAATGATGATTTCAACACGCTGATCGAGTTTCTCGACCGCTTCGGCCCAGAAGTGTCGGGACGCCAACTACCCGAACCGAGCACGGTAGCCGCTGCGCTCCTCGAACGATTCGCCCGGGGTCAATGCGACGATGCGGAGCGCGCCCAAGTTTGCAAAATGCTGAAGATCCATCCGGCGTGGTTGCGCTGGCTCGCCGATCGGGTCAAGCAGGCACGAACCGCGGTCCCACCGAACTCTGGCTGCCAGTAAAGCGCCGGCTGCGGATACCCCCAATTGGTGAGGTGGCGGCCCCATGGGGAAATCGCGCCCGACCCCTAGTCCGACAGGTCGTTCGGGGGGATGATGTCTCTGGTCCACGGCTGCGCGAGCCGGTGAAAAAGAGACTTCGCGTGCAGGGGAGGAATCCCGGGAACTTCGGATAACAGGCACGCCAGCATTCCTGCCACCCGGGGCGCGGCAAAACTGCTTCCGGTCACCTTCTTGGTCGTCCCATCCCGCCACGGCACTTCCACGTCCACGCCGCGAGCGGCAAATTCCACAAGATGTCCAGGCTTGTAATAGACCTCCCCGTCCTGGTCCGTGCGCGCCATGTTCACCGTGAGGACAGAGGTAAAAAAGCCCGGCCATTCCGGTCGCGCAAAATCGTGGTTATTACAGGCCGCGACGACGTGAACGCCCTGCAAATACGCCTCGTCCACCCAGTTTTTGTATTTTAAAACATGCTCTGGAATCGAGCAGCCGAGGCTACAATTCAGGATGTGATATCCTCGCTCGATCGCGAGCCGCGCCCCTTCGACGATGATGGCCGTCCTCGCCCCCAGAGATTCCCCGAGAACCCGAAAACTGCCGATCTCCACGTCCGGTGCTGTGCGCCTCAATATTCCGGCCACCGCGGTCCCATGACCAAACAGATCGATCCCCCGACCGGCGACATTCTTCAATTTCAGACCGTCCTCCACGATCGCCACATCGTCCCGTAGCACGAGGCCACCGAGCGCGGGATGCGACACCTCGACTCCCGAATCCAAAATGGCCACACGCACTCCTTTCCCACGACCCTGGCGAATCGCTGCCGCTGCTTCCTCAGGATTAAGCCAAGTTCTCATCCGAGGGTCTCCAGTCCGAGGCACATGATCAACAGCCGATGTTCGATCAACCGCGAGAGCACACCGGCCGTTAGCTGGAGCTGATGGAGATGGTCCGCAGAAAAACCCGGCGGGTCGGCCTCGGTTGCCTCGGTCGGCTTGAGTTGCACGCACGAGATGACGCCGCGCAAGTCGCTGGCGAAATAGAATGGAACGGCAAGCATCGCGCACGTTTGCAGCGTCAGCTGTTGGTCGAGCGTCCGGTCCTGGAGTTGGTTCTGGTAAACGTCGTTCTCACAGATCGGCTGCTCCATTGCCACGACCATGCTGATCATTCCCGAGCTGAGTGGCTGAAGGAACGAGCCGACAAATTGCTTGGCGTTGGGGCCCGAATTAAAGCGGGGAATCAGCGCGCTTTTTTCCTCGTCGAGCAGCCAGACCGTTCCCTCGTCGGCGCCGACTCGCTCGATTCCTTCCACGAGAAGGGCGCGCATCGCCCGGTCAAAAAAGTTCTCGAATGCCTCGCCTGTCGCATTGTGCGCCGCTTCGCGCAATCGGTTTAGCAACGCGGGGCGCAGCGAGATAAATCGTTCGTCGGGGAGCACCGTCAATCGTCCTGCCATGCCTCCCGAATAGCTCTTCCCCCGCGCCGGAGCAATCAGCAATATCCGTTCGCTACTTGATGATTCCCCGGGGGCTGCTCGTGACGAAAGCGATGATCTCATCCCGCTCCGCGATCTCAGGCAAATCACTCCGCATTTGCTCCGCCGCCTGTTGAACATTCAGCGCCGACCGATACAGCAAGCGATACGCCTCCTTGATCGTCCGCATGGCGACTTCGCCGAAACCGCGCCGTTCCAGACCGACCTTATTGTAGCTGCGCACCTTCGCCGGATTCCCGTCAGCGATCATGAATGGCGGCACATCCTGCACGATTTTCGAGCACCCACCCGTCAACGCGTGAGACCCGATCCGGCAGAACTGGTGGACGGCCGTCAAGCCGCCGATGACAGCGAAGTCGCCCACCTCGACATGTCCCGCAATCGTTCCATTATTGGAAAAGATCACGTCGTTTCCCACCACGCAGTCGTGTGCAACGTGCGTGTATGCCAGGAAGTTTCCGCGGCTGCCGATGACCGTTGTCGATTCCGGCGCAGTCCCGCGATGGACCGTCGAGAATTCGCGAAAACAATTGTCGTCGCCGATCAAGAGGCGCGTCGGTTCGCCGACATATTTTAGATCCTGAGTTTGCTGCCCGATCGCCGCGAAGGAGAAGAATTTGTTCCCGCGCCCGATGCGCGTCGGCCCGCTCACGCTGACGTGGTGCTGCAGCCAGCAGTCCGCTCCGATCTGCACCCCGGGACCGATCACGCAATACGGCCCGATCTCGGACCCCTCGCCGATTTCGGCACCAGGATCGATCACTGCCGTAGGATGGATCTTTCCGCTCACGGATCGACGACTCCAAACATCATTTCAGCTTCGCTGACCACTTCGCCATTCACGATGCACCGCCCGCGCGCCTTCATGATGGCCTTTTTGCGCTGTGTCATTTCCACTTCGATGAAAAGCGTGTCACCGGGCACGACCGGCTTGCGAAACTTCACCGCATCGGCGCTCATGAAATAACCGATCTTGCCCGCGTAACCGGGCAACCGCAGCAGCAGGACACTCCCTACCTGCGCCATCGCCTCCACCTGCAGCACTCCCGGCATCACCGGATGTCCGGGAAAGTGGCCCTGAAAATACCACTCATTGATCGTCACCGATTTGACGCCCGTGCACTTGGTCTCGCCATCCAGATTCACGATCCGGTCGACCAGGAGGAACGGGTAACGATGAGGCAACAGTTTCATCACGTCGTTCACATCCAACACGTCGCCGCCTTTCGGCGTCACGCTCGGCGGCACGAGGGCCATGGTGCGCGCAAATTGTTTCGCCACCGCGCGGGCCAGATCCGTGTTTGGCCCGTGACCCGGCTTCACCGCGATCACATGCCCCTGGATCGCGCGACCGAAGAGCGAGAGGTCCCCGATGATGTCGAGGATCTTGTGCCGCACAAATTCATCTTTGAACCGAAGCGGCTCCTTGCTGAGCACCGAATCCCCGCGCACGACCACCGCATTTTCCAAACTCCCGCCCTTGATGAGGCCCTTATCCATGAGGGGTTTGACGTCTTCGTAAAAAACGAATGTCCGGGCCGCAGCGATCTCTTTTTCGTAAATCGCAGGCGTGATCTCGGTGGAGAAATATTGGGTAAATCGGCCATCGATCCCGACCTGCGTGCATGAGATCCGAAACGCCGAATCCGGCACGATGGTCATCAACGAGCCCCCTTTGGTCTCGATGTGGATCGGCTCCGTCACCTCATAAACCGCACGCGTCACCCCTTGCACCTCGATCCCCGCCTTCTTGATCAGTTCGAGATAAGGCGCGGCGCTCCCGTCGCCGATCGGCGGTTCGCTCGCATCCATCTCGATCAGCGCATTGTCCACTCCCATGCCCGCCAACGCGGAGAGCACATGCTCGACGGTATGCACTTTCACCGCGCCCTCGACGATGGTCGTGGAGCGCTCGACGGTCTTCACATGGTCGATCCGCGCGTCGATCACCGGCTGGTCCGGAAGATCCATCCGTTTGAATTTCCGCCCGTGTCCGGGCGGCGCCGGATGCACGGTGAGCGTCACGCTCTCGCCCGTATGGAGGGACGAACCGCTGATACTGGCGCTTTTCGCGAGGGTCTGCTGAAAGGAACTCATGTGAAAAAGGGGCGCCTCTTATCGGCGACCATCCAGGCCCCGGCAAGTGCCAACTCGACCACAGCCGCGCGATCTCACGTCACTCCCTCCCAGCGATCGGGAAGAGAAGCGAATCGATGTAGCGTTGGTTGCTGCACCGGAGGCGGTCGACCAGGATTCGACCGATCGCGATGAGGAATTTAAACGCCGCCGTCGGATAGACGCCGGCGAGGGCCGAGACCGCGCCGAGATTAATCCGGAGCAACGTGCAATCCTCCAACGCTTGTACATCCGCCGAGCGTGGGCCGCGATCGACCAGCGAAAGTTCACCGAAAAAATCCCCCGCCTTCAGCGTCGCCAGCTCGATGAAATGTCCATCCTTGTGGTGCACCACGCGCGCCTTGCCCTTCACCACGATAAACATGCATTCGCCAAGATCATCCTGTTTCACGATGACGTCACCAGCCGCCGCGCTGTGCTGATCCAGCAACT
This sequence comes from Chthoniobacteraceae bacterium, assembly GCA_043735935.1. Lineage (GTDB taxonomy): Bacteria > Verrucomicrobiota > Verrucomicrobiia > Chthoniobacterales > Chthoniobacteraceae > JANLQB01. The sequence continues at coordinate 6,960 of JAYTDO010000244.1, forward strand.
CGATAAACTCGTCCATCTCCTGGTCGTTGAACTCCC
>JAYTDO010000245.1:0-11388 GCA_043735935.1 Chthoniobacteraceae bacterium
GTGGCGGCGCTCGGGACAAGCGGAGGCTGGTGCCTTTTGGGCGAGGTGGCGGCGCTCGGGACAAGCGGAGGCTGGTGCCTTTTGGGCGAGCCTGCTTCCGCCGCCACCTTTGCTTCGCTTCGCTCACCCCTGCGGGGCAGCCTTCGGCTGGCTGTCTCGCTGCGCTCGGCTCCGCCCACCGGCAGGTGCCGCGCCCGCTCCGCCTGTCGCTGAGCTTGGGGTCATTTAGACGATGCAGGCATACATAATCAACCTCGATGGTGCAACCGATCGATGGGCGTCCGTGGTGCATGCCTTCGCCGGCACGAAATTCAACCTATGCCGGATCGCTGCGGTGGACGGGAACACGCTCCGTCTCCCCGTCGAAGGCTATTCGGAGGGCTTGTATCGCTGGTTTCACGGCAGGCCCACCAACCCAAGACATGTCGGTTGCTACTTGAGTCACGTGAAAGCCATGGAGGCGTTTCTTGCCACCAAAGAGGAGCACGCTTTAATCGGCGAAGACGATCTCACCCTGCTCCCCGATTTCGAGGCCGTTATCAGTGCGGCCCTCGGCTATTCAAGGCATTGGAATATCCTGCGCCTCACCGGCCTGAGTCGAGGGCACCCGGCGAAAGTAACCGAGCTTTGCCACGGATACGGTTTGCATGTGAATTTCGGCCGCTTGAAGGGGACTGGGGCATACGTCATCGACCGGGCGGCGGCGCGCAAGTGGATCACCCGGCTCCTTCCGATGCGCTTGCCGATCGACCACGCGGTGGATCGAGAATGGTTTCAAGGCCTGCGCGCTGCCTATGTCCTCCCCTTTCCAGCATCCCAGAACGAAACCGGATTCCGATCTTCGATCCACGTCGGCCAAACGCTCAAGCTTTCAGCCCTGCGTCGCTACGTCGCAACCTATCCGTATCAAGCATTCAATGAGGTGACCCGATGGTTGTTTCGAGCTTCATCTTACCTAAGGATGCGACTGGCAACATCCTCCACTCGAACCCAATGACGCCCGGAGCCTCTCCACCCTGGATCAACGAAAGATCAACATCATGAAACACAAAGTCACCATGCCCATCCTGATGGGTTCCCTCTTATGGTTCGGCAGTCTTCCGTGGGTCGGTGCGGAAGACGGTAAACCAGCGACGACGAGCGAGGCCGCTCCGGCGTCGGGCCCTTACAAGGGTTGTGTGAAGGTATTCGATGGAAAGACCTTCGAGGGTTGGGAGGCGGACCCTTCGACGTGGAGCGTGGTCGATGGCGCGATGCATGGCGTGGGCGGGACCTCGCGCCTCGCCTACACGAAGGCGGACTACGGCAGCTTTCGGCTGATCTTCACCGCCCGGATGAACCCGGTGAACGGCGATCATCTGGGGGTGCTGTTCTGGGGAGATCGCCCGAAGGATGCCACGGCGCCGAAGATCGACAATGCGGGATGGCTTCAGTTCATGCCGCCATTCGGGGGCATGTGGAGCTATCAGCCGCCCAAACACCACAATCTTCCCCATGAGACGCTGGCGCCGGGGTCGAGGGACTCCGCCCAGTGGACGACGACGGAGATCCTGTGCGACTTGGAAAAGGGCACGATGCGGGCGGCCGTGGACGGGGTGGAGATCGCTCGTTATACCCATCCCGATCCGACCGAACGCACGGACCCGGAGAAACGGATCGTCCCAGGTCCCATCGGGATGTTCCGCCACGGCGGCGGCACTTCGGAATACAAGGACATCTACGTGGAGGCGAACCCGAAGGAAGACCGATTGATGACCGTGAAGTAGGTCGCGATGACGATGAAGGCTCACTCGGCGCAGCCCGTCCCCATGCCGACCGATCATTCCTCAACCCAGGCGATCACCGAGGCGGTGCGTGTGGTGGCGCACGATGCGCGATGGGCGGGGCAATTCGCCGCGGAGCGGGATCGGCTGATGGGTCTGCTGCCGGGTCGTTTCGCCGGGATCGAACACATCGGCAGCACCGCAGTCCCACGGCTCGCCGCCAAGCCGATCATCGACATGCTTGCCGGAGTGGGCACGCTCGGCGAGGCGGATGCCTTGTTGGAGCCGTTGTGTGCGTACGGCTATGAGACTTCCGCGGAGTTCAACGCGACCTTGGCGGACCGACGCTGGCTGATGCGGCACGCCGAAGGCAGACGGACTCATCATCTCCACCTGGTCGTCTTCGGCGGCGAGCAGTGGGTGCTGCATTTGCGGTTCCGTGACATGCTGCGGGCCGATGCCGCCCTCGTCGCCCGTTACGAGCTTCTCAAACACGAACTGGCGGAGCAGTATCGTCACGACCGCGAGGCTTATACCCACGCCAAGAGCGCGTTCATCCATGAAGTCCTCACCCGTGCCGCCTGACCCTGCGATGCCCCACTTCTCTTTTGAACCGAACCAACCCCAAGCACCCAAGACGCAGCGTATGAATGACACCGACAAGAAACATCTCCTGAAGTGGAACACGATTCTTTGGCTCGCCGCGATGGGGTTGCCGGCGATCCTCAACATCGCCTTCGCCACCGCCAAGTTTCCCTGGCCCATGATCCTTCCGCTGCTGCTCCTCGGCCCGATGCTCGCCTCCAATCGGATGCTGTCCCGAGCCATGAGTGAATCGACCGACGCACCCCCTCCGAATTCAACGAACGCTTAGCCATGCCTCGCTCTGAACCATCCGGAGCCACGTTGAGCCTGAGGGCGTCAGGCGTTTCCGCGCAGCGCCTCGACCGATGAACGCCGCTCGTCCGTCCGTGCCCGACTTTCGGACGATCTATTGGGCGGAAACTGCGCTCCAAAGGGCGGTCACGATCATGATCATGGGACTGATGCTGGCGGCGGGGATGTGGTGGATGGTGCAGCCCATTCCGAATGCGCCGCCGTTGGAGGTTCCGCCGCCGGAGGTGGTTTACGCCCCTTGGTTGTCTGTGGGCGGACTCGTCGTGGCGGCGGCGTGCGGGGCCTTCGTGCTGCGGCGCTATTTGCGGGTGAGGAAGATCTTCGGCGAGGGGGCGATCGTCCGAGGCATGGTGGAGGTGGCGGAAGTTTTCGAGACGAACTCGCGCAGTGGCAGCGGTGATTCGTCGCTGAGGTTTAAGCAGACCTACGTCTATTACGTCACGATCCGCTTCCCCGTGGATGGACGGGAGCGGAAGTTCCGCAAGAAGCTTCTCCTCTCACCGGGCTCCTACGGCATGAAGCAGGGCGAGGAGGTCGAACTGCTCGCGCTGAAGTCGGCGCCGCACCGGCCGCTCATCCGAGCGGTTTATCGAGGCGATCTGATCTCCCGCCGTCGCCGTTTCTTCTGGTAAAGCGAGGGGGCTGATTGGGGATGGCGGAAGGGGTGGGATTTGAACCCACGGTAGGTTTAACCCTACGTTCGATTTCGAGTCGAGTGCCTTAAACCGGACTCGGCCACCCTTCCGTTTGCTGGCGGGGAAGAAAGCACCCGGGGGCCGGGTGTGCGAGCACTATTTTCGGTGCGACGGCGACGCCGAGGGATCCTGCAGAGGTTCCGATGGGGAAAAATTGAAAAGGAGGTGGCACGCGTTTGGCTCATTTCTGGTGGGTGACATGCAAATTTCAATCCATCGCTCTCCCGCAAATGTCGGCCTTGGTGCGGGCATCGTCCGTCTCGAAGGCGGGGCCCGTGCCGCTCGAACCGCGATCGTGACATGAAGTTTGGCACTTCCATCAGGCGACCGAGCGGCTTCACGCTCGTCGAGGTGCTCGTAGCGCTCGGCGTGGTGGCGGTGGGTTTTCTCGGCGCTTTCGCCATGGTGCTGCAAGCTGGCAAGCTGGCGTCGGCTTCGGAAGAGGACGGCCTGGTCGTCTCCGGGCTGGAGCAGAGGATCGATCAAATCCGGACGCTGGCGTGGCCGGAACTGACGGACGGCACGGGCGTGACGAGCAAGGTGTGGACGGCGCGGCCGGAGTCGCTTTCGGGAATCGCGGTGGCGCAGGAAACGTTCACGATTTCCGGCTACGATCTGACTTCGGGCCAGGTTTTGCAGGCGACTTGGAATGGGACCGCGGCGCCGACGACGACGTTTAGCGGCGGGGCGCAGGCGCTGAACACCGCGGCGGCGCTGAAGGTGGTGGCGACGCTGACGTGGACGGGGCGGCGCTCGTCGCGGACGCAGACGCGGAGCCTGGTGACCGTGATTTCAAGAGGAGGAATTTCCAAAAGTGTCCTGTGATCGCACCAAGATGAGGCGGTCCGGCTTCACGCTGATCGAGATGCTCGTGGCGGTGGGCGTTTTCTCCATGTTTACCGTGGCGCTGATGACGACATGGTCGGCGCTGAGTACTTCGGCCCTGAACACAACGTCGTATGCACAGCGGCAGGCGGACCAGATGCGCGTGTTCGACTACCTGAAGCGCGACATCCGGCGGGCGTCGAGCGTCGCGATCTACAATGGAGCGACACTCGTGACGGGGACCACCTTCGGGACCGAACTGAGGCTGACGATCCCGGATTATTACTCGGACATACGCGAGGAGGATAATGCGATCGGGTCGCGGGTGGCCGCGACGCCGACGGTGAGCGGTGGGAATGTGGCGTATGGAGCGTCGTTGACGGTGAAATACTACGTGCTCAATGGCGCGATGGTGCGCGAGGAGTCGGGGGTGGTGCGGATCGTGGCCGATGCGGCGGGGGTATTTACTGCGTCGTTTTCCAATGACGTGAGCGGGCTGGTGCGATGCCGGGTGTTGTATAACCAACCGGTGCGAAACGCCGGGAGCCGGACACTGCGGCGGCAGGTGGATATCCTGTGCGGGCAGCGTTCCCAACTTCAATCCTGAATAGCCTGTGAAGACCATGATTCCATTTCAAAAGCGGCGCGAGCGGGAGTCCGGCTCGGCGGTGCTCGCGGCGCTCGGGATCCTCGCGCTGACGCTGGTGGCGGTGGGCTCGGCGATGTTTGAGGCGTCGAACCGTTTCCGTACGAGCCACCAGTCTTCGCGCTGGTCGCAGGCCGAGCAGGCGGCGGAGGCCGGGGCGGAGATCGCGTTGTTGTCGGCGCAAAAAAGTTCATGGACGACCGACGGTTGGTCGGCGGCCCCCGGTGCGCCGGGCACGGCGGCGGTGACGAAGACGGTGACGCTCGATACGGGGGTGCCGGCGACGGGACCGATCAGCTCGAGCATCTCGGTGGACAAGGTGACGATGGGAACGGCCCAGTGGTTGCGGATTCGCTCGAAAGGCGTGGCGGATATGGCGGGGGTGGTGCGTGCGGGCATCGATCCGCGGGATGTGATGTTGCGAAAGGTGAGCCTCCGTTCAGACCGGAGCACGGGTGGGGCGGTGACGGCGCCGCAGGCCACGCGGACGATCGAAGTGCTGGCGGAGCCGGTCGGCAAATCGCCATTCACCCGGACCCTGCTTTTGGACAAGAAATTCAACATGAGCGGCGGTGGAATCGTCGATAGTTTTGACTCCAGCGACCCGGCAAAGTCGACGAATAGCCTCTACGACGTGAACAAACGCCAGTCGAACGGCGATGTGGGCGTGAACGATACGCAGGGCCAGTCGGACGTGAAAGGCACCTTCATCTACGGCGACGTCGCCTACAGCGGGCCCGCGATCTCGAATACCGGCAACGTGCAGGGCACGATCACGACACCGTTTAGCGATCCGGTGAGCCCGGTGGCTGCGCCGGTCTGGACGACGTTCAACGCCACTCCGAGTGTCATCAACAACTCGATGACGCTCACCGGCGGCACGCAGGCCGCGCCGGCCCGTTACAAGGTGAGCTCCGTGACGGTCCCCGGCGGCAAAGTCCTGACTCTGGCTCCTCAGACGGTCGGGCAGGAGAGCTACATCGAAATATGGGTCACCGGCAGTTTTACGACTTCAGGCAGCGGCTATATCCTCCAGCAGGCGGGCGTCCACGTGACGTATCACATTGCCGGCGACGTGACCGTCTCGGGTTCGTCTTTCAACAACCAGGCCAACGTCGCTGCGAACAATATCATCAACGTCATCAACCCGCCGTCCGGCACGACTCAGAAGGTCACGGTCTCTGGCGGCGGGACGTTCATCGGTGCGATAAACGCCCCCGGAGCGGACTTCACCCTGTCGGGGACAGCCAACTTCAGCGGCGCCATGGTCGGCAAGACGATCGTCATCAGCGGCGGGGCCAGTCTTCACTACGACGAAGCCCTTGCGAAATTCAACGGCAGTGGATCGAAGGGGAATTACCGGGTCGCAAGTTGGGTCGAAGCCGTGCGCTAAACCGTCGGGCGTTTTTCACCCCGGTCGATTCCAGCGCGACCGCGAGTCTGCCTACTTCGGAAGTAGCGCGGCGATGTTGAAGCTTGCCGTGCGTCGCTCCGGATCTTCCACATCCGGCCGCAGGGAAAAATCGAGCACCTTGATGAAGCGATTCCGCGCTTCGAAGTCGGCGACGGCTCCGAGCATTCCCGAGGCGTTGCGATCCGTTTCCGCGAGCGGCAGCGCCACGGACCAGAAGACGCGCCGGTAGCCGGGAACACCCTGCAAGTCTTCAGTGGTGTTCAGACGGATGACCTGGACGGCGATTCCCGCCGTGGCAAAATGGTCGTGAAGCCGCTTGGGAAGCGAGACCATCACCGATCCGCGCGAAGCACTGCCAATGAGTTTTCCGAGCGAAGTCCGCACCACGCCAATTTCCTGCTCGGATGCTCTCAACTTGCAAAAGACATCGCGAGCGGAGTCGATGTGCTCCCGGAGTTCGGAGGCTTCGCGATCGAGTTCCCGAGCCCGAAGGGCGAGGGGAGCGAGCCAATGGCTGTAAAACGTCCACGCAGCTCCGAGCGCGACAATGGACGCCACGAGCGGGCCGGGAAATGAAAGTCTGGCTGACATGTTGTTTAGCCTGACGGCGGTGCCACGTCGTGATGAGTGACCGCAGGCGCGAGCCTCGCGGTGATGGTGAAATTAACGCCCTCTTCGCCGTCCTCCCTCTCTGGCGCAGGCCGCGCGTCGGCGAGTTGCTCGAAGTGCAGCGGAGCGACGAACTCATAATCCTTTTCAAGACCATGTCGCATCGACTGAAGGAAGCGATCCGCCGTGATGCGCGATTCGGTGCCCATCGCGCCGCCCTCGATCCGGAGCGAACACGTCGGTGCATCGCCCGGCATTTCCTCGACATGAATCGTGTGCAGATCGATTCCAGTCCCCGATGAGGCCGCGATGCTTCGGAGCACCGGCGACCACTTTGCCGACTCAAACTCCGCGCTGACCCGCAGTGCTTCGGTGTGCGCGATGTTTAGGCGCGGCAGCACCGCGTTCACGGCGGCTAGTTGGCCCGCGACGGCTTGCCACTGCGCGGCGAGGCCCTGCACTTCGGAGGATAAAGCCGCATCCCGCGCGAGCAGGCGGCGGTATTGCGCCGCCATACCCGTGGCGAGAAGGCCGCTCACCGCGAGGATCGCGACGGGATAGCCCGCGCTTCGCAGGCGGGCGGGTCTGGGTTTTGAAATTGGACGGTTCAACGCGGGTCGAGGTTTTGTGTCCGGCCGAAATGTCAGCCGCACCTCCGAACCCATCGCAGGAATCACGCCAACGCTCGCATTCACCCGGGCACAAACCCGGTACGTGCCCGAGGATATTGCCCTCTGGGGAATCTCCGTCAGATCGCGGCGGCGATCGCGGCGCCCATCTCGGCGGTGCCGACACGCTTGGTGCCTTCGCTCCAGATGTCGCCCGTGCGCAGGCCGGAATCGATGACGGTCCGCACGGCCTGCTCGATCGCATCGGCCGCGGCGGGTTCGCCGAGCGCGTAGCGGAGCATCATCGCGGCGGAGAGGATCTGGGCGATCGGGTTGGCGATGCCTTTGCCGGCGATGTCCGGCGCGGTGCCGCCGCTCGGCTCGAAAAGGCCGAAGCGTCCGAGCGCCGTCTCCTGCACGCCGAGGCTCGCGCTGGGCAGCATGCCGAGCGAGCCGGTGATCATCGCCATCTCGTCGCTGAGGATGTCGCCGAAAAGATTCTCCGCGAGCACCACGTCGAAACCCTTCGGATTGCGGATGAGCTGCATCGCGGCGTTGTCCACGTAGAGATGGTTCAGCGTCACGTCGGGATATTCCGCGGCGATCTCGATGACTGTCTTCCGCCACAGAACGGAGTTCTCGAGCACGTTCGCCTTGTCGATGGACGTGAGCCGTTTCCCGCGGCCCTGCGCGGCTTTGAAGGCGACGTGCGCGATCCGCACGATCTCGCTCTTTTTGTAAACCATCGTGTCCACCGCGATCATCTCGCCGTTCTCCTCGCGGCAGTATTTCGGCTGGCCGAAGTAAAGACCGCCCGTCAGTTCGCGCACGCATAACACGTCGAAGCCGCCCTCCACGATGTCCGCGCGCACCGGCGAGGCGTGGGAGAGTTTCGGAAGGCACACGGCCGGGCGCAGATTCGCGAAGAGCCCGAAATGTTTACGCAGCGGCAGCAGCGCCGCCCGTTCGGGCTGCTGATCCGGCGGGAGCGATTCCCACTTCGGACCGCCGACCGAGCCGAACAGGATCGCCGCGCTTTCACCGCAAATCCGGAGCGTCTCGGCGGGCAGCGCGTGGCCATCCACGTCGATCGCGGCACCGCCGACGCGCGCCTCGGTGAGCTCAAAAGCGAGATCGAACTTGGCGCCGACGGCGGCGAGCACACGACGGGCTTCGGCCATCACCTCGGGGCCGATGCCGTCGCCGGGAAGGACTGCGATGCGAAAGGATTTCATAGGGCGCGCGAGAGTAAGCGGCGTCCCGCGTTTGCCAATGGGAATTTAGTTCGGACTTCGGGGTTGAGACTTTCCGCGTCCGCCGTTCTGATTGCCCGCCGCCTTTCACCCCGGCCACTGCCCATGCCCGCTCCACAAAACCTCATCGCCATCGTCTACGACTACGACCAGACGCTTTCCCCGAACTACATGCAGGACGAGGTCCTCTTCCCGAACTTCGGCATCGACGCAAAAAAATTCTGGCTCCGCTGCCACGAACTCGTGCGCGACCAGGGCTTCGACAGCGAACTCGCCTACATGAAGGCCCTGCTCGACTACCTCGACATCGACCGCCCGACCAATGCCCGCCTCCGCGAACTCGGCGCCGGTCTCCAGTTCTTCCCCGGCCTCCCCGACATGTTCGAGGAATTCAAAGCCGGCCTGCTCACCGCGCAGCACGAGGCCCACGGCATCAAGGTCGAGCACTACATCATCAGCAGCGGACTGAAGGCCCTCATCGACGGCTCCCGCATCTCGCCCTATCTCCGCGCCACGTTCGGCTGCGAGTTCGCCGAGGATCGCGAAGGGCGCATCACCTTCCCGCGCCGCGTCATCTCCCACACGCAGAAGACGCAGTTCCTCTTCCGCATCAATAAAGGCCTGCTCGACTACTCCGAGGACGTGAACGACCACATGCCCGCCGACCTCCGCCCCGTCCCCTTCGAGCACATGATCTACGTCGGCGACGGCCCCACCGACGTGCCGTGCTTCACCGTCGTCCGCCAGCACGGCGGCCACGCCATCGCCGTCTACAATCCCCTCGACCCCGCGCGGAGTTCCTTCAAAAAGTGCTACCAACTCAGCACCCACGCCGACCGCGTGCGGCACATCGCGCCCGCCGACTACCGCCGCGGCTCCCATCTTCGCCTGCTCCTCGAGCAGATGGTCGCCGACGTCGCCGACCGCATCATCAATCGCCGCGCCGCCGCCCTCGAAGCCGCCACCGTACGCGCTCCCAAACACACCGACTGACCCCGGCCCCTCCCCGCCGCCCGGTTCGTTGACAGCCCCCGGTCGGCTGTTACTCTCGCGCCCCTTTATGAAACGCACCATCGCCACGGCCACCGCGCCCGCCGCCGTCGGCCCCTATTCCCAAGCCGTCGCCATCGGCGGCCTGCTCTTCTGCGCCGGGCAGATCCCGCTCGACCCCGCCACCGGCGAGATCGTCGCCGGCGACGTCGCCGCCCAGACCGAGCGCGTCTGCGCGAACATCGCCGCCGTCCTCGCCGCGGACTCCATGACCTTCGCCCACGTCGTCAAGACCACCGTCTTCCTCACCGACATGGCCGACTTCGCCGCGATGAACGCCGTCTACGCGCGCCACTTCACCGCCCCTTTCCCCGCGCGCTCCACCGTCGCCGTCACCGCCCTCCCGCGCGGCGCCCGCGTCGAGATTGAAGTCATCGCCTCCACCGAATCATGACCCACACCGAAGTCCTCGACCTCTTCCGCAGCACCGGCGCCCTCCTCGACGGCCATTTCATCCTCCGCTCCGGCCTCCACTCCCGCCAGTTCTTCCAGTGCGCCCAGCTCCTCCAGCACACCGGCATCGCCGCCCGCCTCTGCGGCGCCCTCGCTGAAAAAGCACGCGCCATCGACGCCGCCCGCGTCATCTCACCCGCCCTCGGCGGCATCATCGTCGGCCACGAAGTCGCCCGCGCCCTCGGCAAACCCCACATCTTCGTCGAGAAAGAAAACAACCTCCTCGTCCTCCGCCGCGGCTTCCTCATCGGCGCAGGCGAAAAGTTCATCATCGCCGAAGACGTCGTCACCCGCGGCGGCCGCGTGCAAGAAACCATCGACATCGTCCGCGCCCATGGCGGCATCGTCGCCGCCGTCGTCGCCATCGTCGACCGCAGCGGCGGGAACCTCCCCGACTTCGGCTGCCCCTTCATCGCCCTCACGCAGCTCGACGTCGAGACCTTCGACGCCGACCACATCCCCCCCGACCTCGCCGCCATCCCCGCGCACAAGCCCGGCTCGAAATAACCCCGCGCCTACTTCAGCGCCGCCCAGACCCGATGCACATCATCGTGGTCCTCCAGACTCTGGAGAAACTCACCCACCTCCTGCTGCTGCTCCTCCGAAAGCGTCGGGCATTGCTTCGCCACATACCCCAGCTCACTCGTCACCACCGTCCAGCCATTCTGCGAGAGCCACTTTGAGACCGCCGCCGTCGCCGTCCGCTCCGTGATGAAGCGCCCGCCCGCCGCCCCCTCCGGGATATCATCATTCTGCGCGTGCGTCAGCGGCTCCACCTCATTCGCCCCCGCCTCGATCGCCGCCCCCTCCAGATCCATCGTCGCATCCGCATGATGCGCCTCCACCAGGCCCACGTGATCGAACAGGAACTTATTACTCCCCGGCGCCCCGAGTTGAGCCTTCTTAAAAAGCAACCGCATCTCCGGCGCCGTCCGGTTGTTATTATCCGTCATCACCTCCACGATCAGCGCCACCTTATGCGGCGCATAGCCCTCAAAGACGATGTGCTCCAGCACCAGCTTATCATCGCCGATCCCCGCCCCCTTCTTCGTCGCCCGCTCGATCACATCCCGCGTCACCGACGCCCTACGCGCCTTCTCGATCGCCGCAAAGAGCCGCGCATTCCCCTCCGGATCAGCGCCGCCGAGCTTGGCCGCGACCATGATTTCTTTGAC
>JAYTDO010000246.1:0-26035 GCA_043735935.1 Chthoniobacteraceae bacterium
CACAAGATGACCGAGGCGCAGGTGAAAAAGGAGATGGCGATCCAGCCGGTGGAATGGGTCGAGACGATCAGCACGCTGCCCTGGCAGCACGCGATCATCTTTCGCAAAAAATGAAGGTGCATCACGCTTGGAGAAAGCTGGGCGGCGCGAAGTGGGAGGACGCGTGGGTGGAGCGGTTGGCGGGTTTTGCGGATCGCCTCGCGATTACGAGCCTGCCCGGCGCAAAGACGGTGCGGCTGGAGGTTTTCCAACTGACGAAAGCGGATGCCGAACGGCTGCGGAAGATGTTCGGCGGCACGGTGTCGGCGCAGCGGCAGTGGACGACGGCACAGCCCGCACCGCCGCGGGCGCCGATCAAGGTGCGCGGAAAGTTTGTCGTGGTTTCGAGTGAGCGCGAACGGGCGGATGCCGGGACGACGGTGCCCGCGCTGCTGATCCCGGCGGGCATGGCCTTCGGCACGGGCGAACACGCGACGACGGCGACGTGCCTGCGGTTGCTCGCGGACGTGGCGGTGGAATTCGAAGGCCGGCGCTGGGAGATGGCGGACCTCGGCTGCGGCAGCGGCATCCTCGGCCTGGCGGCGCGATTGCTCGGCGCGACGAAGGTGATGGCGGGCGATTTCGACCCGCATGCCGTGCGGGTGGCGAAGGAGAACGTGGCGGCGAACGGATTGCGCGGGATCGTGGTGAAGAGACTCGACGTGCGCGGTTGGGAGCCGGGGCGGACGTGGGATGTGGTCGCGGCGAACATCTACAGCGGCATCCTCGTCGAGGTCGCGCCGACCATCGCGGCGGCCGTGGCGCCGGGAGGACGGTTGGTTTTCTCGGGTATCCTGCGCGAGCAGGAAGCCGAAGTGCTCGCGGCTTTCCGCGCCAGCGGACTGCGGCCCGATCGGGTGGTGCGGAAGGGGAAATGGGTGGCAGGCCTCGCGACGCGGCGGGCGTGAATGGCGAGGGAAAAACTCGTTGACGCACTTCGCGTGGTGCCGCTAGCTTCCCGCCCTCTTAAATCCGAAATATTTCCTAAAAAAACATCCTGCCTGCGTGGGAATTCGCCGCAAAAGACCAGCTTTTCGGCGATCTGCGCGGGCACTTTTTATCTATGGCCGAAGAACTTTCCTACGGAATCGTCACCCCATTCTCGATCCGCAAGTCGCGCACCGGCGGTATCATCGCTCGGCTGATCTCGCGCACGGGTCTCGATCTCGTGGCGGCCCGGATGTTCGCGCCGGGCGTAGAACTGGTCCAAAAGTATGCTGACGGTCTCGTGACTGATCCCGACCCCGGGCACCGCGCGACGCAGGAACACATCCGGAAATACGTGCTCGCGAATTTCGTCCCTGCGGGCGGCGGCACCCGACCGCGCGTGCTGCTGCTGGTTTTCAAGGGCGAGGATGCCGTTTCGAAAATCAAGGCAACGGTCGGGCACATCGTCAATGAGCGGACGAGCGGTGAAACGATCCGCGACACTTACGGCGACTACCACATGGATGCGAACGGCGTGGTTACGTATTTCGAGCCCGGCGTGCTCGCTCCGCCGGACACCGCTTGCGCCCAGCGCGACTTGCTTTTGTGGGCTTCGTATTCGGATTCGGATGGCGGCCTGCTCGATGGCGCGATCCAGTTTCCGGTCGGCACCAAAGTCGAGAAGACGCTCGTGCTCATCAAGCCGGACAACTTCCGTTTTCCGAATGCGCGTCCCGGCGGCGTCATCGATCTTTTCTCCCGCACGGGGCTCTATATCATCGCGTGCAAAGTCCATCGCATGAGCGTGGCGCAGGCGGAGGAATTCTACGGGCCGGTGCTCGAGGTGCTCCAGGACAAGCTCCGCGGACGCTCTGGCGAGACGGCGGCTAAGCTATTCACGGCTGAAACGAACATCGCCCTCACTCCGGAAGTCGAAGCGCAACTCGGCGAAGTCCTCGGGCCGGTCGCTGGACGCGAGAATTGGGAGCAGATCGTCGGCTTCATGGCCGGGCTCAAGCCGAGCGAATGCTCCGCGGACAAGCGTCACTCGCCCGGCAGCGAAAAGTGCATCGCGTTGTGCTACCAGGGCATCGACGCCGTGCGGAAGATCCGCGAGGTCCTCGGACCGACGGACCCCGCCAAGGCGCCTCCCGGCACGATCCGCCGCGAGTTCGGCTCCACCATCATGGTCAATGCCGCGCACGCTTCCGACTCGGCCGAAAACGCAGCCCGCGAGATGGGCATCGTCCAGATTTCCGAAAACAACTTGAAGCCTCTCATCGAAACCTGGTTCGCAAAGTAGCAAGCGCCGCCGGTTTCAACCTCCGCCAACACAAAATACAAAACACCTATGGACCTCGCCCAACGCGCCACCATCCTCACCCCGTCCCTGACCCTTAGCATCGACGCGAAAGCCAAAGCCATGAAAGCCGAAGGCATCGACGTGTGCAGCTTCGGCGCCGGTGAACCGGACATCGACACGCCCGAGCACATCAAGGCTGCTGCAATGGCCGCGCTGGATGCCGGCTTTACCAAATACACGCCGTCATCCGGCACCCCGGAGTTGAGGCTCGCGATTTCGGAGAAATTCGCTGCGGACAACAAGCTGACCTACAAGCCGTCCCAGGTCATCGTTTCCTCTGGAGCGAAACATTCCTGCTACAATGCGATCCTCGCGACCTGCCAACCCGGCGACGAAGTCGTCATTCCGGCCCCTTACTGGCTGAGCTACCCGGAGATGGTCCGGCTCGCTGGCGCCGATCCGGTTTTCGTCCAGACCAAGGAAGAGAACGGCTGGAAAATGACCGCCGAGGAATTCCAGGACGCGATGACGCCTCGGACGAAAATGGTGATCCTCAACAGCCCCGGCAATCCGACGGGTGCCGTTTACACCCGCGCCGAACTCGAGGCGATCACCGAGGTGTGCGTGGACGAAGAGATCCTCATCCTGAGCGATGAGATCTACGAGAAGCTCACCTATGATGGAGCCGAGCACGTCAGCGTCGCGTCCATTTCGCAGGCCGTTTACGATCTCACGATCACGGTCAATGGATTCTCAAAAGCCTACGCGATGACGGGCTGGCGGCTGGGTTACCTCGGCGCGCCCGAGGCGATTGCGAAGGCGATCGACGCCATCCAGAGCCACAGCACGAGCAACCCGACGAGTTTCGCCCAAAAGGGAGGGCTGATGGCGCTCAAGGGCGACCAGGCGTGCGTGAACGACATGCGCGACGAATTTGACATGCGCCGCCAGTACATGGTCAACCGCCTCAAGAGCATCCCGCGGGTCAACGTCGTCGAGCCAAAGGGCGCGTTCTATGTGCTCGCGAACATCAGCGCGCTCGGCCTGAGCTCGAGCAACTTCGCTGACCGGCTCCTCAGCAAGCACCATGTGGCGGTCGTCCCCGGCGTTGCCTTTGGCGATGATCGCACGATCCGTTTCAGCTATGCGACGAGCCTCGACGTCATCAAAAAGGGCCTCGATCGTTTCGAGGAGTTCTGCAAGACGCTCTAATCGTCGTCCCGCCTTTACCGAACGCGTCGCCAGCCACGAGCCGGCGACGCGTTCGCGCGTACGGGGATCGGCTAGTACGATTTGGCCCAGACGACGCGCCGCTTGCTCGGCTCGCCGGTGAGGATGCACTTTCCATCCTCCTCCGGCGCATCGAACGGGATGCATCGGATCGTCACCTTCAGGTCGTCCTTGATCGTGGCCTCGACTTCCGCCGAGCCGTTCCAGTGCGCCAGCGCGAAGCCGCCGTGCAGCTCCGGTTTGTCTGATTTCTTGGGGGTAAAGAACGCGTAGAAATCCTCCTTCGTGTCGATCTTCACGGTGTTTGCATCGCGCAACGCCGTGGCGCGGGCGAGCAGTGCGTCCTGGATTTCTCCGAGCGTCGTCGCGGCTTGAGCCACGAAATCGCCCATCGGGAGGAACTCCTTTTCCTTCGGTCCGCGATCGCGCCGGGCTACGGCGACGCTCCCCTTTTCAAGATCGCGCGGGCCGAGTTCGACGCGAAGCGGCACGCCTTTCTTGATCCATTCCCAGTTCTTCTGCCCGCCGCCGATGTCGCGTTTGTCCACCTCCACGCGGATCGGCTCGCCGGCGTAGGATTGCGCGCGCAGCTCGGCCGCGAGTTTTTCCACGGCGGCAAAGACGGCGTCGCGCGTTTCGGGCTTTGGCGCGACGGGCACGATGACGATATGCGCCGGCGCGATGCGCGGTGGGAGGATGAGCCCGTCGTCGTCGCCATGGGCCATGATGACCGTGCCGATGAGTCGCGTGCTCACTCCCCAACTCGTCGTCCATGCGTGCTCCTCCTTGCCCCCGCGCGACTGGAATTTGATCCCGCTCGCCTTGGCGAAATTTTGCCCGAGAAAGTGCGATGTGCCTGCCTGGATCGCCTTGCGATCCTGCACCATCGCCTCGATGCACAGCGTCTTTACGGCGCCCGGAAAACGCTCGCCCGCACTTTTCTCGCCCGTGAAGACGGGCAACGCCAGCCACTCGCGAGCGAACTTTTCATAAACGCCGAGAATGAGATCGGTCTCCGCGAGCGCCTCGGTGTCCGTCTCGTGCGCCGTGTGGCCTTCCTGCCACAGGAACTCCGCGGTGCGCAGGAAAACGCGCGGCCTCATCTCCCAGCGGACCACGTTGGCCCATTGGTTGATCAAGATCGGAAGGTCGCGCCAGGACTGCACCCATTTCGCGTAGCTCGCGCCGATGATCGTTTCGCTCGTCGGCCGGACGACGAGCGGCTCGGTGAGGAGTGCGCTGGGCGCTGGGCGCAAACCGCCTGCGCCGTCGGATTCGAGCCGGTGGTGTGTGACGACCGCGCATTCCTTCGCAAATCCCTCCACATGCGCGGCTTCCTTCGCGAGGTAGCTGAGCGGGATGAAAAGCGGGAAGTAGGCGTTCTTGTGCCCGGTCGCTTTAAACATCCGATCGAGCGCCGCCTGCATTGCCTCCCAGATGCCGTAGCCCCAAGGTTTGATGACCATACAGCCCCGCACGTCCGAGTTTTCAGCGAGATCGGCCGCGCGGACGACCTGTTGGTACCATTCGGGAAAATCTTCGTCTCGGCGCGGGGTGATGGCGGTTTGTGGCTGGCTCATGGTGTGTGGAAAAAGGGGCCGCGAAGCTAGACGGGGCCGCTGTCTCCGGCAAGCGGCGGCTTCGATGTATTCGGCGGGACCGGCGCGGGAGTGCTACCGAATGGTTTATCGGAATCCTCGTTATTTATCTGCTGGGGCCCCCTCACAACGCGGTGGGTGTTAACTATTTTTGTCCATAAACATCCGTAACAAAACTCGAATGCTGCCTATTTCCGACCCCCCTGTGCTGTAGGGCATTTACCCGTCCAGTTTTATCGCGCCCACGATCACCGCGGCGGCACGATGGTGCAGCCCGCAAATCGCTGCGGCGGACCTGATGATCGGCACGATCGGCAACAATCGCGTGGGCAGCTACAACGAGACCGCCGGCGCCCTTGCGGGTTGGCGCCGCGGCGGGCGCAGGCGGAGCGCGTAGGCGGTCAGAGCGACGCGAGAAAGCGGGAGAAGAACTCCACGCCGTTCTCCAAATCCGCGACGGCGAGCCACTCGTCCTTCGTGTGCGCCTGGGCGATGTTGCCGGGGCCGAGGGCGACCGCGGGCATGCCGCGTTCGGCGAAAAAACAGGCGTCGCAAAACCACGGGGCGCCGACCGGTTTCGCGCCGCATTCGCCGAGCTTCGCGATGAGCGGATGCGCCGGGTCGGTGAAGAGCGGGGGAGCGGGCTCGGCGCTGACTTCGAGGTCCGGGCACACGTGGCGCAGGCGCGTGCGGAATTCGTCGATGATCGATGCCCGGTAGTGCGCCGGGACGAAACGCATGTCGACGCTCACCTCGCAGAGATCGGGAATGATGTTCGTCTTCGAGCCACCCCGGATCGTGCCGATGCTGAGCGTGCTCGCGCCGAACACGGCGTCGCGTTGGGCGGAAAACTCATCGGCGATCTCGCCGCGAACCACGGCGAGGACGTCGAGCATCTTCGCGATCGCATTTTCGCCGAGATCGGGCCGTGCGGCGTGCGCGGCGACTCCGCGCGTGGTGAGGTAGAGGAAGGCGGAGCCTTTGTGTGTGTGGACGACGTCGAGATCGGTCGGTTCGCCGACGATGACGAAATCGAACCGCTCCTCGCGGGCCAGCGCCCGGGAGCCGTGCTGGCTCGCCTCCTCGCTCATCAGCCCGGCAAACCAAATCTCGTGACCGAGTGCAGGCAGGCGCTCCTGCATGGAGCGGAGCGCCCAGAGCATCGCGGCCATGGAGCCTTTGGTGTCGCTCGCGCCGCGGCCCCAGATCTTCCCGTCCCGGAGTTCGGCGGCAAAAGGGTCAATGGTCATGCCGCCGACGCTCACGGTATCGGTATGCGGCGCGAAGAGGAGCCGCGGTTTGCCGGCGCGGTTGCCCGGCCAGCGGGCGACGACATTCGGGCGATCCGGCAGGACTTCGCGCAGTTCGACTTTGGCGCCGATGGTTTCCAAAAATCCGGCGAGCCACTCCGCGATGCGCTTTTCGCCGATGCCGTCGGTGCCCGGATCGCCGTGGGGATTGACGCTCGGGATGCGGATCAACTCCTGAAGGAGTTCGACGACGCTGGCGGGCCCTTTCACGCGGCCCCCTTGCGGCTCGCGTGGAACCACTCGACGAACTTCGGGATTCCCTCGGCGATCTTGGTGTGCGGATCGTAGCCGAGCAGCGCCCGCGCTTTGGAAATGTCCGCGTAGGTCAGCGGGACGTCGCCGGGCTGTTCCGGCATTTGGTTGATGACCGCCTTTTTCCCGAGCGCTTGCTCGATGGTGGCGATGAGGTCGTTGAGCGTGGTGGTCTGACTTTCGCCGAGATTAAACACGTCGCAAAGTTCTCCCTCATAAGTCAGGCACGCGAGCATTCCCTGCATGATGTCATCGATGTAGGTGTAATCGCGCCGCGTGGTGCCATCGCCGAATTGGTTGATGGTGCGGCCTTCCGAGATCGCTTTGGTGAAGGAATGAATAGCGAGGTCGGGGCGCTGGCGCGGACCGTAAACGGTGAAGAAACGCAGGTTGATCGTGCGCATTCCATAGAGATGCGCGTAGTTCGAGCAAAGTTGTTCGCCGGCGAGTTTCGTGGCGGCGTAAGGCGAGATCGTCGCGGTGAGCGCCATGTCCTCGCGAAACGGAGCGGTCTTGAGCACTCCGTAGACGCTGGAACTGGAGG
Organism: Chthoniobacteraceae bacterium; assembly: GCA_043735935.1. Lineage (GTDB taxonomy): Bacteria > Verrucomicrobiota > Verrucomicrobiia > Chthoniobacterales > Chthoniobacteraceae > JANLQB01. The sequence continues at coordinate 7,204 of JAYTDO010000246.1, forward strand.
CGCAGATGAAGCGTGGAATCTCGGCTTGTTTCGCCGCCTCGAGCAGGTGCCACGTCCCGGTGATGTTGGTGTCGATGTAAAGCTTGGGGTCCTTGATCGATGGCCGCACGCCCGCCCGTGCCGCGAGGTGGACGATCGTGTCAAACTTTCCATCGAGCACCACGCGGATGACCGCGTCGCGATCCCGAAGGTCGACCTCGTGAACCGGAGCATTCGCCGAAAACGCCGCCACGTTCGCCCGTTTGATGGCCGGATCGTAGAAATCGTTAAACTCGTCGAGCACCGCGACGGAATGTCCGAGCGCGAGGCATTTTTCGACAAAGTGCGAACCGATGAAGCCGGCGCCGCCGGTGACGAGGATGTGCATCGTCGCAGCGTAGCGGGGCACGAAAAAATGCGGCAAGAGAAAGTTCCCGTTCGATTTGGTCGCGAGGAAACGGCCGTATGCCGCGGAGAATGGGACAAACGTATTGACACCATTTTGGCCGGGTGAGATAGACGACCCCACCACACCAATTTTATGGCCGACGAAATCCCTCCCGCCCCTTCCGAATCAGACGACGTAACTAAGAGCGAAACGATTCGCATCACCCTGCCACCGAAAAGCGAGCAGCCGGCGGTGAAACGCGAGACCGTCCGCATCAACGTCCCCGGCAAACCCGTGCCGCCGCTCGGAACAGCGCCGAAGAAAGAATCGAGCAAGCTGCCCACCTCCGGCGCGGCTCCCGCCCCAGCCCCGGCGCCTTCCTCCCCTTTTGCTCCGCCGCCGCCTCCCGGGCCTCCGAAGCCGCCCGCCTCGTCCATCGGTATGCCTGCGGCCAAGCCCCTCAGTGGTGCAAATCCTCCGCCAAAGCCGCCGTCGCTCGGCGCCCGTCCGACCGTGCCGCTCAAGCCCGCTCCGCCGACCGGCGTCGCGCAGCCAGCACCTGAACAGGTCACCGTAAAGGCCGCCTCTCCGAAAAAGGAAACCGCGCGCATCACGCTCCCGCCTGAAGGCACTGGCAAGCCGGCGCTCCCAAAGGCCACCGTGAAAATGCAGCAGACGCAGCCTCTGGTTCAGCGCCCGCAATCCTCCATCCAGCAGGCACCCATGACCGCGCAAAGCGCCGGTGCTTCCTTGCAGGCCGCTCCCGCGGCCGACGGCGCTGTCAATCCGCTGAGCATCGCCGCACTCATACTTTCGCTGGCTGCCCTCGCGACGGTTTACCTCGCCTTCCAGGCTGCGGCTCCCCAGCTCTGATCTGATGGCTAGTCCAAACGTTATCGAGATCACTGACGCCAACTTCGAGGCTGAGGTGATGAATTCTCCTGTGCCAGTGCTGCTCGATTTTTGGGCTCCCTGGTGCGGCCCTTGCAGACTCATCGGCCCTGTCATCGAAGAAATCGCCAATGAGCGGGTCGGAGTCGCCAAGATCGGAAAGATCAATGTGGATGAGTCTCAGCAGCTAGCCGGGCGTTTCCGGATCACCTCGATCCCAAAGCTCCTTTTCCTTAAGGGAGGCGAAGTGAAGGATGAAGTCGTCGGTGCCGGTAACAGTAAAGCCGCGTTGCTCGCGAAGCTCGACGCCCTTTCGTAATTCAGTCCCTCTTTTCACGCCGCGCCTTTTCTCGTCGAAAGGGCGCGGCGTTTTTTGTTTCGCCGCACTACGCCAGTGCTGCGCGTAAATCCGCAGCGAGTGCGTCCACGTCCTCCGCTTGCGTATCCCACGAGCACATGAATCGGCAGCCGCCCGCGCCGATGAACGTATAAAAGAGCCAGCCCTTCGCGCGTAGCGTGTCGATGGCGGCGCCGGGAATTTCCGCAAAGACGCCATTGGCCTGACGCGGAAAGAGCATCCGGACGCCCGGCAGCCCGATCAGATGCTTTTCGAGGCGAGCCGCCATCTCATTGGCGTGTCGGGCGCGGCGCAGCCATGCGCCATCCTGTAGCATCCCGACCCATGAGGCGCTGAGAAAGCGCATCTTCGACGCGAGTTGGCCAGCCTGTTTGCAGCGGTACTCAAACTCCGTGGCCATTTCGCGATTGAAGAAGACCACCGCTTCACCGACAGCCATCCCGTTCTTTGTGCCGCCAAAGCAAAGTGCGTCAACGCCTGCCTGCCACGTGATCTCCTTCGGTGTGCAACCAAGGGAAGCGACCGCGTTTGAAAAGCGAGCGCCATCCATGTGCAGTTTGAGGCCGAGCGCCTTGGTCTTCGACCAGATCGTCTTTAACTCATCGGCCGAATACACCGTGCCGACTTCGGTGGCGTTCGTGACGCTGACGGCGCGAGGTTTTGGAAAGTGAATATCCGCGCGCTTCTTGACGGTTCGTTCGATCGCATCGGGCGCGATCTTTCCATTCTCGCCCGGGAGCAGCAGCAGCTTCGTTCCGTTTGAGAAAAATTCGGGCGCGCCGCATTCGTCGGTTTCGACATGGGAAAGCTCGTGGCAGAGGATCGAGTGGTAACTCTGGCAGCATGAGGCCAGCGACAGGGAGTTGGCGGCGGTGCCGTTGAAGACGAAGAAAACTTCGCAATCCGTCTCGAACAGCTCGCGCAGGAGATTCGCGGCGCGTTCGGTCCACGGGTCCTCGCCGTAGGCGCGAGCATGGCCGTGGTTCGCCTCGGCGAGCGCCGCCCAAGCCTCGGGACAGATCCCGGAATAGTTGTCGCTGGCAAAGTGGCGGCGAGAGGCGGTGGTGGCTTGCATAGGTGGGCCGACATGGAACACCACGCGCGGGTTCGCGGCAATCGTGGCGTCAGCGCGGTGCGAATTCGCCGTGTAGCGTGCGCAGGGATTCCGTGACCGTTTCGACATCGCCGACGACGACGAACGTGTGGAACGCGTAATCGCCGGGAGGAATGCCGTCCTTTTCGCGAATCCGAAAAACGCAGTTCCACTTCACCACTCGTTCCGAAGTAAATCGAAAACGTCCGTAGGTAGGCCCGGTCGTATTCGCCGCATGCTGGGGCGGCGAATAAATGCCCATCGCGTGGCGCCCGTCAGGAGTCGAAAAGACGATCGGACGAGGGATTTCGCCGGGTCCGTCGGAAAGCGCTTCGAGCACGCCGGTCGTTGGATTAAACTGAGCGAAGCGCTCAAATCCTGGCGGCATATAACCGGTGACAGCCTCGAAGACCCCGTGCGTATGCCGTTCGCCGGTCGGGAGGGTGAAAGTCGCGTCATAGGAAATGACGTTTGGTAGATGCTTCCAGCCGATGCAGACGCGTTTGGAAAAAAGATGCTCGGATAGGATGGTGGCGTTCTTCGCGGATTGCCCGCCCGAGAGTTCGCCAGGGGCGAGCCAAAACGCCATCTGCGATTTTGTCGCGAGGACATTCCGCTCGGCGTGCAAATCGAGGAGCCGGCTCGACGATGTATTTCCTGCGCCGTCCCGCCGCGATCCGGCCTCAGTCGGGTTGAAGGTTTCGTTCAGGATCGGCGTGCCGAAATCGAGATTCGACGCCGATTGCAACTGCCTCCCGTGGTCGGCGGAATCGATGAACTCCTTTCCATTCCACGTCAGAGAATGGATGGCGCCAGTGAGCCGCGCAGTGGTGGTAATCACTATCTCGGAACCGCCCGCAGCCGCGCGAATGACCGCGTCGCCGGTCGCGCGCTCGGCGCCGGCGGCGATCAACGGGATGGCGAATGCCGCAACGAAATGAAATTGCCGAAGAACCGCGAAAAACTGGGTCAGCATGGTGCGCTCATTCGCCGCGGTCGCAGCCGATCTCAACGATCGATGTCGAATGGCTCCGGGGCGGGGATGGCGCCGGGTGTTGAGAGCGGAATCCCCTGGAGGCGCGGGAGCTGTGGCGTCGCCGCATGGGCGCTGCTCGGGTGATCGGTTGGCGTGATCTTCAAGCTGATTTCTGCGCCGTTGCGCCAGACTTTGAGGATGAGTTCGTCTTCGGCGGTCGTAAAAAACGCCGCGTTCCGCACGTCGTCCGGAGTCGCGATCGGTATGTCGCCGATTTGAAGGACCCGATCGTCCTTTTCGAGGCCGGATTTTTGGGCGGGAGCATCGGCGAAGATTTCATCCACGAGCGCCGTGGATCCCGCCACGGTCGTCTCCGCTGGTCGAATGCCGATCCCCATCCATCCCGGCCGCACTTCACCGAATCGGACGAAGTCCTTGTGAACCTTTTCCGCCGCCTCGATCGGGAGCGCAAACGCCGCGCTTCCTGAATCCAGGCTGCTAATGAGGATACCGACGACCTCGCCGCGCAGATTAAGCAACGGCGCTCCGCCCTGTCCGCGTTGGACGGAGACGTTTGCCCGGAGGTGGGCGGTCGCGAAATATCTGCCGCCGTATTTGATGTCGAAGCCCGCGATGGTGCCGAAGCTCGGTGAGGCGGGCAGGTCCATCGGGTAACCGATGGCGATGACCGGTGCTGCGAGCGCGAGGCTGCGTGCTTTGCCGAGCGTGAGAAAAGGGGTCTCGGCGTCCACTTTTAGAATGGCGATGCCGCTGCGCGGATCGGCCACGAGGCGCCGCGCGGGGAGTGTGCGCGCGCCGTCGGAGATCATGAGATCGCGCGCTTCGCCGCCGACGGTATAGGAGGTGAAAATAGTGCCGTTCGGGTCGACGAAAAAACCGGTACCGGAAAGCTCGCCATGTGCGTCGGTGCCTTCGATTCGGACGATGGCGCTCCTGCAATGCGAGAAAACGGTGCGGACCTCCTGCGAGATGGCCTCGGCCACCGAGATCGGCCGCGTCGGCTCCTGCGAACGCGCGAGCGGCGCCGCAAGGATCGCGCAACCGAGTCCTACCGCGAGCCGCCGGCCAGTCCGCCGCACGAAGGGGAGCCGCTTCTCAAAAGCGGGTGGACGGTTCTGGCTCATAACTCACGGGCCGTGCGTCGATCACGTAGCGGCGCTCTTTGACGGTCCGCGCGCCGTTTGGCGATGTGGCTTGCGGATTAAACGCCGCGGGGAGAGCCGGTCCGATGGACTGAAGCGAAAGGAGTTTCGATTGCGGCGAGCCGTTGGCTGCCGCGGCGATTGCCACTCCGGGCTTCCTCTCGATCTCACCGGGAGTGGCTAGAAAAATGGCGCCGACGCCGCCGACGAGCGCCACCACCATGGCCGCGGCATACGAGCGATTGCCCATGCTGTGCTCGCTGAAGAAGGTCTGCACGCGCTCAAGCGCGATTTCCCAAAGCGGACGCTGGAGCAATTCCGAACGTTGCCGACGATGAATATCCTGAAGCAGCCGCTCGAAGTATCGCGGTGGAGGCTGCTCGTGGCGCTTCACGCGGAGCAAGGCGGAGAGTTGTTCTTCGGTCATTGGAGCCTTTGGTTTAATGGAACTCGGAAAGAAAGTTTTGCAATTGGCGATGCGCGTAAAACAGCCTCGATCGCACCGTGCCTTCTGAGATGCCGAGGATCTTGGCGATTTCTGCGTGAGCCATTCCCTGGATATCGAACATCGTAACAACTGCGCGGTGATCATGAGACAGCTTCTGCATTGCCTCGTTCAATCTTAGCTGAAGGTCGTTCAGATCCGCCTCGCGTACGGGGCTGCTCGTGGCGGTGAGCTCGATGAATTCCTTGTCGTGTTGAATGTTCGAGTCGATGTCGTCCAGAGAGAGGTGATAACGACGGCCGCGTTTCTTGAGAAAGTTGATCGTGAGATTGACCCCGATGGTGTGAATCCAGGTGTAAAACGCCGACTTGCCCCGAAACGTCACGATCGAGCGGTATGCTTTGGCCCAGATGTCCTGGAGCATGTCGTTCGTGTCCTCGTGGTTCGAGGTCATGTTGTAGACGAGGCCGTAAAGACGCGGGCTGTACTTCACGATCAGCTCGTCGAACGCCGAGGCATCGCCCGCTTGGGAGCGGGCGACGAGTTCGTCGTCTTGTCGGCGGCTGTCGTCATCTTGCATCGTCCGCGGCTTGCTATCACGCTTCTCCGCGGTTGAGAATTCCGTTTGTACCGGAATTTGAAATGCGCCGGACCCGCCAGCAAGCGCCAGATTGGGGAGTGACATGTTGGGAAGGTTGAAATCAGTTTCGGCTACGGCCCTGCAAGGCGAGGAATAGATGGAGCAGGCTGCCGAGTGTGGCGACGAATGCGGCGACGTAAGTCAGCGCGGCGGCGTCCAGCACGCGATTTACGCCTACGGCTTCCTCGCCGGGTTGGATCAGCCCCATGTTTTGGAGGATGACTTTTGCCCGAGCGGATGCGTCGAACTCGACCGGGAGCGTGATGAGCTGAAAGATCGCGAGCACAAGGTAGCAAAGGATGCCGATCTTCAGTAGGCCGAAAAACTGAAACACGAAGCCGCCGAGGATGATGAATGGGAGCAGCTTTGAGGCGAACATGGTCACTGGCACGAGCGCCATCCGAAGATGCAGCGGACCGTATCGTTTCGCGTGCTGGATGGCGTGGCCGGCCTCATGGGCGGCGATCCCGAGGGCGGCGACCGACGGAGTATTGTAGACGTGCGGGGACAGGCACAACCGCTTGCTCGACGGGTCATAATGATCACCGAGCATGCTGTCGATTTCGACCACTTCGACATCGCGAATCTGCGCCGCGGCGAGGACATCGCGCGCCGCTTGGGCTCCGGTCACATTCGAAGTCGCGCGTACCGTTGCGTACTTGCCGAACGCGCTCTTCACGCGCCATTGCGCCCAAAGGCCGAGTAGCATCGGGACGATGATGAGAAGGAGGTAGTTGGTCATGGTTGGTCGAGGAAATGAGACAGCGTGATGTGCGGTCCGTTCAAACTCCCTTCGCGTGGCGCCCTCCGCGGTTAGCGCCCGCGCTCGATGCGGATCGCGACGAACGCGGTGTCCGGCAGGATGTATTTCCGAAGTTCGACCTGGATTGAGCGCACGGCGAACTGGTCTAAAACGGTCGCCGCGATTTCTTCGGCGAGCGTCTCGATGAGCTGCCGTGGCCGGACCATCGCGAGCGCTTGGACGGTGCGGGCGAGAGCGAAATAATCCACCGTGTTCCCGATCCGATCCTCGAGAGCCCGAAAGTCGCGGATCGGCTCCAGTACAAGGCTGACGGTCAGCCGCTGGGGAGCTGCTCGTTCCTCGTCAGGGACGCCGATACAGGCGGAGAGCTCGAGACCTTCGATATGGATCGAGTCCGGCATCCTTACCCGAGGCGGAAACGCAATTCCCGCACGACGCGGCCGCCGAATCGTTTTTTGAGCTTAGCGAGGATGTCGCGTTTCCACATTCGTTCGAGTTCGAAGTGAACGGTCGGTTGCAACACATTGACGTAGAGCACGCCGTCCTTGAGCCGGTGCGGCGCCGAATGTTGCGCCACAAACTCCCCGACCATTTCCTTCCACGCGCCCATCACTTCTTCCTCGCGCAGGCGGTCGTTGAGCCCGAGCCCCGTCATGAGCTTGGTCAACGCGTCGCCGATCGGTTTGGCGGTGTCACTGGGCCAGGGCGTTTCCGGCAGGCCGCGCCATTCCGCAACCACACGCGCGCGGAGTTGATGTGGCTTCATGCGGGCAAAAAGAAGACCCTCACCCGAGGCGAGCGAGGGTCTTCAATATACATTCGCGCGAGCGGGGCCTCAGCCGTTGCTACCGATGGCTTCGACCGGGCAGCCTTCCATCGCTTCCTTGCACAGGTTCTCTTCTTCGGGCGACGTCGGCTGTTTGTGGACGTAGCTGTGGCCGCCGTCGTCATTGCGCGTGAAGTTCGCGGGCGCGGTCTCGCGGCACAGGTCGCAGTCGATGCATTGATCGTCTACGTAGTAGCCGCCTGCGACGTTTTCGGGATATTTGTTAGCTGCTTCTGCCATGATATTTTTTTGGGAAAAAGGAGCGCCAAAATAACGGGTCGCTCATGCTCCGCAATGACTTTTTCCACCAGCATTCCGCATTGACCGGCGCGCGGGGCGTCCCGATGTTCGCGACCTCATATGACCGATACCCTTCCCGTCCCCGTGGTGCCTGCCGAGGGCTGGCACGTCCTGCATCTTTTTTACAAGGTCGAACGCGGCCTTTGGGCGCTGCTCGATCCCGCCGAAAAGCAGGCCGGAAAGACCGCGCTTAAAGACCTCGTCGCCGAAATCCGCGCGACGGAGAACGTTCAGTTGCTGATGTTTTCCATGGTATCTCCCAAGGCGGACATCGGTTTCATGCTGCTCGGCGCGGACCTGCAGATCGTCAACGCATTTGAAAAACGCCTCTCGCTCGTCCTCGGGGCCGACGTGCTCACGCCGACGTACAGTTATTTCTCGATGACGGAGCGTAGCGAATACACCACGAGCGATGAGCAGTATTCCGCCGAACTGACCACCGACGAAAATCTCCAGCCTGGCACTCCCGAGCATGACGAGAAGATGGAGGCCTTCCGCCAGCGCATGGCCAAATACATGAAGGATCGCCTCTATCCGGTCCTGCCGCCGTGGCCGGTGATGTGCTTTTATCCGATGAGTAAACGCCGCGGCGAGGGGCAGAACTGGTATGCTTTGTCATTTGAGGAACGCAAAAAACTCATGTCTGGCCACGCCCGGATCGGGCGCACGTGGCACGGCAAAATCCTCCAGCTCATCACCGGATCGACCGGCCTCGACGACTGGGAATGGGGCGTGACGCTTCTCGCGCACGATCCGATCAACCTCAAAGGCATCGTGTACGAAATGCGCTTCGATGAAGTCAGCGCAAAGTATGCGGACTTCGGCGAGTTCTTCATCGGCTTGCAGCTTCCTCTGGATGACATCTTCCGGCGGCTGATGCTCTGAGGTGCCATGAATGCGAAGCTCGATACGCTCCGCGCGCAATTGTTTGCAAATGCGCCGCTCGTCATCGCCTACAGCGGCGGCGTCGATAGCGCGTATCTGCTCGCCGAGACCCATCGCACCTTGGGCGGGCAGATGCTGGGGGTGATCGCCGACAGCCCGAGTCTTCCGCGAGCCGCGCTCGCCGACGCGCTCTCATTGGCCGCTCGGATCGGCGCTCCGGTCGAAGTGGTCCAAACCGCGGAGCTCGAAAATCCGAGCTACGCGAGCAATCCCCTGAACCGTTGTTATTTTTGCAAAGCCGAGCTTTTTGCCCGGCTTGATGCGCTCGCGTCGACGCGCGGTTTTCGAGCCATCGCCTACGGCGAAAATGCGGACGACATGAAGCAGGATCGGCCCGGTCGCAAGGCCGCGGCGGAGTTCGCGATCCTGGCGCCCTTGCGCGATGCCGGACTCACCAAGGCGGAGATCCGCGAGTATTCGCGCGCGCTCGATCTGCCGACGGCGGACGCTCCGGCACAGCCGTGCTTGAGTTCCCGCATTCCGCACGGCACGCCGGTCACGACCAGCGCGCTCGCGATGGTCGAGCGCGGCGAGGCGTTCGTGCGCGGTTTGGGCTTTCGGGTTTTCCGCGTTCGCCACCTGGCCGACACGAAGGCGCGCGTGCAAATCGCGCGGGAGGAAATGTCGCGCCTGCCGGAGTTGACCGGCGCCTTGCGCGAAGGCCTGCGCGCGGCGGGTTACGAGGAAATCGAGATCGACCCCGCGGGTTATCGTTCCGGGGGCTGATGGCCTGGAGGCGATGATTGCAGCGCGGAATGTGGCGCTTCGGCGATCTCGGCGGTGGTCACGATTTCGCGGCCGCCGCGTTCGATGACGATCTCGACTTTCGCCTGAAGCGGCAGTTCGGAGACTCGCGCGCGGACGGTCAACAGGCTGCTCACTGGCCGCCCGTCAAACTTCCGGATGATGTCGCCGGACTGAAGGCCCGCGGCCTCGGCCGGGGAGCCTGCGGTGACGTCGAATACCAGGACGCCCTTTCGGTCCTGGATGTTGAGTTTGTCGCCGAGTTCCTTGGTGATTTCCTGAAGAATCACGCCGAGGTATCCGCGCACTACGCGCCCGGTTTTGAGCACACTCTCCAACGTTTCGCGCGCGATGTTTGCGGGGACTGCGAAGCTGATGCCGATGTTGTCGCCCGTTTTTGAAAAGATCGCGGTGTTAATGCCGATGACTTCGCCGTGCACGTTGAGCAGCGGTCCGCCGGAATTGCCGCGGTTCACTGCGGCGTCCGTCTGGAGGTAGTCGACGTTGCTGTCGTTTACCGCTCGGCGCCCTTTGGCGCTGATGATCCCTTGGGTGACAGTCTCCTGGAGGCCAAACGGATTGCCGATGGCGAAGACGACCTGGCCGACCCGCACTTGATCGGAGTCGGCGAGCGGCAGTGGCATGATGCTGGTCGCGTCGATTTTGAGCACAGCAATGTCGGTCTGCGGATCGGAGCCGATGAACGTCGCGGGTTCGTCGCGGCCGTCGGTCAGTTGCACGGTGATTTCCGTCATCCCGGCGATGACATGGTTGTTGGTGAGGATGTGGCCTTCCTTCGAAACGATGACGCCCGATCCGAGCGACGTTTCCGGTGCGCGCCTGCGCGGCCCGAAGAAGAGCTCGAACGGGTCCATGACCTTCGGGTCTTTCGCTCGGGAATTGCGCGACGTGATGGAGACGACCGAAGGAACGACCGCATCGACGAGAAGGGTGTATTCGGCGTCGAGCGCCGAGAGAATCTGGAGGTCTTTAGGATCGAGGCGCGGTCCGTCGGCGGGAGTGTAAGTGTCCGTTGTGCGGTGCGCGGCGACCGTGGTGAGGTGATTGTAGCGCCACCAGCCGAAGCTGATCAGGGCGCCGATGAGGATGAGGAAGAGGATGCGTCGCATGGACGGCGTGAAAGTAGGAGGCGGGTCGGAGAAAGGCGAGAGGTCAACTGACCTGCGAGAGCAGCAGCTTGCGCGTCTCGGCGAGCGCGCGGCGATACACGCGATGTTCGGGGCGTTCGAGGAGCGGGTCGCGTTCGAATAGGAGGAACGCGGCGTTGCGTGCGAGGCGCATGAGTTCGTGGTCGGCGAAGACATCGCCGATCTTGAGCGGCGGCAGCCCGCTCTGCGCGGTGCCGAGGATGTCGCCGGGCCCCCGGAGCCGGAGGTCGGCCTCCGCGATGTCAAATCCGTCCGATGTCTTCTCAAGAATCCGCAGCTTTTCCAAAGAGCCGGGATCGTCGGCGGAACTGATGAGGATGCAGTAGCTCTTGTGCTCGCCGCGGCCGATGCGCCCGCGAAGCTGGTGCAATTGTGCGAGGCCGAAGCGCTCCGCGTTCTCGATGAGCATGATGTTCGCGTTCGGAACGTCGATGCCGACTTCGATGACGGTGGTGGCGATGAGGACCTTCGTTTCGCCGCGTCGAAAACGCCCCATGATGGCTTCCTTTTCCTCGGGTTCGATGCGCCCGTGGAGCAGTTGGCACGGGCGCGGCGCGAGCAAGTCGCGCCACTTTGCAAACTCGACCGTCGCCGCCTTGGCCTCGAGCTTGGCGGATTCGTCGATGAGCGGGTAAACGATGTATGCCTGCCGGCCCGCATCGAGGTGCTCCCGGATGAATTTCAGCGCGTCGGGGAGCTTTGCCGGATCGCGCGCGACGGTCACGATTTTGCCGCGGTTGCGAGGGAGTTCGTCGAGCGTCGAGACGTCGAGATCGCCATAGACGGTCATCGTCAGGGTGCGCGGGATGGGCGTGGCGGTCATCACGAGCACGTCGGGCGCGGAGCCGTGGGCGCGGAGCCGGGCGCGTTGGAGGACGCCAAACTTGTGCTGCTCGTCGATGACGGCGAGCCCGAGATTCGCGAGGCCGGCCCCTTCGTAGAGTAATGCGTGCGTGCCGACGACGATCTCCGGTTCGCCAGAGTTCTGTCCGCCCGCGGTCTGAGAGAAAAGCGGGAGCGCCGTCGTTTCCTCTCGGCGAGCGGCGGTGCGGAGGGCGACGCTGACACCGAGCGGCCCGAGGAGCGTTTGGAAATTCAGATAATGCTGCTCGGCCAGAATCTGAGTCGGCGCCATGAGCGCGGCTTGGTGGCCGGATTCGACGCAAAGCAGCATGGCGGAGAGTGCGACGAGCGTTTTCCCGGAACCGACATCGCCGTGGAGGAGGCGGTTCATCGGGCGGGGAGCGGCGAGATCGGCGGAGATTTCGGCGATGGCGCGCTGTTGGGCGCCGGTGAGCGGGAAGGCGAGGGACTCGTGCAGCCGCCGGGCGAGGTCGCCGGGGCCGGCGTGAATGGCTCCGGGTTGGGCGAGTTGCTCGGCGCGTTTGGCGGCGACGCAGAGTTGCATCGCGAAGAATTCGGTCAGGACGAGGTTGCGGCGTGCCTTGGCGAGTGCCTCGTCGCTGGCTGGGAAATGAATCTGACGGAGTGCCCACGCGCGCGGTGTGGAGTCGAGCGATGGCGGCAGGATCTCCGGCACTTCGTCGTCGAGCAGTTGCTCCAGGACATCCCAGATGATCCGGCGCAGGACGCGCGCGGAGAGGCCTTCGGTGGCGCCGTGGATGGGAGCGATGCGATCGAGATGGATGGATTCCTCGGCGCCCTCTTCGATGACTTCGAACTCGGGATGCGATATGACGACGTTCGAGCCGCTGCACTTGGGTTTCCCGTAGACGACGAGGCGATGGCCGGCGGCGATCATCTTTTCGACCCAGTGTGCGTTAAACCATCGACACACCAGCGGCGAGCTGAGCGCGTGCGCGTTTTCCTCCTCGATCACCACGTCGAACATCTTTTGAGAGCCGCGGATGCGTTTGACGGTGGCCCGTTTTACGATGCCGCAGACGCAGACCGGCTCCGCGGTTTCGCCGTCCGGGAAACGGTCGAATTGGGTGCGGTTTTCGTACCGCTTTGGGAAATGGCTGAGGAGATCCTCGACGGTGCGGAGTCCGAATCGCTCGAGTTGCCGCGCTCGCTGCGGCGGCAGCCAGTCGATCTTGGAGAGCGCGGTTTCGAGATTCACGGGGTGCGACCATAGCCGCGGGCGCGGGAGCCGCGAAAATGAATTTTAACACCAAGATCGGGTGGGAAGCTGGCGTTTATGGCGATTACAGACGGGGCGAAAACCGGTTGACCGTCCACACGACGTCGCTACGGTGCGCGACCTTTAACCCTGCTTGATCCTATCAAAAAAATTCACAGCTTACTGATAATCTGCTTCTTGTGCATCATTTCGTCTGCGCGCTCATTCGCCAGCGACTCTCTTTTCGATGCGCGGAACGCGAAGAAACTCGATTCAACTGAAGTGCGGGCGTTCGGTCCCCAATCGGGCAAATACCGGTATGACAAGACGATGATGCGGGCAGCGGAGATCGCGGCAGACCGTGCGCGCGCTCACTCGACGAGTTCGTGTTGGCGCTACGTGAAGCAAGCGCTTCTGGCGGCGAAGACCATCGATTCTTACCCAAAGACGGGTTACGCCAAACAGGCGGGCACCGAGCTGACGGAAAGCTACGGCTTCAAACGGCTTTCGATCACCGACCCGTATCAAGCGCCGCTCGGAGCGGTGATCGTCTACGGCGGCGGTGGCGCGGGGCATGTCGAGCTCCGGACGGAGGACGGCTTTGTGAGTGATTTTACATCGCCCAAAAGATCGCCCCGACCAGTGATCGGTGTCTATGTGAAGCCGCGAGCGTGACGCTCGCCCGGGTCACTTCGTAAGGTCGAGGCAGACCGCTTCCTTCGTGCTGCGCGCGAAGATGCGGCCATTGGCGAGGATCGGCGTGGACCAGCATTTGCCGTCGAGGACGTCGGCGCGGGCGAGTTCCTTGTAGGCGTCGGGTTTTGCGTCGATGAGCACCAGTTCGCCCGCGTCGGATAGCGCGATCATTTGATCTCCAGCGAGGATGACCTGTCCCGGGCCGAAGCCGGGTTGCTCCCATTTCACGGTGCCATTGGTGATGTCGACGCACTTCACGGGGCCGCCGCCGTATTCCTTGAATTGGAACATGCCGTAAAGATGTCCGTCCTTCAGCACGGGTGTGCTCCAGTGATTGGCGAGCGGCTTGTTGCCGCGCATCCGGTAGATTTCCGTCGCGGTCCAGGCGTCGCCACTTTTCGCGATGCGCGCTGCGCCCGCGCCGATGCCGTAGCCGGCGGAGCAATAGACGATGTCGCCCGAAACGACCGGGGATGCGGCGGTGGAGGTGCTGTAGTTAAACGCGTAGCGCCACAGTTCCTTGCCGGTCTTCGGCTCCACGGAGACGAGGCCGGATTGCACGAAAAAGATGATCTGCCGCTGGCCGAGGATGGTGGCCGGAACGGGCGTCGCGTGGGTCATTTTCTCGTCGCCGGTTTTCCAGACGACGTGCCCATCCTTCGCATCGAAGGCGAGGAGCGACTGGCCTGCGCCGCCGCCGGCGACGAAGACGAGGCCGCCTTCGAGAAGCGGCGATGCGGCGTTCTGCCACTGGATGTTTCGTCCGGCGTGCTCGGCGATGAGATCCTTTGTCCATGCGACTTTGCCGCTCGCGGCGTCAAAGCTCTGGAGGACGAGTTTACCTGAGAGGGTGAAGACGTTGGTCCCATTGCTGGCGGGCGTGGAGCGCGGGCCGTCGCCGCCTTTGTTATCGTTGGTGCCGGAGTCGCCGCCGCCGTCGTATTTCACGGCGCCGAGGGGCGCGGCCCAGAGTTCCTTGCCGGTGTTCGCGTCCAGTGCGAGCACGGTCTCCTGCGGAGCGCCGTCGGCATCGCGGAGGATCAAGGTGAACGCTTTTCCACCAGCGACGACGAACGAACTGAAGCCGCCGGGTGTCGGGACTTTCCAGAGGACTTTCGGGCCGGTGGTCGGCCAGGGCTTGATGACTTTTTCGGCGGTTCGTCCGTCACCGGAGAGGCCGCGGTATTGGGGCCAGTCTGCGGCGTGGAGCGTGATGGTGAGGGCGAGGAGTGGGAGCAGGTTGCGGGTGTTCATGGTTGGGTAACGGTCAATGCAGGGGAGTGAGGAGGAGATCGTCGAAAAGGATCGGGGTGCCGGAATACGGGCTTCCCCAGAGCCCGGCGCGCCCTGATGAAGGAGCCTCTTTCTCCTCGAGCGAGATCATCCACGCAGTCGGCTCTGGAGCATCCGCAGACCACGCTTTTCCCTCGATGATGTAGGCCCCACGTGAGCCGGGCCGCACCTGGATGCGGAGATGCGTCCACGTCCCGCTCGCCCATTCGAATGGGACGTTCACGCGCGATTCGTCTCCCTTGAAAATCTCGATCGCCCTTTTGCCCGGGCTGATCTGCAGCCGGTAGCCGCCGGCGCCGTTGAGGCTCACGCCGAAGGTCGGGAATTTCCTTCCCGTTTTGGTGCCGAAGAATTTCGCGCTCGCGCTCACGCCGTCCCTTTGCGTCGGTCCGAAGAGCAAACCGAATGTGTCCAGCGGCTCGCCGGGGAGCTCCAACACATGGTTTGCGCCGTTCTGTTTCACCGTGAAGGTGCCGGACGTGACGAGGAAATCCGCGGGGGTCTTCCCGATCTCCGAGGTCTCGAAATCATTCGTGTAAATCGGCTTCGGTGCGGAATCCGCGCCGACGGCGGGGAGTGTCAGTGCGAGGAAGGCGAGCGTGCGGAGGCGATTCATCGAGGGATTGGAATGGAATGGTGTCGGCGGTCTCCGTGTCGAGACGAGACCGCGCGAGCGTCGTGATCTTAGGCGGAAAGGCGCAGTGCGTCGCCCTTTTCTACCTCGCAACAATGCCAGACGAGCCCAGCCGTCGTGGGTTACGGGATGCTGCTGGTGCGCAGCCGGAGGAACTGCTGGGCGCCCGCCGATTTGGGTTGCGGGTGGCGGTAGGTCAGGGTTTCGGTGCCATTGCCGTTGAAGACGGGCGTGCCGACGATCACCGCCGCCGACCAAGTGCCGAGGGCGCTAGCGGCTTCGACAGCGTAGGACGCATCGTCGCGGCCGATGGCGCGGATAAAGGTCAGCGTGAGGTAGTCGGAGACGACGCCGTTGACGCTCACTGCGGCGCTGCCGAAGGTGGGCGCGGCGGTGGGCGAGACGACCTTCGGATCGGTGCCGAGGGAATACTCGACGAAGTTCGGCAGACCATCGCCGTCGTCATCACCCGACGGGGAGGCGATGTTGTAAGTGGTCGCCCATGTCGCATAGGCCGTGGAGTCCGCCGCCCCGGGGCTGCCGCCGATCGCGGCGCTGGCGCGCCAATTCGAGCCGACGCTGGGATCGGGATTCGTGGTGGGTCGCATGAGGACGATGGAAGGTCCGCCGTTGTCGGCGCTTTCAGGCCACGGGGATTTGTTGTTGTAGCTAAAATCGCGAAGAGTGTTCCCCAGCGAATCGACCAACTGGAGCCGGGCGCCGTTGGTGGCGAGAGTGGTTCCGTTTGCGAAAACTCCGGCAATCTGGCTTCCGGGCACGCTCGGATAGTTGCTGTTGAAGGCGGTCATATCGCGGACGACGACCACGCGACCGCCGACAGGGAGCAAGTATCCATTTGGGAAGGTAAACTGGATGCCGAGCGTGAACCGGACGCCGGTCAAATCGATCGATGTTGCGCCGATGTTCATGAGTTCGACGAACTGCGTCAGATTCCCCGATCCCGCCGGATTGTAGTGAATCTGGGAGATCGTGATGTTCGCGGGCGTGGCGAGCTGGCCCACGAGGTAGAGCGCTTCCGTGAGCGCACTCCATGTTGACGTCCCGCTGTTGTAGATGCGTGCGCGGACCGTCGCGGTATTGGTGAGAGTCACGGGGACCGAATTCCCGCCATTTAACGCGCCCGCGCTGATCCCGCCGGCCACCGCGCGCGGATCCACGCCGTTGACGGTGTAGTAAATCGTGCCGAACGCATTTGGGTTGGTGATGGTGAACGAGTAAGGATTCCCGACGCTGCCGCCAAATTGCCCGCTGTAGTTCGGCGCCGAGATGGTCGAGCCGAGGAAAAGCGCCTTCGCGGTACCGACCGGATCTTGGTAGCCCTGGAGTTGCTGGACGATGAGCGACGTGCGCCCGTTGGTCTGGACTCCGAAGTTGGTTTGGCCGGCCTGAACGGCGCCGCCGTTGTTCATGAAATTGGTGATCGTTCCTTTCGCCGCGAGCCACTGGGTCTTGTTCAGCGACGCCGAGCCCCAGCGTGCGGCTTCCGCATGGATGATGGGATCGACCTGGGCTGCGAGCCCGTTCAGCCGCGCCAGCGATGCGGCTGTGGTCAATGCGCCGCCGTTGAAGAAGTTCCTTTGCACGCGATCCGCGAATCTCTGCCGATACTCGGCGCTGTAGGCGAGCATCTCGTGGAGATACTGCGGATTGCTCTTCGAGTAGAAGGTGTTCACCAAGGTCTCGCGGGTGTTGTATTGGCTCTGGCTCCAGTTGTTCGTGCCAGTGCCGCCCCACGGGCCGACGCGATTGTAGGCGCGGCCGTCGCTCACGCTGTCCATGCCATGTTCATTATCGTGCGCGAAAAAGGCGAAGCCGCGAGAGCCGAGGCGATCGCGCACGCCGAACCAGTTGTTCGACGCATTGCTAAGGAAGGTCGAAAGCGGTGCGTCGAAGCTGCCGTCGTAAAAGATGACGAGCATGTAGTCGATGAGGTTGTCCACATCGAGCAGGACGGGGTAGGTGGCGTTCGGGGTGCCGTCGGCGTTGAGGCCGCGCATCTGCATGTATTTCGCCGTGCGATTGGCTTCGCTGGACACGTCGATTTTCAACGCGATGGCCTTTCGGTAGAGATCCTCCCAGGCGGCAAAATTGCCGTCGGTCATCTCGGTATTGTAGCCGCCGCTCGACCCGGCGCTCTTGACCACGTCCTGATTGTCCTTCAGCCCACCCAGGTAGGTCTCTCCGAAGGACGCTTCCGTGCGTTCCTCCCAATTGTAAATCCCCCAATAGATGCCGTTGATGTATACGTGGAAGTAGGCATTGCGGGCGTATGGCGCGCCCAGATCCCTTTCGGTGACCCGACTCCATTCCTCTCGCATGAGGCTATTCTGCGGGTCGTTTCCGAAGCTCCACGAATAGTTCTCCTCACAGCGCATATCGATCTGACTGAAGTCCGACGCGCCTTCCCCGCCAAAGAGCGGATATTTCAGATTCCCGTCGTACAAGCTGCCACGGAAATACAGATGGAAAGCGTGCTTCGGATTCCCCGCTGAGCGGCTGAAGCCGCCTCGGATCCGCGCTCCGCAGTCGATTTGGAATTCGGAAGTGCCCGCGGTATTGATATATTCGATCGAGGTCGGGCGTTCCCAGAATAGGCCGTGCTTGTCGGCGTTCGCGTAGATGCCGGTCGTCGCGTCCATCAGGTTTGCCACGTCCGTCGTCATGCAGATGGTGGGCGCGGAGGTGAGGGCATTCTTCAGATCCTGCAGCGTGCCGCCTGCCGCCGTCACATTCGAGAGCGTCAACCCGTAACGCAGGACCTGGTTCCGCGGTGCGATTGGGCCGGTCGGGAAACCGATCGCATTTGCGGTCGCGGTGGTTTGGTTGACGACGTCGTCGATGAACAAATACGTCTGCGTATCCACGTTGGTGGGTTTCCAACCGGCTTTGTAGGAGATCGCCCTGATCGCCGTCGTGGCGCTGATATAGATCGGGCCGGTGTAGATCGTGCCGCGAGTTCGGGAGGGTTCGCTGCCGTCGATCGTGTAGCGGATGGTCGCGCCGGGCGTGGCCGTGGTGATGGCGAGGTTGAACGGCGCGCTGTAGCGGCCGCGCTTGACGCTAAAATTCGTGTCCTTCACGAAATCGACGACGGTGACCCCGTTGGGTCGACCGGGACTGGGCGTCTCCATGTAGCCGATGTAACCCTCCGAATCCGAACTGCCGTAGCTGATGTCCTGATTCTGCGCGGGGTAGGGTGAGAAGGCGGAGATGGTATTGTAGCCACCCGTGCCGTTGCTCTGATTCAGCGCGAGGTAACCGCCGGTCCTCAAGAGCTTGAAATTCGTGTGGAGATGCGGCTGTCCGAGCGTGCCCGGATTATCCTGACCCGGGACAGCCTGCGCCGGCGCGCGATTCTTCAGCGATGCAAATACGATTGCATATTGATCCGGACCAAGGGTCCACGCGGGAAGCGCCCATTTATT
>JAYTDO010000247.1:0-1992 GCA_043735935.1 Chthoniobacteraceae bacterium
CGCGGCGATTGCCGTCGCGGGAAATTGCGCGTGGCCGGGAGCGGCGGTGGAAGCGCGAATCGTGGACGCCGCCACGGGCAAGGCGGGAGACTGGAGCGCGCTTGGAACGGTGCAGCCGGATTTCAGCTACCGGGGCAGGGTGATGGCCGCAGCGGGCTGGTATTCGCTGGAAGTCCGCGCTCGCGGCGATGGCAATTCCACCGCCACCGCAACGGTCGAGCGGGTGGGTGTCGGCGAAGTTTTCGTGGTCGTCGGCCACTCGGTCGCGCACGGCGGGCAGATCAATCTTCCCGGCGCGGAAGACGACCGCGTCAGCACCATCTCGCTGCCGACGGGCGACATGGAATTGCAGCGCCGCTACAAATTTACCGGCGACCCGCGCTTTCTGCCGGAGCCGGTCGGCAGGCATTTCGATTCCAACGTCCAGCCCGCTCCCGCCGGGAACGGCACCTACTTCTGGGCCACCTTCGCGGAGCACGTCGCCGAGGCGCAAAACGTGCCGGTGCTGCTCCTCAACGCGGCGTTCGGCGGCACGAGCCTCGAGCATTGGGCCAAGTCCGCGCGCGGCGAACCGTTCGAGCACCCATTCGTGATTTCGTCCATCCGCATGCCCTACATCCGCCTGGAACACGCGCTGACGAAGTATTGTGCGGTCACGGGTCTGCGCGCGATCCTCGCCGACCAGGGCCAGAACGACTGGCCCGAAAAGGACGAGGAGAAAATCATCGCGAACTACAAGGCGTGGATTGACCAAGCCCGCAAAGACGCCGGCTTCCCAAACTTGGCCGTGGTCGTGAACCGCCAGTCGCCCCCGGATGGATTCGGCCAGATCCGCCGGGCGCAGGAGCGCATGATTAAAGAACACCCCTACTGCTTCCCCGGCGCGGACTACGACACTCTCGGCAAGGAGGACACCTTGGACAAAGTCCACCTCAGCGAAGCGGGCGAAATAAAAGCCGCGCGCCTTTGGGCGGGTTCACTGGATGCGAATTTCTTCAAAGCCGCGGTGCCATGGCAGCCGAAGTAAGCGCCGCGCGCGGGTTTGCCGCTTCATCAGACGCTCCACGGAATTTTCGCCTTCCCGCTGCAAGTGCAACATCGCGATAGTTGCGGCATGATTCGATCCTTTCTCGTTCTCACCGCTGCCATCGCGCTCGCGGCAGACAGTCTGCCTGCCGCCGAGCCGGGGGCTTTCCAGCTCGTCATCAAAAATGGCGCGATGACGCAGGGCGATGGCGTGCCAGACGATTGGACGGGGAAATTTGGCGACATCGAATCCGGGCGTGACACGCAGGTTTTCAAGGAAGCCCCGGCGGCGCTGCGCGTGACGGCGGGCGTCGGAAAAAGCGGGCAGGCGTTTCAGCAAATCAAGGGCGGCGCAGGCGCTAAGGTGCGCATCGCGGGCTGGATCAAAGCGCGAGGGAGCGTGAAGGCGCAGGCGGTCGTGCAGGCGTTCGCTGAGGGGTTCAAGCAGAACAAATTCATGCAACTTACCTTCGTGCAGGGCGACGCGGATTGGGCGCAGTTTGAAAAGGAAGTGCAGCTCCCGGAGTGGACCGCGTTTTTCAACGTCGGGCTCATGGTCGAAGGCGACGGCGCGGCATGGCTCGATGAAGTGCGCGAGGCGGCGACACCCGTGGATACGGGCAAGCCGATGACCGAGCAAGAGCGGATGACGAGCGCACCGCCGGCGGCGGGCAAACCGTGGGAGGCGGGCTGGGGATTTTACCCGCAATTCCCGACCGCGTGGCAGGCGCAATTCCAAGGCCAGCTTGAGCGCACAAAGAAGGGCGGGGCGAACGTGGTCTTCATCGGCGATTCTATCACTATCGGCTGGGTGGATGAGGGCAAAGCCGAGTGGGCAAAACGCTTCGAGCCACTCGGCGCGGTGGACTACGGGATCGGCGGAGACTCCACGCGGCAGGTGCTCTGGCGCCTCGGGCACGGATTGGTCGATGGGCTCGCGCCGAAGCTCGTCGTGCTCAAGATCGG
>JAYTDO010000248.1:0-4740 GCA_043735935.1 Chthoniobacteraceae bacterium
GCGCGCGTTTGAACTAGTCACCGCCACTGGCGGCGCAGCGGGAAGCGCGCTGGCTGGCAGCCGTCTCTTCTCCGGCTTGACCATCGACAGCGCGAACGATGTCGATTGGTATCGCGCGGCGTTTTCCGCGACGGCCGGAGCATCACTGAACTTGAACAGCCTGGTCGCAAGCGATGGCTTGAGCCTTCAGATTTACGGACTTCACACCAGCGGGATTGAGATCAGCGAGAACGTCTTCATCGCGCCGATTCTGACCGTTCGAGATCAGGGCGACACCGGCACTCAGAACAACAGCAGCCGCGCCACGGCGTCCGTGCTGAATGCTCTGGCCACCCTGAAGCGCATCACGGGACTCACGCTCCACGCGGCCAATGATAGCGATGTCTATCGCTTCACGCTCTCCGCGTCCGACGTCATTGGTTCCCCGAAAGTCTCGTTGAACCCGTTGTCGCCTGGCAGCGGCTTCCGGATCGCATTGTACAACTCCCTGACCGGAGCCGCGCTCGCCGGGCGAACGCGCACTGAAGGCACGCTTGTGGTGGCGGATCTCGCGGGTTTGCCGGCGGGTGATTATTGGTTGCAAGTGACGGGGACGCGGGCGGGGCGCTACGAACTCGTGCCGGACTTTGGCGCGGCTGGTTCCACAGAACTCGACTTTGCCGTCAACACGCCGCCCACGCTGGACCTGGGCGCGCTTACGCCGGGCACTTCGTACTGGATCGAAGTCACGTCGCCCAACCTCATTCCGACCATCTACAGCTTGCAGGCGAATCTGCCCGGCTCCAGTGCGACGGAAGTCAGCCTCGCGTCGCGCGCGAATGTGATTCGTCAGGACGTGCTGCTCGGCGGCGCGGGCAATGACACGCTCATTGGCGGCGCGGGCGAGGATTGGATCTTCGGCGGTCCTGGCAACGATGTGTTGAACGGCGGCCTGGATCTGCAAGCCGAGGATTTGATCTTCGGCAACGACGGCGATGACACGTTCCAGATCATCCCCGACGCGGTGCCGCGCATCCTGGGCACGTTGACGGATCGTTTTGACGGCGGTGCCGGAAATGATCGCGTGCTGTTCCTTGGCGGCGACTTTGACCGGTTGGGCAACCCGGTGCCGGACCACGTTGCCATCGCCTACAACACGCGCCTCCATCGTTACGAGATCGCCGCACTGGTGTGGGACGTGGCGCAGGGCGTGTTCGCCACCGTGGCTGCGCCGGCGGTGCTGCTGGGGAATGCCAGCCTGCCGGTGAACGGAGTGCTGCCGGGCAACGTCTCGCTGACTCTCTCGGTGAACGGAGGGGCGGGAGTTGTGGTCACGGTGCCCGTTTCCGCTTCCGCGAACAACCAAACGCCCGTGGACCTGATCGCCGATCTCAACGACAGCCTCGCGGCGTCCGGGTTGGGCAACCAGGTGCTGGCGACGCTCTCGGGCGAACGGCTGATGCTGACGACGATTCGTGTCGGCACGAGCGCTTCGCTAACGATCTCTGCGGTGACGGCCGTGAATGCGCTGGGTCTGACTTCCGGCATGGGCGCGCCCGGAAGCCGGAGCGAATTGCTTCGGCACTTCGCTTACTACGAGACGCTGAACGTCGAGCGCACCGTGTTCAACATGCGCGCCGGAACGGACGAGGTTCATGGAGATTCAAACTATCGCTTCCCCGGTTTTGCCGACACCTGGGGAATTGCTGACGGCGATTTCGAGCAGGGCGCGACCATTGCGCGGCTGGAAATATAGGGCGGCGACGGCGGCGATCTGCTCTTCGGTGGGCCGCTCGCGGACTACATCGATGGCGGCGCGGGTGACGACTTCATCTTCGGCGGCTGGGGCGATGACGTATTGCTCGGCGGCGGAGGCATTGATTTCATCGCCGGGCGCGAGGCGGAGTTCTATCCCGATCGCTTTGAGACGGTCAGCCGTGGCAATGCGAGTGGGTTGAACAATGACGCGGCGTTCGCCGCCACGCTGCCTCCGATTGGGCCGGGAACGGTCATCAACAAACTGACGCTGCATCTGGGCGATCCGGGCGACTGGTATCAGATACGCACGCCGGACGCGCTGCGACGTTTCGGCAATGCTCAGGCCGCGCGCCTGTTGCTGGATCAAATCACGGTGACGTTCGACGACCCGGCTCAGGACGCGCTCTTCCAGGCTGCTCAGGGCAAACTGTTCCTCTTCCCCGGAACGTTGGCCACCGCCTCTGACGGCTCCACGGTTCTCGTGCCGGTCGAACGGTTCTTCGGCGTGCCTGAGTTTTATCTGCTGCACGTCATCAACGTCCGCCAGCCGAACGGGCAGTTTCCGGGAAGCCCGCGGCCGGCGATGGGTTCGTATCGCATCGCCTTCTCATCTGAGCTGGGCGAGACCACCGAGTTGTCGGCGGACGATGCGAGCTTCCACGTCGATTCCACCGGGGCCGCCGATCAGGCCGTGGTCATTCCGCTGGGCGACATCAATGGAGACGGGCTGGCGGATTTCATCGGCGCGACGAACGACGGCTTCGGCAACAGTGCGGAACTGGCCACGCACGCCGGGCATCCCGCCGATTTCATGCCGCCGAGTTTCGCGAAGATCTACTTTGGCACGAACGCGCCGGGCAACGTCACGCTCGGCAATGGCGGACTCGTGTTGCAGACGCCTGCTCCCATCAGCCTGCCGTCGCTGCTCGGCGCGAGCTGGACGGTGTTCGCGAGTCCGGGCGACGTGAACGGCGACGGCATCGACGACATCGTGGCGACCGTGACGGTCCTCTTCCAGGACAGTGCGGGCCGGCTGCCGCAAGTGCAGGGAACGTACGTCGTCTTCGGGCGGCGCAACTGGACGGGCAACGTGAACCTCGTGAGCGACGCGAACGTCCGCATCTCCGGCTTCACCGGCAAATCGCTGGCGGATGTGGTGGGGGATGTGACGGGTGACGGCATCGACGATCTGCTCGTGGGGGATGCGCCGCTTTCCGATCCGGTCAACAGCACCACGGCGGGCGCGTATCTGTTCAACGGACGGACGAACTGGGGCACCGGCGCGCTCACGCTGGCGCAGGCGAATGTGGCCTTCCGCGTCCCTGACACGAATGACCGAATCGGCGGCGGCCTTGGCGGGTTGGGGGATTTCAATGGCGATGGGCGCAAGGATTTCTTCATTGCGGACCCGGCGGCGCGTGGTGGGTTCTATCGGCTGTATGTGTTCTACGGGCGCGTTGCCGGGAACCCGTTTCCATCCACCATCAATCCCGACACCGCCGCGTCGTTCACGATCACGCACACCGGGCTGATCACGGGTATTCCCGCCGGCAACTTGAACGCGAACCGTCTGGGAACCTCGCCGGATCTCGCGGATGACCTCGTGGTGTTCGCGCATCCGATCAATGAATTCCAGCGCGTGGACTACGAGTTGCCGGGACAATACTTCGTCGTGCCAGGGGGTTCACTGAGCGGAGTCCGAACGCTTGCGTCCTTCACCTCCGCAGGATCGCTCTTGGCGCCATCGGTGGATTTGATCTGGGGCTTGGCCTCCCAATACCGGGCGGGCGACGTGGATGGAGATGGGTTCGATGACTTCACATTCTCCGTCCGTGAATTCGCCGTGTCGGAAGCCGATAACGATGTCCTGCACCACCAGGTCGGGGCGCTTTATCGGGGCGGTCCGAACTTTATCAACCTCACCAGCCCTGCCCTTATCATGGAACCGGCGCAGACAGTCTATGCGACGAGAAGCGGCGCAGACATCGGCTTTGTCGTCGTGCTGCCGCCCCGGACTGCTGCAGTCGGCGACGTCAACGGTGATGGCCGGCCCGACTTCGCCCAGGCCGACATCGACAACGGCGCAGTGCATGTCTTTCTCGGGCGAGCCTTCGCGGTCCCAGTGGCGGGCAGCGCGGGCGCGTCGGAATTCTACAAGTATGACACGGCGTCATTGAGCAGTGTGGCGGGCACTGCTTCGATCGGTCCCTTGTTCATCGATGGCTCAAGACCTGTAACGGGCGCAACAGCGCTGGAAGGCCGCATCACGAACGAGATGCTGGCGCACAGCGTCTCAGCCGGGGACGTGAACGGCGACGGGCGCGAGGACTTTCTGCTCTGGGGCGCGAGCGGCGGTTATCTGCTCTTCGGCCCGGTTCGCATCAATGCCAGCGGCGATGTGGCTGATCAAGCCACCGTCATCTTTGACTCCACTTTCGGCACGCCGGCGGACAACCAGGGAGACATCAACGGAGATGGACTGGGCGACTTGGTATTCATGCGTGAGGACACTGCCCTTCTCCAACTCACCTTTTATATCGTCTTCGGTCGTCCACATGGCAACTGGACTGGACGCCTTACAGCGACGAACGCGGATCGCCAGTTCGTCTTGTCGCGGCCCAGCTTCGGCAGCACGCAGCGCGTCGCAGTGAGCGTGCTCAACTTCAACGGGGATGCCTTCCGCGATCTGCTGGTCGTGCTGCCTTCTGAGAACGCCGACGGCGAGAGAGGCTGGCTCTTCTCCGGCCAGGCCATCACGAATGTCTTCCCAACGACTCCGCCGAATCCGGTTCGTCCGGGCACCTCGGCGCTTTGGACACTTTTGCCGGATGCTTATACGGCGACGGATCTGGCCAAGGCGCTTTACGGTCCGGCGGCGCGCGGGTTCACCAATATAGATCTCCGCTCCACCAGAGTAGTCGGCGACACCAATGGCGACGGACTTGACGACATTGTCTTCGCGGACGGGCTGTTCGTCTGGGTGTTTGCGGATGCACCTAATCC
>JAYTDO010000249.1:0-17059 GCA_043735935.1 Chthoniobacteraceae bacterium
TGGCATTGCGAGCAATACGGACCTCGGTTACGGCAGTTTCGGAAACGTGACCGGATTGTCCTCAGGTGAGGTGCTCGTGAAGACGACCTACTACGGGGATAACGACCTGAGCGGCACCGTGACCACGGACGACTTCAGTTTGTTCCTGGACGGCTTCACCGGAGCGGCGCCTGCATCGTGGCTCAACGGCGACTACGACTATAGCGGTGTAGTGACGACCGACGACTTCAGCTTGTTCCTCGCCTCGCTGACCTCCGGCGCACCGGCGCTCTCAGCCTCCGGCGCCGCTGCTGGCGGATCGAGCGCAGGCGCCCCTGCCGCGGTGCCTGAACCCGGCTCGATCGGCCTGCTTTTCGCAGGCGCCCTCGGCCTCCTCTCCCGCCGCCGGCGGAAGGCGTAACCGACGTCAGTTTGTGGCGAGGGTCTCGGCTTGGGCCGGCTTATTCCGCAACATGAGGTAGCGAATCTCTGGCGGCGAAAGCGCCCGGTCTGCGAGAAATAACTCGTCGAGTTCGCCACGAAAGCGGCTGCCGTCGCGCGCCCGACCGATCCAGAGAACGCTGGAAGCAGTATCCTTCGCGATCGCCCCGGCGCGTTTTCCGCGCTTTGCCGAGACGACTTCGAGCCGGCCATCGACGTATTGCCGCACTTGCATTCCATCGGTCTTGCGACCCGGAGTCACGACTACGGCGATGTGATGCCAGCGCCCGTCGCGGAGCGGAGTGCTGCCGATGACGTAGCCCCTCCCGGCGTCCGTTCGAAGCGCTCCGAGCGCGCCTCGATCCGGGTTGCGGTTCCATGCGATCTCGACGGATGGCCACGCGAGGAGGGCCCCCGCATCGGGCAGTGCCGCATCGGCAGGAACTTTCACCCAGAACGCGGCGGTTCGAGCCGTGCGTTTCGCGAGGTCCGGGATCGCCGCCTTCGCAAATAGGCCTTCGCTCAAATGGAGCGCTCCCGCGAATCGACCCGCGCTGTGAATGTCCGCGAAATCCCTTCCGCCTTCGATGTGCGCATCGTGCGAAGTCGCGCCCGTGCTGGTGAATAGCGCCGCATCGGTTTCATCAAACGACCAATGCACGAAGTTCGGAGGTCGCACGAGCCGATCGAGCGACACCTTTCGAGCAAGCCGCACGAGTTTTTGCTCGTGGTCACGGACATCCGAACTCCCGGTGAGACCAAACCGACGGGCCTCGTTTTCACGCAGCACCTGAGCTGCGTCGGCGCGTCCATGGACTTCGACGGCACCTTTGGTGACGAAGACCTCCGTGCCACCGCCCGCGTCGGCCACCATGCTGAACTCCGTGCCAAGATCGACGACATCGACGTCCGGATTGGAAACGCGAAATCCCACCGCTTCCGTTGGCACATTCGCCTTGAGCGTGCCGCGGCCGAGGGTCGCTTCCCATTCGGAGACGAGCGTGAGGATGGCGGGTCCTTCGATGGTGACCTGTGCGCCTGAATCGAAAGTGATCTCTGCCACACCAGCCGTTAGTTCGATGCGTTGACCGCGCGGGAGATCGTCGCCCGGGGAAAACGCGGAGCCACCCCAAACGCAATCCTTTGCACCGGAAACCCGCGCGACGATTTCGTCGGTCTCGTGTTCCGGTTGCCGCACGGTGCCAAACCAAAATGCGAGAAAAATGGCCGCGGCGGCGGCGAGTCCGCTGACCGCCCACCATTTTACCTGGCGCTCGTTTGCCGGGACCGCATCGGGCGCTTCGGCCTGCATCTCACCCGCGTATTCATGCAGGCTCGCAGAGAGCGCCATGGTGCGGACGTAAAGTCGGCGCGCGTCTTCCGACTCCGCGAGCATCGTTTCGAGCCGTGCGCGCTGGGCCTTGTCCGCGATGCCGTCCACCAGCGCGCTGCAAAGTTCGCTGAGTTCGAGCCGATCCGAGTCGCTGAGATTCATGCCGCGCCCTCCGTTGCGAGTTGATTGCTGACGCAGTCGAGGAGCAGCTTGCGCAGTCGGCCGAGAGCCTTGTACGCCGCATCGAGCGAGCGGCCGGACCTTCGCGCGGCTTCCTCGACCCCGCTGCCGGGCTCGTATCGCACCAGCACCAACTCGCGGTCGCGTGGATGGAGTTTTTGGAGGCAATGCGCGAGGGCTTCGTGACGTTCGCTCACCTCATCGAGCATGGTCGCCGCTGTCTCGGCGACCGCATCGACCACGTCCTGATCGAAGAGCACCTTTGCCCGAGCATACTTCTGCCGGGCCCGCCTCACCTCCCAATATGCGATCTGACAGGCCCACGCCGCGAAATCCGTCCCCGGTTGGAACTGGGTAAACTTTTCGCAAACAACGAGGCTCGTCTCCTGCAGGATGTCCTCTGCGTCGTGTCGCGAAGGCACGAGGGTATAGATATAGGAAAAGATGCGCCGACGATGCTGCGTCATCAGCAGCATCAGTTGCTTTTGACTGTCGAGCGATGGTTCGTTGGATTCGCTCATGGCACAAAAGAGGGTCCGCGATTGCGGGGGCCTATTTCTTCTTTGGCGCGGGTTTCTTGCCGCCCTGGGGCTTCGCCGCCGGGCTGAACTCGATCTTGGCGATCTCCGAATCCTGAAGGTAGTGATCGCTGTTGTCGTCAAAGAGATAGAGGTAGCTTTTCGGATTCTTCGCCTGCGCTGCGCGTAACGTCATCATCTCCTGCGGATCGATGTGTCCGTTCCCGTTCGCGTCGCATGCTTTCGCTTCCCGCAAGGCGAGGTCTTTGACCGAGAGCGTGGGCGCGGGCTTTGGCGCGGGTTTCTTTGGCGGTGCCGGCTTCTTCGGCGGCGCCGCGAGAAGGGACGCGGGTAATGCCAGACTGAAGGCGAGGAGGACGAGGCGAGCGGTTTTCATCGGATTTGCGGTGAATCGTGGCTGGCGATAACTACACCGCCAGCCACGATTTCGCCTGGCGAATTAAGCTGCCTTCTTCTTTTTCCCGGCAGGCTTCGCGCCTTTCGCTCCCTTTTCACCCTTGGCGTGGCCTTTGATCGCAGCGATTTCCGTGTCGTCGATCGTGCCGTCGTTGTTGGTGTCGAATTGCTTCAGAGGGCCCGTCTTGTTGGCCTCGTATGCTTTCCGGAGTGCGGCGATTTCGTCACCGTCGATCACGTGATTTTTGTTGGTGTCGTATTTCCGCAGGATCATGCCGGGGCGGCCGGCCTTGTCGCCCTTGCCTTCTTTTTTCGCGCCTTTGGCGGCGTGAAGCGGCATCGGGAGCGCGAGGGTGATCGCGGCGGCGCTGAGGGTCAGGATTTTAGTTTTGATGTTCATGGTATCGGTTTGTCTTGTTGGTTTGCTGTGCTGGGTTTTTGGAAGAGAGCCCGCTTATTTATCGAGCGCCTCGGTCGGTTTGTTGCCGTTGTGAGTTTTCTCCCAAAGGTATTCGTGAAGCTTGTTCATGTCCTTGCGCAGATCGTTGCGTTCGCGCGCACCGACTCGCTTGTTGTGCTTGTAAGTCTCTTCCTCACGCTCGATGCGGGCGAGTTGATGTGAAGCCGACGTGGCCTCTCCGCTGGTGAGTTGCTTTTCCTTGATGCCTTGGACGATCAGCAACCGAAGTTTTTCCATCCGGGCGTCGGCCCGGGGCGTACGGACTTCCGGCGGCACCTCAACTCCGTCCTTTTCCTCCACGGCTTGCTTCACTTCGGTTCGAACCGCTTTCCGATCCAGATTCAGATCCGCGCCGATGTTCTTCGGTCCCTGGGCGAATCCTGAGAGGTTGGTCGCGAGGAATGCGGACGTTGCGAGGAGGTGGGTGAATTTCATGGGATGGATTGATTCGGGTGGAAAATGACTTCACCTGCATCACAGCGCGGCGGACGAAAATTCGGACAAGCTCGGTCAAAATACTTTTCTGCTCCTACTTTGTCGGTCTTTCGGAGTTAATGAAGCCGATCCCTCGAAAACGACATTTTATGAAATCTCTCACAGCCATCCTCACTGCCCTCACCCTCAGCACCTCGCTCGCCCTGGCGGCCGACGAAAAGCCGGCCGCGGCGCCGGAGTCCCCAAAAGAGCCGACGCCTGCAGCGCCCTCGGAGACCAAGCCCCGCGACCTGGCCGCGATTTTTAAAATACTCGACGCGAACGGCGACGGAAACCTCACGATGGAGGAGTTCAAGAACAGCGCTGCGGCAAAGAAGGCGCCTGAGAAGGTGGAGGCGATCTTTAAGAAGCAGGACGCCGACGGCAATGGCTCGATCACGCTCGAGGAGTTCAAAGCAGCGAAGGCGAAAAAGGCGAAGTAAGGATCTCCAGCCCGATTGATTTTAACCGGCGCCGTTCCGCGATTGTTGCGGGGTGGCGCCGGTTTGTTTTTCTCCGAGGAGGGATATGGAAAATCGTTGTCCAAAATCGGGGCTGTGGCGCTGTTTGTTGGTGAGATGCTGAAACTCCGCCCCGCCTCGTCGCCGCTCCTTGTAATCATCTCGGCTTTCGTAAGCCGGCTGGCCGCGGCGGCCCTGTCCGCCGATGCCGATCCCGCGCAGATAGCCTTTTTTGAAAAGAGCATCCGGCCTGTTCTCGCGGCAAAATGTTACAAGTGCCATGCGGCTGACGCCGACAAAGTGAAAGGGGGTTTGTTGCTCGATACGCGCGAGGGCATCCGGGCGGGCGGCGACAGCGGACACGCGGTCGTCCCTGGAAACGTCGACGAGAGCCTGCTCATCAAGGCGATTCGTTACGCCGACAAGGACATGGCGATGCCGCCTCAGAAGTCCGGCGGGAAGCTGCCGGATGCCGTCATCGCGGACTTTGAAACATGGATCAAGATGGGTGCGCCCGACCCGCGGGAGTCGACCGGGAAAGTGACGAAGAAGGAGATCGATTTCGACGAAGCTCGCAAGTTTTGGGCGTTCCAACCTCCGCGCGCGGTCCCGGTGCCGAAGCTCCAGGATCCCGCTTGGCCGCTCACCGACGTGGACCGTTTTATCCTGGCTGGATTGGAGGCGAAGGGGCTGAAGCCCGTGGCCGATGCCGAGCCGCGCGTGCTCTTGCGCCGAATCTACTTCGATCTCGTGGGCCTTCCGCCCGCGGCGGAGGAGGCCGACGCGTTCGCTAAAGATGTCTCGCCCGATGCGCTTGCGAAGGTGGTCGATCGTCTTCTCGCCTCGCCGCAGTTTGGCGAGCGTTGGGGAAGGCACTGGATGGATGTCGCCCGTTATGCCGAATCGACCGGCAAGGAGCGCAACTACACCTACCCCGAGGCGTGGCGGTATCGCGATTACGTGATCGCCTCCCTCAACGCCGACAAGCCTTACGACCAGTTCATCCGTGAGCAAATCGCCGGTGATCTTCTTCCGGCCAAAGATGCCGCGGAGCGAAGCGAACATCTCATCGCGACGGGATTCCTCGCGCTGGGCCCAAAGGGTTTGAACGAAAAAAACCGAACGCAGTTCGAGATGGATGTCGTCGATGAACAACTCGACACGACTGCGCGGGCGGTGCTCGGGCTCACGGTCGGATGCGCCCGATGCCACGATCACAAATTCGATCCCATCCCGACGCGGGACTACTACGCTCTGGCCGGGATCTTCCGAAGCACCCGCACCCTTTACGGTACTTCGTTCAAACAAAACGCCTCGTCGCTCATCCCGCTCGCCGACTCCGGCGTGGCTACGTCGTCCCCCGTACCGGAGCCATTTGAGCGGAAGCGCGCGAAGAAGCAGAATGGAAAATACCAGCCGACGGCGGGCCCGGCTGCGACCGGCGAACAGGCGATGGGCGTGCAGGAAAACCGCGCCCGGGACTGGCCGATTTACATCCGCGGCGAGGTCGACAATGTCGGGCCGACCGTGCCGCGAGGCTTTCTCACGGTGCTGACGCCGGGCGCGATGCCCGCGCTCGATTCGCAGCACAGCGGTCGTATCGAACTGGCCGATTGGCTCACCAGCGAAGCCAACCCGCTGACGGCGCGCGTCATGGCAAACCGCGTCTGGTTGCATCTATTCGGCGATGGGCTGGTGCGCACGGCGGATAATTTCGGCGCGACGGGTGAGCGACCCAGCCATCCTGAACTACTCGACTACCTCGCCCTGGAATTCGTGAAGGGCGGCTGGTCTGTAAAGAATCTCATCCGCACCATCGTGCTCAGTCGCACCTATCGGATGAGCAGTGCCGCGGACGCCCGGAACTTCGACGCCGATCCCGACAACCTGCTCGTCTGGCGCGCGAGCCCGCGGCGACTCGACGCGGAGGCGATCCGCGATGCGATTCTTTCGGCGAGCGGCGAACTCAACCTCGCACCGCCGACCGGATCGGTCGTCGCGAATGTGGGCGACGGATATGTCGGCAAAGCCATCAAACCCGAGCTGTTTAACAACATCCACGCGAACTACCGGAGCGTTTATCTGCCCATCGTCCGCGATTTTGTCCCCGACGCGCTCGCGGTCTTCGACTTCGCCGAGCCGAGCCTCGTGGTCGCGGCGCGCGACGTGACCAACGTGCCGTCGCAAGCCCTTTACATGATGAACAATGCCTTTGTCCTGGCTCAGGCGAAGGCGATGGCGAAGCGGGTGCTCTCGACGCCGCTCGACGATGC
This sequence comes from Chthoniobacteraceae bacterium, assembly GCA_043735935.1. Lineage (GTDB taxonomy): Bacteria > Verrucomicrobiota > Verrucomicrobiia > Chthoniobacterales > Chthoniobacteraceae > JANLQB01. The sequence continues at coordinate 6,537 of JAYTDO010000249.1, forward strand.
GAAACGCATCGCGCTCGCGTACCAACTCGCGCTCGCACGGCCGCCCACCGAGAAGGAACGCGCCCGAGCCGACGCGTATCTTCACGCTGAGGGCACGGGTCTGATTCCCGTGAAATCCGGAAGGGTGCCCGTCGCCGCGGAGACCTCGTGGGCCACATTCTGTCAGGCGCTCTTCGCCTCCGCCGAGTTCCGTTACCTCCGTTGAACATGAACCAAATGAATCGTCCTTACGAATGCAGCGGCGTCACACCCGCGATGCTCACCCGCCGCGATCTCCTTAAGACCGTCTCCGCCGGATTCGGCTGGCTGGCGTTCAAAGGAATCTCCGCTCAGCTTGCCGCCGCTGAAAATTCCGGCCCGCTGGCTCCGCGAGCACCCCATTTTTCCGCGCGCGCAAAACGGGTGATCTTCCTTTGCATGCAAGGCGGGCCGGCTCACCAGGATACGTTTGACTACAAGCCGAAGCTCTCGGCGGACAGCGGAAAACCGGGCGTCGCGAAAGGCGGTGGATCAAAGCTGTTCGGGTCGCCGTTTACGTTTTCGCAGCACGGCCAGAGCGGGTTGTGGATCTCGGAGCTTTTTCCAAATATCGCGCAACACGCCGACGAACTGTGCCTGCTCCGCGGGATGCACACCGACATTCCGAATCACCCGCAGGCCTTCGTGCAGTTGCACACCGGCAGTTCGCAGTTTGTCCGCCCGAGCTTGGGCGCGTGGACGCTTTACGGCCTCGGCACGGAGAACGAAAACCTCCCGGGTTTCGTGACGATCGCGCCGCCGATCCAGTTCGGCGCGCAGAACTACGGCAGCGCCTTCCTTCCCGCCGTGTATCAAGGCACGCGGCTCGGCGCACAGAAAGGTGAGGGCGGCACGGCGAGCGTGGAGAACATCCGCAATTCCCAACTCTCGAGCGGGCTCCAGCGGCAGCAGTTGGACCTCGTGCAGTCGATGAACCGGGATTTTCTCGCGAGCCAAAGCGCGAACGCGGAAGTCGAGGGCGTCATCGAATCCTACGAACTCGCGTTCCGCATGCAGGGTGAAGTCCCGCGCGTCATGGACATCTCGAAGGAGTCGCCCGAGACGTTGAAGATGTATGGCGTCGGCGCGGGTGTGGCGGATGGATTTGCCCGGCAGTGCCTGATGGCGCGGCGGATGGCCGAGGCGGGGGTGCGTTACATCGAGGTCTGCCATGCAGGATGGGATCAGCACCAACAGCTTCACAACAAACTGACGGCGAATGCGGCGGCGACCGACAAGCCGATCGCGGCGCTGTTGACCGATCTGAAAGCGCGCGGGTTGCTGGAGGACACGCTCGTGATTTGGGGCGGCGAGTTTGGCCGCACGCCGGACAGCCGAAAGGCCGATGGCCGAGATCACAACGCGAAGGGTTACACGATGTGGATGGCCGGAGGCGGCGTGCGCGGGGGCCTGAGCTACGGCGCCACGGATGATTACGGCTACAAGGCGGTCGAGAATCCAACGCACGTTCACGACCTCCACGCGACCGTCCTCGCGCTGCTCGGTCTCGATCACGAAAAGCTCACCTTCAAATATGCCGGCCGCGATTTCCGCCTGACCGACGTGCACGGGCGCGTCGTGAAAGAGATCTTCGCCTAGCGCGAGCCGAGATTTTCACCCGGACGCAGCACCCACGCCTGCGGATGGTGCGTAAAGCCGACGTGCGGGTAATACGCCTCCGCTGCGGGCGCCGCCAGCAGGAGCAGGGTGGCCTGGGGTGCCGCCGCTTGCACCCGCCGCATCAGTTCCGTTCCGATGCCCCGCCGCTGATGCGACGCGCACACGGCAAGGTCGGAAAGGTAAGTCACGAATCCGAAGTCCGAGAGAGCGCGCGCGATGCCGACCAGCACGTCGTCTTCCCACGCGGTGACGACGAGGTTCGCATGTCGCAGCATCGCGGCGAATCGCTCGGCATCTTCCACCGGTCGGCGTTCCGCGAGGGTCGAGGCGCGGTAGAGTTCGCGCACGACTTCGAGGTCGGAAATGCTCCCGATGCGGTAATCGATCATGGCAGCGTGATGATTCGGAAGAATCGCTGGCCGGCGTCCGGCGTCGTGATCGAAAGCGGCGCGCCGGTTCCGGCGATATTGTCTTGGGACGTGATCCAGTCGCCCTCGGCAAAGTTCGTTCGTGTTTCTAGCCGGTAGCGTTTTCCAAATACCGTTGGCCACTCGATCGTCATCTCCGAGTTGCGATGAGTGAATGAGGTGATCTTCAGAACGCTGTTCGTCGCTCGCGGATTTGTTCCGGCGGCAAATTCATCGCGGTTGCTGGCTCCGTCGCCGTCCGCGTCGAGCGTGGCGTCGGATGCGAGATTGGGATTCAGCCCATTCGCCGTTTCCCAATCGTTCGGCAAACCGTCTCCGTCGGAATCGATGAACGCGGAGGTCGTGAACGTCCGATCTTCACCGAGCGTCTCGCCGGAAGAATTCTGCGCGACAACGCGGAAATGATACGTCGTCGCGGGAGCGAGGCCGGCGACGTCGATGCTGACGTTGGTGTGGCTCGTGCCTGCCGCGAGGCTTTGGGACAGGGACGTCAGGCCGTAGGCAGCCGTGGTCCCAAGGTCGATCCGCCAGGCGGTCGCCGATCCGTTCGGATTGATCGTCGCGTTGATCTTTCCCGCCGTGGAGGCAAGACCGGAGATCGATTGGGCCGCGAGATACGACGGCCCAGGGCTCGCGAGGAAGACCTCGAGAACGGGTAAATGATCCGATGCCGATGCCGAATCTCCCGTCACAAAACTGGTGCCGGCGGCCGCGTTGAGCGCGGCGAGCTGAGCCGCGGTGTGTTGCTTCGTGTCAAAGACCTGCCCGCCCAAATAAGTGAGGTGGCTGGCGCGATAGAAGAGATAGTCGAAACGCGCATTCGGGCTGGTGGCATCGATCGTATCGCGATTCCCGGAGATGCTGAGCGGAAGCGGATCGGTGAATCCCGCGTTCCGGTGTGTCGTGACCGGTCGATAAGTGCTCCCGTTCGGCAGCGTGTCGCCGATGGAGCCGCCCTGCCAGTTATCGGTCTCGCCCGCCTCCTCGGTTTCATTCCAATCGCCGACCATCACCGCGCCGTCGCCGGGATGGATTGCCAGCCAGTTCTGAAGGTTCGCCGCGTTCGTCTCCGCTTCGGCCTGCCGCTTTTGCGCGTTCACGTTGGACGTCGCGAGCGTATCGCTGAAGCTCGATGCTTTTAGATGCGCGGTGAAGACGCCGAGTTCCACCGCGCCCGGCAGGTTCACGTGCGCGCTCACGAGTCCGCGGAGCGCCGGATACCCCGCTGCGGCGTTCGCATCGGAATAGGTCTGAGTGGCGAGAAACGGGTAGCGCGAGACGATCGCGTTTCGGATGAACGTGTCGGTGGAGCCCGCCAGCGTCTCGCCGATGTAGACGAAATAATTCACGTTCTCCTGCGGGCTGGGGCCGAAGATGGTCAGGTTCGTGTTGATGAATGCAACCAACGTGTCGTGGGCGGTCGTGGCATTGAAGGCGCCGCCGGCGCCGCCGAGTTCGTTGATCGCCCACACGTCCGGGGCGAGGTAGTTGACGATCTTTGCCAACGCCGGTTGCGACGGGGTATTCGACGTCGTGCCGCCGACGTCGCGGTGGATGTTGTAGTGCAACATCCTCACGGTCGTTTGCGCGTGCCCCGCCACCGCGAGCAGGATCGCGGCGAGCGTCAGATAAAGGCGCGGCGAAAACATTGGCAGTTCCTATGCGCTTGCAGGGGAACTCCCGCAAACGGAAAGTGATCCGCCCGGCCCTTGCGGCCACGCGTCCCTACCAGTTGCGGAAATTCTTGTTTCGGTCCTCGTCGTATTTCTGCCCCGCGCGATGTCGCGCCTGCACTTCCTCAGGCTTCAAGTCGTCCTTCAGCTTGGCCAGCATCGAGTCAAACGACTCCTTCGCCTCCTGCGGTTCCTTGCCGGGCTGCGGTTTCCCCGGCTGTTTTTGCTCGGCGCGTTCCGCCATCTGCTGGCGCAGCCGGGCCAGCGCGTCGCGGACCTGTTGCTGGCCTTCCTTCGCGGGCTCGTTGCCGGGCGCCAACTGCTGCGCCTTGTCGAAACTCGTCTCGGCCTTTTCAAGATGCGCCACGGCGTTCTCCGGCGAATTCCGCTGCTCGGCCTGTTCGCCCTGCTTTTTTTCCTGCTGCCCGAGTTGCGTGAGCACGTCCGGAAGCTCCGCCGCGACCTTGTCGATGCGTGGCTGGATTTCGCCATTCTGCGGATCGAGCGCCTTCGCCTGCTCGAAGTGATCGAGCGCACCCAGGAGGTTTCGCGCGGCCTGTTCAGTATCGCGCTTCATCTGCTGTTCGCCCTGCTGCGCTTGTCTGTCCCCCTGGTCGAGGTGAAGCTGCTCCAGCTCCGCCTTCACTTCCTTCTCGCCCGCCTGCGCGTCTTGATGCTCCGGCACTTGCGCCAGCGCCTCCTGAAAGTTTTCGAGCGCCTTTTCAAACTTCTCAGCCGCCTGTTGCGGATCGTTCTTCGCCTGCTGGCGCGCGTCCTGTTGGTCCTTGCGTCCCGCTTTATCAAAGGAGTTCGCCAGCTTTTCCTGCACCCGCTTCTCCCCGTCCTTCGCGACCTGATCCTCCGGCGACGCCGCCTGCGCCTCGCGGAAATGATCGAGCGCCTTTTGCAGTTCCTCCTGTGCGTTCTGGCGCTCCCATTGGTTGTCCTGATTCCGTTGATCGGCCGTCTTCTCGTGCGAGGCGGCCTTCCGATCCAGCGCCGCGGCGAGGAGCTTCTCGATCTCCTTCTTCTCCTGCTCACGCTCGGGGCTCTTCGGGTTCAAAGCCTGCGCCTGCTGCGCGTAGGTCAGCGCCGCTTGCAGTCGTTCGATGGTCTTTTCGTGGTTCCACTCGTCCTTCTTCGCGTCCTGGACGAGTTGCTTGGCCAGCCGGGCATAGACCTTTTCCAACTCCTTCTCCACGACCTCCAGATTCTGCCCTGCGGTCTTGTTGCGTTTGTTGAAAGCGAGCGCCACGCGGAAGGCCTCGCGGCTCTGCTCGAGACGCGCGACGGCCGCATCCGGCTCCGCTTCGATCTGCGATTGCACGAGGCGATAGGAAACGTTTCCGATCTGCGTCCACACCTGTTCCCGCAGACCGTCCGGCATCTGCGTCGACGCGAGTTGCTGCCACGCTTCGTCGGCCTTGGCGAAATCCTTCGTGGCGTATGCGGTTACGCCCGCGTTGTAGAGCAGCCACGGATCGTCGGGCGACTGCACCAGCAATTCCTGCACGTGCTCAGCCGCCTTGGCCGCGTCTTGTTTCAAAAGCTCGCGGGCGTGCCGGACATCGGCGAAGGCGGGCACTCCGACAGTGAGGAAGAGGAGGAGCAGACGGGAATTCATGCGCGGTTTTCGTTAAAGCGTTTGCGACGGTCGTTCACGAGCAATTCCGCAAAAAGCAGCGCCGCCGCGAGTGCCAGGAGCCATTGGAAATACTCACGCATGTCCTTCGAGGGCCGCGTTTTTGTGCCTTTTGCCAAAGGCTCCAGCCCGCGATGCCACACGGAGACCAGCCCGGAGCCGTCCCTGCCGAGCGCCTCGTAAAAGCCGCGACCGCTCGCCGCGACCTGTTGCATGACCCGTTCGTTCAGCCGCGACAGCACCTCCCGCCCGAACTCGTTCTTTGCAAACTTCACGCCCCCATCCTTCGCGATCGGCACACGCGTGCCGGATGGCGAGCCGACACCGACCGTGAAGACCGTCATGCCTTTCACGGAAGCCTCCCGCGCGGCGACGACCGCATCGCCCTGCAACTCCTCACCATCGGTGATCACGACGAGCGCCTTGCTCTCGTAGGTGCCGTTCTCGAACGTCTTCAGCGCGAGCTTGATCGCGGCCGCGATGTCGCTGCCCGGTTTCGCCACCGATGTCGTGTCGAGCGCGTCGAGATTGCGCAGCACCGCGGCGTGGTCCTGCGTGATCGGTGCGGCCAGGAATGCTTCGCCCGCGAACCCGATCAGGCCCACGCGATCGCCGCCGAGATGTTCGAGCAGATTTCCCGTTGCCGTCTTCGCGGCGGCCAGCCGCGCCTTTCCATCCATGTCTTCGGCGAGCATCGAGCGCGAGAGGTCGAGCGCGATGAGGAAGTCGACCGATGAGCGCTCCACTTCCGCTGGCACCACTCCGAACTGAGGGCGCGCAATGGCTGCGACCAGGGCGCAGACTCCGAGCGCGAACAGCGCTGCCTTGAGGCGTCGTTTCCCAAAGTCCACCGAGCGCACAAGCGCCTCCACGAGCCGAGGTGCCACGACGCCCGCGAGCCGCACGCGTGTGCGCCGGGCCGCCCACGCGTAAAGGGCGACGCTCAGCGGCAGGATGAGCGCCACGGACCACAATGCGAATGGCCACTCGAACTTCACGGCAGCCTCCTCCACACGGTTTGCGCCAGGAGAAGCTCGAGCAGGAGCAGCCCGCCCGCCGGCAACGCCAACCACGCCATCAATTCCCGCCAGCTCTTCTGTTTGTTTTCCTTAAAGGCCGACTTTTCGAGCGAATCGATCTGCCGATACACGTTTCGCAGTGCACTGTAGTCGGCGACCTTGAAGAACTGTCCGCCGGTCGTGTGTGCGATGCTGTTGAGAAGTTCGCCGCTCGCCGTGTATTGCTGCATCTGGGTGAAATCGACGATTTGGATGACGTGGTTTTTGATTCCCAGAGGCGCGATTGCTTTCGCGACCTCCAGCGGATCGGGACCGTCGTTGACCTGGTCCGCGTCCGTGACGGTGATGATGACTTTCGTCTGGTTCTTGGCCGGGAGCAGCGCTTCGGCGGCGATCAACATGCCAGACCCCGGCGCCGTGCCGCGTGTCGGTTCGTCGGCGGCGATCTGCGCGAGGAGCCAGTCGTGATCGAGCGTCAGCGGGCTGATGAGATGCGCGCCCTTGTCAAAATGGACGGCGCCGATCCGGTCGCCGGGCCGCGCCTTGATGAACTCGCCGACGACGCGTTTCATCGCATCCACCCGGCTCACGCGCTTGCTCTCCAGGAGAAAATCCTTGGTCTTCATCGTGCCGGAAAAATCGAGGACAAACACGATGTTGATGCCGAGCGCTTCACGGTCGGTGAGACCCTTGTCGATCTGGGGCCGGGCCAGCGCGAGGAGGAGAAAAGAGAGCGCGAGGTAACGTGCGGACGACAGTGCGCGTCCAGGGCGGAAGCGCGATTTGCGCGACGCCGCGTAAAGGAGCGCGCCGGACGAATATTGCACCGCCGCCACGCGAGCCGTTCGTCCGCGGAGCCACATCCAGAGCGGGATGAGAAGCAGCGCGAACAGCCACCACGGCGAGGCGAAACGGAACGTGTTGAGCTGTGGAAGTAGCTCGTTCAAGCCGCGGCCCCCGGTTGTTTACGAGCCGGTCGCGATTCCTTCACGAATCGAATCGCGGCGTCATGAAGCTGCTGCAACTCGCCACGATCGGCGAAGGTCTTCGCGAATTTGAGCAGGTCGCAGCATTGGAGAAACTCCGCGAGCAACGCCTGATCCTCCGCGCCCAGCCGCGGCGAATGTTGCGCTTCCGACAGGAATTCCTCGGTGGAGCGGAGCGGAGCGGAGAGATCAAAACGCGCCTCGATGTAGCGACGGATGATCGCGGAACTTTCGATCGCGTACGGTCGCGATTGTTCCGAGTCGATGAGCGTAAACAGGCGTTCCAGTTCCGCGAGGGCGTCTACGTGCGCTTGTTGCGACGCGTGTGCCGCTGCCCGCAGCGCGCGCCTCGCGGACCAACGCCGAAGGAGCCACCATGCGACGACCAGCGCCGCCAGCACCGCCGCGACGACCCAATAATTCACGCGAAAAGGCACGGGCGCCTCGAGCAGCCGCAGGTCGTCGATGATGTCGGTCGGCGGGTTCATGGGTGAAGCCTCCGCAAGCGGTTCTCGAAGAATTGCATCAGCGAACGGAGGTAGGGCTTGTCGGTTTGCACTTCGATCGTGTCCAGGCCGGACATGCGGAATAGCCGGCGCAAACGCGTGACGCGATGGGTCGCCACGTCGTTGAAGGCGGTGCGCGCCTCCGGGTCGGACGTGTTCACCTCCATCACCTCGCCGGTCTCCGCATCTTCAAAGGTGATCCAGCCGAGGTCCGGCAGGCAAAGTTCGCTCGCGTCCACGACCGGCACGGCGATGAGATCGTGTTTTCGGCTCGTGATCTTGAGCGCGCGTTCAAAGCCATCATCCATGAAATCCGAGATGACGAAGATTACTGCGCGGCGTGAGTGCGCGCGATTGATGTGTTGCAGTGCGGTGGTCAGATTCGTGCCGCGCCGCGCGGGGCGATACGAGAGCACGTCGCTGATCAGCCGCAGTACGTGAAGGCGGCCTTTTCCGGGCCGGATGTACTTTTCCGCGCCATCGGTGAAGAGAAGCAGGCCGACCTTATCGTTGTTGCGGATCGCGCTGAAGGCGAGCACGGCGGCCAATTCGGCGGCGAGTTCCCGTTTGCTCTGGCTTACCGATCCGGTGGCGCCGGAGGCGCTGGCGTCGACGAGGATCATCACCGTCATCTCGCGTTCCTCGACGTATTTTTTGATGTGCGCCACGCCGGTTCGCGCCGTCACGTTCCAGTCGATGCGCCGCACTTCGTCGCCCGGCTGGTACTCCCGCACTTCGTCGAAATCCATTCCGCGCCCCTTGAAAACCGAATGGTATTGGCCCGCCATGAGATCCTCGACGAGCCGCACGGTGCGCAGCTCGATCTGGCGGATCTTTTTAAGCCACTCCTTCGGAATCACGGCACCGGGACCGCATCGAGGATGTAGCCGACGATGCGCTCGCTGCTCACCTCGTCCGCGTCGGCTTCAAAGGTCGTGATGATGCGGTGCCGCAGCACATCGAGCGCGATGCTCTTCACATCCTGCGGCGTCACGTAGGCGCGGCCTTGGAGAAACGCGTGCGCCTTTCCTGCGAGCGCGAGATTGATCGTGGCGCGAGGGGATGCGCCGAATCGGATCATGCCGGTCATCTTCGGCACAAACCGCGCCGGATCGCGCGTGGCGAACACGAGCCGCACGATGTAATCCTCGATCTGTTCATCGACGTGGACCTGATCCACGAGCGCGCGCATTTCCAAAATCGACTCCGGCTGGATCACCGCGCGCAAAGGCTCGCGGGTCGCCGTGCGCGCCAAGAGCTGCATGATCTGCTTTTCCTCCGCCTCGCTCGGATAACCGACCACAACCTTCAGCATGAAACGATCGACCTGCGCCTCCGGGAGCGAGTAGGTGCCCTCCTGGTCGATCGGGTTTTGGGTGGCGAGCACGAGAAACGGTTTCGGCAGCGGAAAGGTTTCGTCGCCGATGGTGACCTGCCGTTCCTGCATCGCTTCGAGCAGCGCGCTTTGCACCTTTGCCGGCGCGCGATTGATTTCGTCGGCGAGGATCAGGTTCGCGAAAATCGGACCTTTTTTCGTGGAGTAGGTGCCTTCCCGGGGGTTGTAGATCAGGTTGCCGAGGAGGTCGCTCGGAAGTAGGTCGGGAGTGAATTGGATGCGCGCGAACTTCGTGTGAATGCACTGCGCGAGCGCGCTGATCGTGGCCGTCTTCGCGAGGCCGGGCACGCCTTCGAGCAACACGTGCCCATTTGCCAACAGGCCGATCAACAGCCGCTCGACGAGATAATGCTGGCCGACGATGGCGCGGCTGATTTCGGCTTTGATGTCGTCGATCGCCGAATGGGTGGCTGCGATCTGTTCCTGGAGGTCTGCGAGGTCGGATGTCATGGAGTATTTCGACCGCGGTGCGCGGCGTGTCCCCACTCAATCAGTCACCCCCGGAGATTGTTAGTTCTATTCGCGAGCGCGCACGGCTGAAACGAGCTTGGTACCGTGTGCATTGGGCGAGTGGGAGTGGCGGTCGAGTCCGGCGAAGAGTCTTGGAAAAAAGCCGCTCGCGCCGGGAGCGAGCGAGCGCTTTTCTCCACGCTGATGAATCCCTATCTCCTCGTCGCCGCCGGCAGTGCGTTGGGCGGCGTGCTGCGCTTTTGGCTCGCGGCGCAGATGGGCGAAAAGCTCGGTGCGGTGCATCTGGGGACCGTGTTTGTGAATGTGACCGGCTCGTTTATCATCGGGTTCCTCGCGGCGCTCGGGCCGCTGCCGTTCACGCGCCAGCTTTTCATGATCGGCCTTTTGGGTGGTTACACGACTTTCTCCTCATTCAGCCTGCAAACGCTAGAGCTGGCGCACGAGGGCCGTTGGGCCACGGCGGGCGCGAACGTGGCGCTCTCGGTGGTGCTTTCGCTCGCGGCGGTGTGGCTCGGGCACGTCTGCGGGCATGTGTTTCGGCGGTGAAAAAGCGCGGTTGCGGGCGGCGCGCGGAGAGGGCAGCCTGCGCGTCCCATGCCTCAACTCCTGACTCTCGGCCACTCGCCCGATCCCGATGATGCCTTCATGTTTTATGCACTCGCCGAGCATAAAATCGATACGCGCGGTTGGGAGTTTTCCCACACACTTCAGGACATCGAGACGCTCAACCACCGGGCGACGCGCGGCGAACTCCACATCTCGGC
>JAYTDO010000250.1:0-39408 GCA_043735935.1 Chthoniobacteraceae bacterium
ACGAGGAGGGAAAACAATACGCTCAAATATCCGCCCCGGCTGCCGGTGATCGCGACGCCGAGGTAACACATCACCGCGATGTAGCCCGCGAAAATTCGCGCCCAGGTTTTCCAAGTGCTCCAAATCGCGTAGCTCAAAGCAAATAGCGCGACTACCTCGAGATATCCAGCGAGGTGGATCGAACTGATCAACATGCCACTGGCGCGCCGTCCGCTGTCGGCACGGATGAAACCGAATGGCATCCAATTGTCGCCCTCGGTGAACTGGCGCAACCCGATGAACACCTCGATGATCGCCAGCGCCATCAACGCGGCGATGATCCTGCCGCGCTCAGGTGCACCGGTCAGATAGACTGCAGTCGTGAGGTACACGATCAAGCAGCCAAGCACCATATAGAAGTCCGGCCACCAAAGGTACGTCACGGGCGAGAGCGCCGCGCGCACCAAAACGTACCCAAAGAAGACACCCGTAACTCCGAAGCACACGAAGCTCGGTTTCCCGTCCGAATTCGGACGCCTCGCAAGCGTGAGCATCGCGGCCATCCCGAGCACGACGTACGCCGGCAGGCTGAACACCAGCCGAGTGCCGCCAATCAAGCACTCGATCAACACCATCGCGGCGATCAGAAAGGCGGTTAGGAGCGTATTCAACGAGACGGAAGACTAGCGTCTATCCTCTCCGTGACAATACGTAGTCTTGCCAATGGGTCGGAAACACTGCGAATGCCGATTGGACGCCGGGGCCCCGTTCCATTACAAACGCGTCAATGCAGCACCTCATCGTAAGCGCCCTCGTCGGCACTGCCTTAACACTCCCCGGGCTGGCGGAGAATTTGATTGAAAACGGGGGCTTTGAAATGCCGCGCGTCACGGGTCGGACACCATCTGGAAACGCCGACGATCGATCTCTCCTCCTGAATGTCGGGGTGTGGAGTTTCTTCGCTACCAATGCCGATTCTGGCGGCGGGAAACTGGAAATCGGTATCACCGACGAAATTTCGCACTCGGGCAAACAGTCCATTTACATCGACTTCAATAAAGTAACCGCGCCGGGCCGGCAGGCCGTATTGAAGACAAATCTGATACCGGTTGTCGCAGGGAAAAATTTCAGGGTATCGATCTGGGGGCGCATCGACCGCAAGCGCCCGCTCGCACTCGACGAACGGCGTCCGTTCATGTGGCTCCAAGTTCAGTTTTTTAGATCGGATCGCGAAACTCCGGTTGGCGACCCGGTCGGCGGGCCTCAGCTACTTCCGGGGAATGTCGTCCCTGGCGGCCCGCACGAATTGCTTTTCGTCTCTGGAAAATGGAAGGAGTCATTCGCACGTCTGGCTTCGCCCGCGGAAGCAGCTTACGCCCGGATGACCTGGTCATGGACGACCCCCGGCGATGAAGGCGAAACTGATGGCGTGATCTATTGGGACGACGCGACTTTTGAAGAAGATGCCGTCTCCAAGCCGATCGGAGCGCAGCGCAGTTCCCTCGAAAATGACAGGAACGATGGTGCGCAACACGGTCAAAAATGACCGAAGTCGGTCAGGGTAGAACGCATGAACCGTTAGGATCAACGATCCGCACGGAACGTCGGCAGCTTAGAAACAAAAAGGGGGCCAGGCTTTGACGCCCGGCCCCCTTTTAAAAGGAAACTTTGTTTTGGATTTAACCGTTGCGGAGATCCGTCTCGGGATCACTGATAAACCCCAGCAAAGAGTAAAGATTTCCGTCTTCATACTTTACGTTGGCCGTGCCCCCAGCGAAGCCTTCCTTCAATGCTGCTTTGACTTTCGCGGCCTTGCCGATGCCTGCAACAGCAGCCGCCCTCGAGATCAAATATTTCTTGAGGAGTTTTTCGTTATTCACCGAGAGATGCAAGTCGTCGTTGTGAAGCGTCAGCGCAACGCTGGCAACTACGTCTCGAATCAGGCTCGTCGTAGAGATGAGCGGGGTGTTCGAGCGCAGTTGCTTAAATGTGCCTTTCAGCACTGCCAACGCCGCCTCTTCTGCTTTCGCCAGTTTCGCAAACTTGGTGTTGGCGGAGACAGCTCCAATAATAAAAGCGGCCACCTCACCGATTTCGTCAGACTTGTTTGCCAAACGGTTGGGATCGGAAGAAGTTGACGGAGACGCCTCAACCTTCAACGCAATCTGAGCAGCGGTGAACTGCGCTAGTTTCTTCACGTTTAGCGAGTTCAGGGCAATCTCATTCGTTCCGATTCGATCTCCGTAGGATTTCGCGATCTTCGAGATATCCTCGATAACGGCGACCATCGCGTCCCCCCTAGCCTGGTTGATTTTCGAATCGAGCGTCTGGGCCTGGGCGCCCTGAGAGAGTAGGAGAGACGAAACTGACACCAAACCGAAAACCGCCGCCCGAATACCGCGGGTAACCGCATGGCGAGACCGTGTAGATTGTTGGATCATAATTTTTCTAGGTTGAGGAAACGAACGGTTGAAAGTGGCGGTATCTCCCGCAGTAATCAAGCTAGTTTTACGAAAAACTTCGCCCCTTCTTGCCCTCGGATCTCCGCGTCGTATAAGATATTATCTACCAACGCGTTGCGGTTGAGCCTTGAGAATTGCCAGGATGGAATGGTCAACACTCGCTCGCTACCGACCCAGGGCGATGGGCCGATCCTCCGTGTTTCGGGATGAACTTCGAAGGAGGAAAACGCATTTCGATACGGAAACTTGTTTACACATATGCGTTCCTACTGATTCATATGTAGCTGATTGGCCCCAAGCGTTCTTCCACTAGGAAGCCCGTGTACAACAGGCGCCTACTGCACCATGAGCGAGCTTCTCAATAAATTTAGTTTTCAAGCAGCCAAATTCAACACGCAGGTCCTCCTAGCGTGCATCGGCATCTGGCTGCTCGTTCTCTGGTGTGCAATCTCAAGTATTTTCTCCCAACCATTCACGCCACGGCAGCGCAATTTTTGGCTGGGAGTGGTGATCCTGCTGCCCATCGTCGGAGTTCTTGCCTACCTTCCTTTTTCGTTCCGTAAAGAGGATCTTCCGAACGCTTTCTTGATGAAACCGAAGAGCCGCCACAAGAAAACTTCAACCCGGAGCGACTCAGCGACAGGAGGCTCAAAGGCTTGATTTTCAAGGCCCGCCGCAAGACATGCCGGACCGGGTCGAGCGTTGCCATAGCGGAACGCTGGTGCAGCCTCGTATCGAGCGCCACGGGACTCGCGGCGTTTTTTGTGGTTTCCACCGCCTCAAATCTGGTGGCGCAAGACGCTGGCGGTGGCGCTTCAGACGTGAGCGGACCGCCGACCGGCACCGGCTCGCTCTCGCGACTTCCGGCAGGGTCGTATTTCGTGGACCCCGCCATCGGCGTGCCCATGCGGCGGATCTTCCGTGACACCGGCGCGCCGTACACCGATTCATTGAGGCAGGTTGGAGTCGCGCCCACCGTTCGGTCCGAGTCTGCCGAAGTGGGCATCCACCTCGACCTTCCCAACGTACACGGGCGTTTTCCGTTGTTGGATCGGGGGTTTGCGCCGGCGGACGCGGATCTCAAGATCGGGCCACTTTACTTTGATTTACGCGCCGTTTCGATGGCGGTCTTATTCAGCGACAACATCGACCGCTCAGAGACCGATCGAAAGGCGGACACCATAGCCATCATGCGCCTGAGCGCGAGCGTGGTGGTCCAACTCAGTGAAGGATTCCGAATCGCCGCATCGGGGTCGTTTGTGTATCTCCCCTTCGAAGGCACAGCGGGCTTCGCGGGCTTTGGGTTGATCGCGCCGTATAGTTTCGGCCTCAGTGCGATTCCCTCGTTCGATACTCAAGCTTCGTGGGATACCTTGATCGGCGGGTGGAACGTCGTGTTTGCCGACGACTTTCGGGTCGGCGTCGCCCGATTTTCCATCGGCACCCGAGACAATTTTGATTTTTTCGACGGCGGCGGATTCGACGACGCGGACACCGCCGGGCGTTATACATTCAGAGCTCCTAGACAACGCCAGCCCCGTGGCCGCTTCGATCGCAACGAGACCGATTCGGATATTCTCTATTTCAGCAATATCCTCAGCGCAACGACGGAACGGCTGCTCCCGGGTTCGATCCGACTGCGCGTCCGCGGCTACCATGAGAACCTGTGGTACAACCAAGGCAACCGCGGAATGCCGCGGATCCGCGATGGACTGAACGTGCTGCTGCGTGACGAACACGAAAACACCCGTTTTAAACCGTTCATCACCTACCGCGGCACTCACACCAACACGATCGACGGGATCAATCACGAAGTCCGCACGGGCATCGACGGACCGATTACCGATCAACTTAAGCTCCATCTCGATGTCGGCTGGTCCCATCGGGACTCCAACGGATCCAACCGCTATTTGTGGGGACTCGGGCTGCGCCATATCGCCGGTCCGTACACCGAAGAATCGCTCATCGCAGGGCGCACCATCGGGGATTTCAGCGACGAACTCAGCGACCACATCACTTACCGAATCAGGCAAATTCTCGGGCCGAAACTGACCGCTGAAGGTTACGCCTCGCTGGCCCGCGTCGAGGATCTTCAGGGCGAATTCGGAACGCGCGACGTCTTCCGTACCGGAATCCGGCTGACGCTTGATCCCGGACCCAAGACAACCATTCGAATCGCCGGAATCTACAGCACGCTGGACTCCGACTCGAATGACTTTGGCCGGCGCGAAACGTGGACCGGGCGCTTCGAGATCAGCTATCGCCTCACAGACGATTTCCACGCCCGCCTGCTTTACCAGTATCAACTTCGCGACTCGGATCGACCTGGAAGCAGCTACGACGAAAACCTCGTATATTTCTCGCTCACAAAATATTTTCGATGACCTCTTTGAGCCGATTTCGCGGGCCTGCGCTCAATCATCGGTTGACGGGTCCGCTCACGTTCATAGTATCGGCTGACAATTTCCCCCCACCTATCTCTTCGAATGCATTTCTGCGATGATCAAACCGACGAAAATTAATTCTATCAAAGCCGCGCTTATCATTGCGCTAGCTACCATCGCACCCGGTGCCGCCCTCGCCCAAAAGTCTTCGAGCGGGAACGGCGGCATCGCTTTTCGAAAGACGACCGTTGGAATCAACAGCGCCGCTGAGTCAGCGGTCGCTGCTTCCGTCGGAGGCGGATCCGATGTTGAGGATCTAAGCGAGAAAAAGGCGACACTCGAAACCGAGCTGCGCTACGGAAAAGCCAAGCTCGACGCCGCCCAGAAAAAACTCTCGGTGCAAAGCGCCGCTGGCAACATCGAGCAAGCCGATCGCCTCAATCAAGAAGCCAAAGACTGGGAAGCGCGCATCAGCTCCATCAAAGCCCAGCTTGACCAGGTCGAGATCGAGCTGAAAGCGGCGGGCGGCGGCTCTCCACTGACCGGAGGCGGCGTCGAAGGCGAAGTCGTCCTGCCAGGAGAAAATCTAGAGTTGTTCGTGAACGAAGATTCCTCCTTCAACGGCAAATACCAAGTCCGCCGCGGTGGATACATCATCCTCCCGCAGGTCGGCCGCATCCCGGTAGCCGGAAAATCCCTCGACCAAGCTGAAGCGGCGGTCAAACGGGCACTCCAAAGCTCCCAACTCCAACGCGCCACTGTCATGATCGAGCGCCTTTCTGGCAGCGACGTGGAAAGTGGTCCGCTCATCTATCTACACGGCGAGTTTAAGAACCCGCGCCCTTACAGAATCCCGCTCGGCACCTCGCCGACTCTCGTCAGCGTCATCTTGAGCAGCGGCGGCGTTTCCGAACGCGCAGACCTGAGCCGCGTCCGTATCATGCGGATGACGGCAAATAAAGGCGTCACCGAAATCGTCAACGTTCAGAAAATTCTCGATGGAGGCGGGCTCACCTCGGATCTAGCCTTGGATCAAGGCGATGTCGTCACCATCCCGGCTGGCAGCGTGAATCTCATCTACGTCACCGGAAACGTGAAACGCCAGGGAAGTTACCACCTCGTCCCAGGCGAACGCCTCACCGCATATGGAGCGATCCTGCAGTCCGGAGGATTTGCGCGTTTTGCCGACGAGAAAAAAGTGCACGTCCTCCGCGCCATGCCGGACGGGACCAAGACCAAACTGCCCGTCAACGTCGTCGCAATCCAGCGCGGGCAAATCCCCGACGTCGTCCTGCAATCAAACGACATCATCGTCGTCCCAGAAAAATGGTTTAGCTGGTAGTCGGCTCCGACACCATGAATCGAGAACCCGCCCTGACACTCCAAGTTTCCCGTCGGGGTGAATCCTCCAATGTTCCGCTACCCAACGCGCGTACTCTGGGCTAGCATGCCGGGCTTTCCCGCACTCGCCCCCACGCACATCACGACTTCGTCCATACCGAAATGATTCCCGGCCTAAAGAAACGCGTATTCAATTTACACGACGTCATGATGTACGTCGCCCTCGGTCGCAAACATTTGCGACTGATGACGTTGATATTCGCGTTCACCCTCGTGGCCGCTTTGACGTATTACGTCTACGCGAAATCCGTCTTCTACTCTCGGGCGCTGGTCCGCGTGGACGAACTGGCCCTCCCCATGGACACGGAGAAGATTTACAACGACGGGCGCCTGCGGATGGTAATGAAGGAACTCACCCAGCCCCACATCCTCGAACGGACCGCAAAGCGGCTCGGGATTAAGGCCACCAGCAACGACCTTCGGAAGAATTACCTTTTCAAGATCGGCGTCCGCACCAACTCCGAACGCAACCTCGAGATCGAGGTCTGGCCCTACTCAAAGGATTGGGCGCAACGGTGGACCGAGACGCTCGTCGCCGAATATCTCGACTTTCGTCGCGAAAAGCGGCTCCAGGAGAAGGAAGACACGATCAAGGCCTTGACGAAGGAAATGGCCGAAGTCAGCGCCAAACTCGAGCAGCATATCGGCGAGAAGTTCGACTATTCCGACAAGAAAGGAATGGTTCAAGCCCTGATCCAGTTGAATTCGATACGCAGCCTTCCTCTCGACCTGGCGCGCCTCGCCAAGCGCATCGACGAAATGGGTCGCATTCGCGTCAATCTCCAAGACTCGACCCTTAGCACCCTTGAAAAACTCTCGCTCGTCTCATCTCTCGACAAATCCATAAAACTCGAGATCGGCACCGTGGTCGGTGACTCGAACAACGAACACAACAATTCGCAACCCCAAGTCGACGGAGACGGCAATCGCAACCCAAATCAAAACAACGGAAATGGCGGCAATAACGGAGTCGTCGTCATACCGCCAATGATCAGTCCGGCATCGCAGCCGTGGGAAGACCTCGAAAAGCAGCAACGGAGCATCAAATCGCAGATCAGCGACCTCGGGCGCACGTTTCTCCCGGGACACTCGCGCATGATCGCTCTGAACAAAGCGCTCGAAGGGATTGATCAAAAGCTCGAAATCGAGCTGCAAACCTCCCTTCGCCGCTTCGACGTCGAATTTCAGGATCTCTTAGACCAGAAATCTTCGCTCACGGCGAAACTGCCGGAATACAACGACATTCGGCGCAACAGCGAGAAACTCACCCAGGAGCAAAGCCTTCACGAGGCGGGGCAACTCGCTTGGAATACCATGTTCCGGAAAATGGCCAAAACCATCGAGGCACTCGACTTCGGCGGCGAAAAAGAACGCGTCGATCTCGCCTACATCGGCCTACTGCAAATCAACGATCAACCCATCTCTCCGAATCGCCTGAAGCTCTTCGCGGTCGCCCTCTTCTTCGGAGTCATTCTCTCGCTCGCCGTTCCTTTCCTGATCGAATACCTCGACCACACCATGTCGAACCTCGAGCAGGTCGAATCGACGTTCCAACTTCGCGGACTCGGCATCGTGCCCAAACTCGAAGGACAAACCTCGCACACACCAGCACTCATCGATCGGGATGAAACCCGCCGTGCAAGCCTTGTCGAGAACTTCCGCGTCATTCGAACGAACCTGCTATCGATGGGCACGCTCACCAAGGTGCCGCAAGTTACGATGGTCACCAGCGCGATGCCGAAGGAAGGGAAGACCGTCGTTTCTTCAAACCTCGCCATTTCCTTCGCCCACACGGGCGGCAAAACCCTTCTGGTGGACACGGATCTTCGCCGCGGTCGTATGCACCGACTCTTCGGCTACCGCAAGGCCCCTGGCCTGAGCAACGTCCTGCTCGACGAAGTCTCCCTCGAAGAGGCTATCCGCCCGACCACCCACGAAAACCTCTTTGTCCTCACCGCTGGGAAGCACCTCGACACCGGCACTGAACTCCTCGGTTCGCAAAAGTTCACCGACCTCATGGACACCCTGCGCAGCAAATTCGAGCGCATCGTTATCGACACCCCGCCCGTTCTCGGCCTTTCGGAGACTTCAATTCTTCAAAAACAAGTCGACGGCGTCCTCTTCGTCATTTGGAGCGGGCACACGCCCATCCGCAACATGAAAGCGGCGATCGAGATGCTCCAGAGCAACGGCGCCAACTTCTACGGCTTCGTCCTCAATCGCCTCGATCTCAGCGCGACGACGAACTACTACCAGTACTATTACTATTCCTACGACTACTACTACAACACGCAGGCGATCGAAAATTCGTAGTAGCCCCTGATTTCATCGCAGGTCTCCCGTTTGTCCCCTCCCCCATCGGCCCACTCGCCGCAGGACGCCGATCAAGCAACCGGCGTCTCCGTAGTTATACCTTCGTTTAATTACGCCCACTACCTGCCCGAGGCCCTCGCATCAGTGCTGGCACAGACATGGTCCGGACTCGAAGCGATCGTCGTCGACGACGGATCCTCCGACAATACGGGCGAAATCGTGGCAACCCAAACCGACCCACGGGTACGCTACGTTTGGCAGAAAAACGCAGGTCTGTCCGCCGCCCGCAATACCGGCATTCGCGAAGCCCGTTTTCCGTTTATCGCGTTTCTCGACGCTGATGATCGGTGGAATCCAGATCTTCTCGCCACCGTCATGCAACGTTTCTCGGATTTGGGTTCGGAATTTGCCCTCATCGCGGCACACACCGCCCGGATGGATGCAAACGGCTGCCTCGTTCAGCACCAAAAGTCGATCGAGGAATCTGATCGCGAAATGACTGCACGCGACTTCGTCATGCGAAATCGACCATTCTCGTCCTCGATCGTCGCACGCCGCGAAGTGTTCGCGACTTGCGGAGGATTCGATACGACCCTTCGAAGTTCCGAAGATCGCGACATGTGGATCCGCATCGCCGCGCACCGGCGCGTTTGGTTCGTCGGGCGACCGCTCGGCCTCATTCGCCGGCACCCGGAGAACATGAGCAAGAACGCGAAGCGCATGAAGCAGAACTCGCGAACGGTTCTCGTGAAAGCATACCGCGAGCGCGCCGTTCCCCGCAGCGACATTCCATTCTGGTTGCGTGTCTTTTCCGTGCATTACTTCCAGATCGCGTGGACGCATTTCGATGAGCGGCGGCTCGCCTGTGCGTTCACCTATATGTTCCTCTCACTCGCGCTCTGGCCGTGTTTTCTGGATGTTCGGACGATCTACGAGCGCCCGCTCTTTCGGCTCCGATCGCTCGGGTATTTCCTCCTGCGCATCGCGCGTTGATCCGATGAGGGTGCTCCACGTGGTCAATTCGCTCGATCCCGGCGGGATGGAAAACGGCGTCGTCAATATCGCCGCCGGCCTCGCGCCGCGCGGCATCGAGACGCATGTGGCGTGCTTGGAACGCCGCGGCGAATTCGCGGGCCGTCCGCCTCTCACGGGATGCGTTGCCGTGATGGGGAAACAACGGGGCTTCTCGCCCAAGGCCGCTTGGAATCTCTCCGCTCACATTTCCCGAATCCGCCCCGACATCATCCACAGCCACAATCTCGGCCCGCTCATTTACAGCAGCCTCGCGACCTTTGCCGGCCTCCGTCTCCCTCTCCTCCATGGCGAACACAGCCAATTGACCGACGAGGAGCGCACCGCGCGCCGATTGCGGCAGCGGCGCCGGCTTTATCGGACCTGCGCCGCCGTCCACACTGTGGCGGACGGCATTCGCGACGAACTTATCAACCTCGGATTTTCGGCAGGGAAAATTCAGACCATCACCAACGGCGTCGATACGGAGCGCTTCAAACCCGGCGACCGGAACACCACTCGTCACCGCTTTGGCCTGCCCGCGGACGCTCTTTGCATCGGCCTTGTCGGTCGGTTCGGCGCGTTTAAGCGACACATCCTTCTCATTGAGGCCGTCGAGCGAATCGCCGAACGATTTCCCTCCATACACCTCATTTTCGCGGGCGTCGGCGGTCCGGAAGAAAGCGCCATCACCCAACGGGTCGCAGCGAGTCCCATGCGCGAGCGCATTCACCTGCTCGGCTTCCAGCGCGACCCCCTAGCCGTTTACCAATCGCTCGACCTTCTCGCGATCCCGTCGACCAACGAAGGCCTCTCCAACGCCGCCCTTGAGGCGATGGCATGCGGCATTCCCGCGCTCGCGAACATCCACTGCGGTCACGAACAGGTGATCACCTCCGATCGCGACGGGCGTATCGCCAATTTAAACACCGCGGACGGTCTCGCGCGCGAACTCGCCGACCTGCTCATCGATCCCGCCAGGCTGATTGACTTCGGCCAAAATGCGCGGAAGAAGATCGAATCCCAATTCTCCATCGAAAGAATGCTGACCTCCTACGAACAATGCTACCGCGCACTCGCGCGCGCGTGATGCCGCATGGATTTTTTCTCGGTCATCGTCTTTCTGATCTTCTACTACCTGCGCCCGCAGGAGTGGCTGTCGATTTTCGCGAGCATTCATTTCGTCCAGCTCTGCATGTATCTCGCGTTGTGGTCGCTGTTCTTTCGCGATCACAGCATTCGCGCCAGCGACCTGCTCAAGACTCCGCACGACTGGGCGATGCTCGCCTTCTTCCTCTGGATCGTCGGCACATCGCCGACTCCTTGGGACACGTTCAAGAACGTTTCCAGCCTTTTCATCTTCTACATCGTCATCGTTCACACGCTGACCACCGTCCCCCGCATTAAAAAATTCTGCGGCTGGTGGACATTTCTCATCGTCGCCATCGCAGCGCTCTCAGTGGCCAGCCAACACGGCTTCGACCCGCTCAACAGCCTGGACCTCACGAATACCCGGATGAAGGGACGTCTCGCCTTAAACCTATCCATCTTTCGAAACCCGAACGCGCTCGGCCACAACGTCGTCCCCGCCATCCCGATGCTGTATTATTTCTGCATCTGGCGGCGGCCCATCTTCATGAAGGAACTAGGCCTGTTCCTCATGCTCCTTCCGTTTTACTGCATCTACCTCACCGTCTCGAAAGGGTCGTTTCTCGCCGCCGGCGTCACTTCCGTCGCCACCCTGACCTTCGGCCGCCCAAAGTGGGTCCAGACGACCCTCTTCGTCGTTGTCTTCGTCTTCGGAGGGACACTCATGTACGCGCTGCCTCGGATGAACGAGTTGCAAAAAGCCAAGACCGACGAGGCGATTCAGGGACGCGTCGCCGCATTCACCCACGGCCTGCGGATGATCTCCGAAAGAACGCACGGCGTCGGGCACGGCCAGTGGCTGAAGAGTTTCTTCGAGACGAACCACTTCCGGAAAGCGGCGCACTCGTCCTACGTGCAGGTCGGCGCCGAACTTGGCTACCCGGGTTTCTTCATCTTTTTCCTCATCCTCTACTGCTGCCTGCGCACGCTCATCACCGCGAAGACCACGACCGACGAGGAAGAACGCATCCGACGAATCCTGTTCATCCTCGTTGTCTCCTACATGATCTCTTCGTGGATGGTCGACCTCGGCTACCGCCCCACCTTTTTCATGTTCGCAGCCGCCATCGCCGCGTTCCACCGGCACCTCCATGGGGTGAAACGCGACGACTCTCTCGAAGTCGAGAGCACTCCAGTCGCGCCCATACCGACGTGGCGCGCCCGTCTCCTTCCCCATCCCGCCGCAGAGGGCGCGCTCGCCGATGCCGGCGTCACCGCCGCCGTGATGACGCTCGAACCGCAGCCGTCGCCCATTTCCAAACGCCTTTACGATCAAAGCGCGGAACTGTCTCATGGCTGGAATCGGATCAACCTCGTCGACCTCGGTCTCGCCGCTGCGATGACCTTCGCGGCCGTGCGATTCTGGGCATTCATCCTCAAACGCATGTGATCATCCGGGACTTCGCTCCCGCCGTGTTCTGGCTCGGGCTGATTCTGCTGCTGCACACCTTCCTCGGATACGGCCTGCTCATCACGTTCCTCGCCCGCCTCGTCCCGAAGCGCCCCGCGCAAAGCGCCGATTTCGTTCTACCCGACATCACCATCGTCATCGTCGCCCACAACGAAGACGCTCGCATCGGCGCGCGCATCGGAAACCTGCTCGACTCGGATTATCCGTCCGAAAAACTCCGGATCCTCGTCGTCTCCGACGGCTCGACCGATCAGACCGCCGCCTTTGTCACCGCGCTCGGAAATCCGCGTGTCTCCCTGCTCTCCAGCACCGAGCGGCGCGGCAAAGCAGCCGGCCTCAACGAGGGGGTCGCCGCCTGCGCCAGCCCCATCGTTGTCTTCACGGACTCCCGCCAGCGTTTTGCCACCGACACCATCCGGCGCATCGTCGCGCACTTTGCCGATCCGTCCGTCGGCGCCGTCAGCGGTTCGCTGGAAATCGGTCCCTCGCGGAGTTCGGTCGGTGAGGGTGTCGACATTTATTGGCGCTACGAAAAGATCCTGCGCGCCGCCGAATCGCGTCTCGACTCCTGCATCGGCTGCACCGGCGCCGTCTACGCGATTCGCCGAAGTCTCTTCACGGCGCTACCGGAAGACACGATTCTCGACGACGTCGTCATCCCCATGCGCATCGCGCAAAAGGGCTATCGCGTCCTTCACGATCCGGCAGCCACGGCCTTCGATCCCCAGCCACTCGAACCCGCGGCGGAACGCATCCGCAAACGCCGCACTTTGGCCGGGAATTTCCAGATGCTCTTCCGCCATCCCGCCTGGCTGACGCCGCTCGGCCATCGACTTTGGTGGCAGCTCATTTCCCACAAATACCTGCGCGTCCTCGCACCGTGGTTTCTCTTCACCACGCTCCTCGCGAATATTCCACTCCTCGGCGCACCGTTCTACCGCGTCACTTTTTACGCGCAACTCGCGCTCTACAGCCTGGCCGCGTTTGGCATCTGCTTCCCTTCGCTCAAAGGACGCCTCTTTTCGATCCCCGCAGGATTCGTCTTCCTCAACGCACGAGCGGTGCAGGCTCTCTGGCACTACCTCCGCGGAGCGGATCTGCACCGGTGGTCTTCACCCACGCCGCCAGTTCCGCCCCCAGTTGCCGGCTGAATTTCCACGCGCCGAAGCGGTTCACGTGGCGCGGGTCGCTAAAATAGGCGTCGGGCCACGTCTCGATCCCGCGATGCAACACCGAAAAGTTCGCGTGCCTCTGCTGCGTATCGTCGAGGAACGCATCGAACCGCGCACGCTCCTTCGCATCCTGCGTGAGCGGCGCGATCGTCGGCAAGGAAACCCAAAGGACCGTGACGCCTTTCTCCGAAGCCCGATCAAGGAAGCGGTCGATCGCCGCCCGGTTGTAGGGATGTACCGAAAACGGCTGGGTCAGTTGCGGCGGCAGATTGGCCGGCGTGTATTTCTTCACGCTCGTATCCGGTTCACGCGGCGCTTCACCAAAGGGCTCCTCCGACTCCGCCACCGAACGGATCGGGTTTCGCCACGTCTTGAAAAAGCCGCCGTCACCCTGCGTCACGAATGCGTTCAACTCTTCCCGGTAACGCATGGTGTAGCTCGCCTTGCACAAAGCGCCGAACGCGAAGTCCGGCCAGGACACGCCGACCCGCGGCAACGATCGGGCCTCCGAGAGTGTCGCGAACCTTCCGACGAATCGATCGACCATCGGCGCACCGAGGTTTGCCGGGTGCGGCGCATATACGATCACCTTTGGGACGCGGCCCGCAGCGCATTGGCGATCGAACGTGGCCGGCGCGAATAGCGGCGAAGTCCCCGGCAGCGAATAGTTCGCCACGGTCCAGGCCGGATCGCCCAAAGGCTCGGCGATCAACGACGCACGAAGCTCCGCGGAGACTGAGTCGCCCATGATTTCGACAGCCGGTGCGGGACGCAAAACGATCTCGCCCACGTACGCACGCATCGTGTTCGTCATAAAACCCTCCGGTAGAAACACGCCGAACAACGTTTCCAAAGAAACGACCCCCGCAGCGGCCCAAACGAGCGGCTTCAATCTAGGCGAAGAATCAGAATGCAAAGTAGATGAATTGTTCGCCGCCCGTGACGCCGAGCAGCAGGATGAGGTAAATCAGGAAGACATAAAACAGACCCGTCAACGGCGCCGGCAATGTCGCGAAGAACAGCGGCCGTTTCGTGAGGTAAGTGACGGCATCCACGGCGACGATGAGCCCGATGTACGGCGCGAACTTCAGGAGCCTCGGCAGGAAGTCCGCCGTCAGGTCCCAGTGCGCCAAAGCCATTGTCGTCGCAGAGAGCTGCGTCATTCCGTGAGCGCGAAAGAGCAGCCAGCCAAACATCACAAAGACAAACATCGACGCCATCGCCAAGGCGCGCCCGGCGACGCCCCAACGCCAATTCGGTTTGAGATTTCCCACGTAAAAACGGTGAGCCGCGAGCAAGGCACCTTGATAGGCTCCCCAGATCACAAAATTCCACGCCGCGCCGTGCCAGAGTCCGCCCAGCACCATCGTGGCCACCAAGTTCACATAGGTCCGGATGCGCCCCAGTCGATTTCCTCCGAGCGGAATGTAGAGGTATTCGCGAAGCCAGGTCGAAAGGCTGATGTGCCAGCGCCGCCAGAACTCCTGCGGGTTCACGGAGAAATACGGGTGGTCGAAATTCACGCATAACCTCACCCCGAGCCAGCGCGCTACGCCGCGCGCCATGTCGGTGTAGCCGGAGAAGTCCGCGTAGATCTGAAAGGCAAAACCGATCGAGCCGAGCACGACATCAGCCGTCGTGAAATCGGTCTGCGCGAAGATTCGATCGACCTTCATCGCGAGGTTGTCCGCGACCAGCACTTTTTTGCATAATCCCCAAAGGATCAGATAAGCCCCCTCGGCCACATCCACCCGCGTGACACGACGGGGCGAGGTCAACTGCGGCAGCAACATCGCGCCGCGCTCGATCGGCCCGGCGACGAGCTGCGGGAAGAACGTGATGTAGAGGAAAAAATCCCGGACACTGCGGCAGGCCGGCATCTGCCCGCGATACACGTCGATCGTGTATGACATCGCCTGAAACGTGTAAAACGAGATGCCGACTGGAAGCACGATCTTCAGCCCCTCCCAGTGCCCTCCCAGCAGTGCCGAGATACTTTCGATGAAAAAGTTTGAATACTTAAAAACGCCGAGCACCGCGAGATTCGTCACCACACTCAATGCCAGATACAGTTTCCGGTGCCGCGGTGTCGCCGCCGCTTCGATTTTCTGCGCAGCGATGAAGTCGATCCCCGACGTGAAAAAGAGCAGTCCGAGAAAACGCCAGTCCCACCAGCCGTAAAAGAAACAACTCGCCGCGAGCAGAATCCAGTTTTGGGCACGATGCCGCGTGACCTTCACGAGAGTGAGGACGACGACTAAAAAGACGCAAAAGACGAAGCTGTTAAACAGCATGGCGGAGCGCAGGGGGAAGCGCGCAGCGTGTGTAGAGAAGCACTTCCCCGATGTCACCGGTGAAATCGGCGTTGAAGCCGCCGCCGCTTCCGGCAATCCTCCCGGCACTTTTCCCCGAACATGCTCAAGGCCCTCGACATCTGGCTTCCCGCATGGATCCGGCGCGGAACGCCGCAGCAGCTCCCGCTCGGCATCCGGCACGTGATCCTCTCCGTATGCGACCACTTCGAACCGTTTCACGGAGTCGGACAACGCGAAGCCGTCGCGCGCGTCGAGACCTGGCGGCGCCAGTATGCCAGCCTCACGCGCGAATTTACTGACGCGGATGGAGCACCGCCAAAACACACGTTTTTTTACCCGATCGAACAATACGACCCCGACGTGCTCGCGCCGCTGGCCGACCTTTGCCACACCAACGGCAGCGAGTGTGAAGTCCACCTTCACCACGACAATGACACCCCCGAAAATCTGCGGTCGGCGATCGAACTCGGGAAGGAACGATTCGCGGGGCACGGACTCTTATCGCGGGACCCGGAAGGAGCGATTCGCTACGGGTTCGTCCACGGGAATTGGGCGCTCGACAATTCCCATCCGCACGGGCGCCACTGCGGGGTCCGCAACGAACTCGCCGTGCTCCACCAAACCGGCTGCTATGGTGATTTCACCATGCCCGCCGCACCGAATCGCGCACAGACTCGCACCATCAACAGCCTCTACTACGCCACCGCCACTGACCGCCCAAAATCGCACGACACCGGTTCCCCCGTCGTCGCCGACCGCGAGCCGCATGTGGCTCGCGATAACGAGTTGCTAATGGTCCAGGGCCCGCTGGCGCTAAACTGGCAGCGGCGGAAACTCGGCCTGCTCCCTCGTATCGAAAATAGCGACATCACCGCCGCAAATCCGCCGACCATCGATCGCCTGCGTCTTTGGATGGAATGCAGGATTTGCGTCAAAGGGCGCCCCAACTGGCTTTTCATCAAGCTCCACACACATGGCGCGAAACCCGAAAACACAAAAATGTGGCTCGGAGAACCGATGCGCGCCTTTCACCGCGGTCTGGCGCAACTCGCCGCGCGCGACGCTACTTTCCAATACCACTACGCCACCGCGCGCGAGTCGGTGAATATTCTCCACGCCGCCGAAGCCGGACACTCGGGAAATCCCGGCGACTTTCGCGACTTCCGCTACCGCGCGCTCGCTGGCGCCCGCGCCTGAGCCCGTGCCGCGCACACCCAGCCGTCCCCGGCTCCTCTTTGTTTCCAATCTCTTCCCGGATACGCGCGAGCCGTACCGTGGACTCGACAATGCAACGATCCTCCACCATCTCGCCGATCGCTGGGATATCGGCGTCATCGCGCTCCGTCCGTTGCTTCCCTGGCAGACCCGAAAGTTTGAGCCCCGAACGGCCGATGCGGCTTTTCTGCCCCGTTATTTGCACATTCCTTACGTGCCGAAAATCGGGAGCCGCGTGAATCACCGCCTCATGGCGCGCACCCTCCGCGAGCATGTCCGTGCGGCTGAGTTCGACGTCGCGCTCAGCTCGTGGATTTACCCGGACAGCTGTGCCGTTGCAGCGCTCTCCCGCGAGCTGAGGTTCCCGCTTGTATCCATCGCGCAAGGCTCCGACGTGCATCAGTATATGCGCCATCCGGTGCGCCGGCGCGTCATCCTTAATGCGCTGCCTGCAGCCTCCGCCGTGATCACCCGCAGCGCCGAACTCGCGCGACTGCTCGCGGAAGCAGGCATCGCGGAAGCCAAGCTGCACCCGGTGTACAACGGCATCGACTTCAACCGCTTTACACCCGGCGACCGCGCCGCGGCTCGAAGTTCCCTCGACCTCCCACCCGACGTTCCTGTGGTGGCCTTCGTGGGAAATTTCTATGCGATCAAAAATCCCCTCGTCCTGATCGAGGCACACGGTCGGCTGGCGC
Organism: Chthoniobacteraceae bacterium; assembly: GCA_043735935.1. Lineage (GTDB taxonomy): Bacteria > Verrucomicrobiota > Verrucomicrobiia > Chthoniobacterales > Chthoniobacteraceae > JANLQB01. The sequence goes on from JAYTDO010000250.1 coordinate 17,511, forward strand.
GGCGCGATGCGCTGCTGGTGATGATCGGCGGCGGGCCACTCGAGCCCGAGGCTCGAGCTCTCGCACAGCGCTTGGGACTCGCCGAACGAATCTCCTTTCGCGGGCGCCTCCATGCGGACGCCGTAGCCTTGCACATGCAGGCCGCGGATGCACTTGCCCTTCCGAGCGACAACGAAGGCGTCCCCAACGTCATCCTCGAAGCCTTCGCCAGCGGCCTGCCGGTGGTCGCGAGCGACGTCGGCGGCATCGCCGAAGTCCACCACGGCGGCATCTTCGGAAGACTGGTTCCACCGCGCGACGCACAGGCGCTCGCTTCGGCGTTGGACGAAGTGCTCGCGGCGCCGCCAGCGCGCGAAGACATCCGGCAGCACGCGCTCCAGTTTTCGTGGGAACGCGCCAGCGCGGCCTATCACGATCTCCTCTCCCGCGCTGCCGCTCACCGATGAACATCCTTTACCACTTTCGAACACAGGGCACCGGTGCGGAAGGCGTCCACATCGCGGGCATCGCGTCGGCCTTTGAAACGCTCGGGCACCGGGTGGTCTTCTCGAGCCCGACCGGCGTCGATCCGCGGCAGACCGCGGGAGAGAATCCTTTCGGCCCAAAACGCCGCCGCGGCCTCCTCAGCAGGCTCGCCGCCCATGCGCCGGGGTTTGTCTTTGAAGTGCTGGAACTCGGATACAATCTTGTCGCGTGGCGGCGAAATCGCGCGCTCCTTCGCCGCGAAAACTGCACGCTGATCTACGAACGCCACGCGTTCTTTCTCTGCGCCACCGCTCAACTCGCCGCCCGCCGCGGAATCCCGCTCGTCGTCGAGGTGAATGAACTCGTCGGCGACGAACGCATCCGACCGGAACCGACCCTCAGCGCGATCGCAAGATGCGCCGACCTCTACACCTTCCGGCGCGCGGCGCTCATCATCGTCGTCTCGCCGCATCTGAAACGACGCATCGAGGCGATGGGCATTCCGGCCGAGCGCATCCTCGTATTACCAAATGCCGTCGCCGCGGATTCGCTCGATGCGCCCGTGAATGCCGGGGTGGTGCGGCAGAAATACGCGTGCGCGGATGCGGTGATCATCGGATTCGTCGGCTGGTTTGTGTCCTGGCATCGGTTGGAAAACCTCGTCCGCGCATTCGCCGACATCGCTCACACCCGGCCGGCCGCGCGTCTCATGCTGGTCGGGGACGGCGACCTCCGCCCGGAACTCGCCAAGCTCGCAGACGACCTGATCTTCACCGGAGCCGTGCCGCACGGCGAGATCCCGGACCACATCGCGGCCATGGACATCTGCGTGGTTCCGCACAGCAACGAATACCGTTCACCCATCAAACTTTTCGAATACATGGCGAACGGTCGCGCGGTGCTCGCGGCACGCACGGAACCGATCGCGATGGTCGTCCGCGACGGTGAAAACGGTGTGCTTTTCGACTCCGACCAACCCAGCGACCTCCGAGCGAAGCTGCTCACGCTCATCGATGACGCGGCGCTGCGGGCTCACCTCGGCGCGCAGGCTCGTGCGGATGTGCGACGCTCGCACACTTGGAGCGCGAACGCCGCGGCCGTGCTCGCCGCCGTTCCTTTGCGTTATGGGCGACACGACGTTACCAAAAGAGACCACATATGATCGCCCGATCCTCGCTGCAGCTGCTTTTCATCCTACCCACCCTCGCAATGGCGGAGCCCGAAACGAATGCCGTGCGCAAGCCCGACGATGCGGCCTCGACCGAGAAAGGCGCGGGCGCGATGAGCAAGTTCAGCGTCGCGCCGGGACTGCGCGTCGACCTTTGGGCCGAAGAACCGCTGTTCGCGAATCCGGTGAGCTTCGTATTCGACGAAAAGGGGCGCGCGTATGTGGTCGAGACATATCGCCGCCGGACATCGGTCCCGGATATCCGGAAGAACACGAACTGGCTCGCGGACGATCTCGCGTTTCGCACCGTCGAAGACCGGGCCGCTTTCTTGAAACGAACCTACCCGGACGCCAAGCCCATCACGCCGACCAAAGATCTCGTCGATTTCAACAAGGACGGCGGCTTTGACTGGCGCGACTTTGAGGTTGAAAGCGAACGCATCAAACTCGTCGAGGACAGCGATGGCGACGGTCGCGCCGATCGCGCGAGTGTCTACGCCGAAGGCTTCAACTCGCTCGTCACCGGAGTCGCCGCTGGTATCGCGACGCGCGGCGGCGATGTCTGGTTCACGGACATCCCGGACCTGTGGCGCATCCGTGCCGGCGTGAAGGAAAAGCTGTTGAGCGGCTTCGGCGTTCACGTGGTCTTCAGCGGCCATGAAATGCACGGACTCCGGTTCGGCCCGGACGGTCGCATCTATTGGAGCATCGCGGATTGCGGCGCCCACGTCGTCTCGAAGGAAGGCCGGACCATCGACTTTCCCGACGGCGGCGCGGTCTTCCGCGCGAATCCCGACGGCACGGACCTCGAGCTTTTCGCGACAGGCCTGCGCAATCCGCAGGAGCTTTGTTTCAACGATGTCGGCGATCTTTTCACCGGAGACAATAACGCGGACGGCGGCGACAAGGCGCGCTGGACGCACCTCGTCGAAGGCGGCGAATACGGATGGCGCATCGGCTGGCAATTTCTCAAAACGCCGATGGTGCTCGGTGCGTGGAATGCGGAAAAAACCTGGGGCCTCGACGTCGATACAACCAATTACGCCGTGCTCCCGCCTGTCGGGCACATCGGGCACGGGCCCTCGGGGATCACGCACTATCCGGGCACCGGACTTCCGGATGCCTATCGCGATCATTTCTTCTACGCGGACTTTCCGGGCGGCGTGCGCTCCTTCGCTCTCGTGCCGCGCGGCGCGAGCTATTCGGTGGAAAACCCGAAGGACTTTCTGCAAGACAACTCCGCGAAGAACATGACCGGCAAACTGCTCTGGGGCTTGTTTCCGTCGGATGTCGAGTTTGGCGTCGACGGCGGCGTTTACGTGCTCGACTGGGTGGAGGGTTGGGAAAAGACGGGCAAAGGGCGCATCTTTCGCGTGCATGATCCCGCGGTGGACAGCAGCGCGATCGTCGCGGAGACCAAGGCGCTGCTCGGCGCCGATCTGACCACACGCCCGGTCGCCGAACTCGGGCAGATGATGGGCCACGCCGACCAGCGCGTGCGGCAGGCTGCGCAATTCGAACTCGTCCGGCGGGGCGACCCAGTGCCGCTCGCTCAAGCGACGCTCGCCAGCCATCCGCGACTGATGCGACTTCACGGGATCTGGGGGGTCGGCCAACTCGCTCGCGCAAAGCCCGAAATGGCTAACCGTCTCATGCCGATGTTCGCCGACGCCGATCCCGAGGTGCGCGGGCAATGGGCGAAATTCGTCGGGGACGCGCGGGTCGCTTCGGAGGAGGATTTGATCCTGGGAATGCTCACGGACGCGGAGCCGCGCGTGCGTTTTTTTGCGGCGATGGCGCTCGCGAAGATCGGCGGGAAAGAGGCCGTGCAGCCGCTCTTCGCGATGTTGAGGGCAAACGCGGACAAGGACGCCTACCTCCGACATGCCGCCGCATTCGGCCTCGCAGCCTGCGCCGAACCTTCCACGCTCGCCGCGATGTCCGCCGATGGCGACGTCGCTGTCCGTGCCGGCGCACTGCTCGCGCTCCGGCGCCAGTCCAGCCAGGAGGTCGCGCGTTTTCTCTCCGACAAAAACCCGCAACTCATCCTGGAAGCCGCACGCGCAATCCACGATGGCGGCATCCCGTCCGCCTGGTCTCAACTCGCCGCCATCGCCGATCGGCCCGGCGGAGAACCGCTGACGCAGCGGGCGCTGAACGCGAACTTCCTGATCGGCACCGCGGAAGGTGCGGAACGGCTCAAGCGCATCGCGGGCGACCGCAAACTCGCGACCGCGGTTCGGCTCGACGCGATCCACACGCTCGCGATCTGGAACGATCCGTTCACACGCGACCGCATCACGGGGCTCTGGCGTTCCCTGCCCAAAGACCGCGCGAAACCGTCCGTGGGCGCACTCGTGACGACCCTGCTTGGGGATGGCGAAGAAACGATTCGCATCGCGGGCGCTGAATTGGCGGGCGCACTCAAGGCGACCGACACGGACTCCGCTCTCCGTACTGCTCTCGCCGATCGCAACCTCGGGGGCAAGACGCGCGCGGCAGCTCTCGCCGCCCTCAACGCCATCGCTTCACCTGGGCTCGCAGAGATGGTGAAAATGGCGCTCGCAGATACGGACAAGACCGTGCTCGACGCGGCGCGCGCGCTTGCCGCGAAGGCATCCCCGGCGCTTGCGGTCGAGGTGAACGCCAAAGTCCTCGGCAAAGGCAGCATCCGAGAGCAACAGGAAGCTCTCGGCACGATTGCCGCACAGGATTCAGCAGAAGCGGATCGAGTGCTCAGCGCACAACTCGACGCGCTCCTCGCCGGCAAACTACCGACCGCGCTGCACCTCGATCTTCTCGCGGCGTCCGGGCCACGGAAGGACCCGGCGATTCAGAAACAACTCGCTGCGTTTGAAGCGAGCCGGAAGGCCGACGACCCGCTCGCGAAGTGGCGCGAGTGCCTCGATGGCGGCAACGCGGTGAACGGGCGCGCGATCTTCGAGGAAAAGGCGGAGGCGGCCTGTCTGCGCTGCCACAAGCTGAACGGCACGGGCGGCGATGTCGGGCCCGATCTTACCGGGATCGGAAAACGACAGGATCGCGCGCAAATCCTCCGCAGCATCGTCGACCCGAACGCCGATATTGCGCCGGGCTTTGCCAGCGTGCTGCTCACGATGCGCGACGGGAGCATGGTCGCGGGCATTTTGAAGAATGAAGATGCCGCGAGTATTTCGATCAACTCACTGACCGACGGGAAGCTGGTCGCCGTGCCGAAGGCGAATGTGAAGGAGCGCACCGGCGTCCCATCGCCGATGCCGCCGGGCCTCGATCAGGTCCTCGGCAAGCGCGACCTCCGCGACTTGGTCGAGTTCCTCGCAAACCTGAAGTGAACCCGGCGCGAGCGTCCCGCTTGCACGCGCGCGCCGTCCGCAGCAATATCCCGCGCCTTTTTCCATGTCCCACCAACCTGCACTCCTCCACTCGCTAGCCGCGAAAGTCGGCACTCCCTTCTGGCTCTACGATGCGAGCGTCATTCGCAGGCGGATCGACGAAGTCGCATTCATTTCCGGCGCACCCGGCGTGCAGGCGCGTTTCGCGATGAAGGCGTGCCCGGCGACTAAGGTGCTGGCGGAAATGCACCGTGCCGGGATCTGGATCGATGCGGTGTCGGGCAACGAAGTGCTTCGCGCGCTCCATGCCGGGCATCCCGCTGGAAACCAGCCGCCCTCGATCTGTTTCACGGCGGACGTGTTCCGGGATAATGCGCTCGCCGTCGTGCTCGAACACGGCATCCTTCCGAACATCGGTTCGCCGGGGATGGTCCGCGAATTGGCCGCCGCCGGTTATCGCGGTCCGATCTCGTTGCGTATCAATCCGGGCTTTGGCCACGGGCATGTAAATGCGTGCGACACCGGCGGTCCGAGCTCGAAGCACGGGATTTGGCACGGTGATTTATCCGCCACACGACAGGCCGCCGAGAAAGCGGGGATGAGCGTCGTGATGCTCCATGCCCACATCGGCAGCGGCCCGCAATACCAGGAACTTCACGACAATCTGACCCGGCTCGCGATCGAGTTCATCGGGCTGCTCCCGGCGTTCCCTCAGCTCGAAGCGGTCAGCCTCGGCGGCGGCATTCCGCATAATTACCGCGACCACGGCAACCAGGTGCCGGTCGAGCCGCTGCGCGAGCTTTTCGCCTCGTGTCACCAGCGCCTGTGCGCGGCCGCGCGGCGGGATCTGCGTTTGGAGATCGAGCCAGGCCGTTATTACGTCGCCCCGGGCGGGACGCTCGTCACGCGTGTCACCGACGTGAAAACCACGCGCACGAATGAGAAAGGGCGCGGGGCAACATTCGCGATGGTTGACGCGGGCTTCGTCGATCTCGTGCGACCCGCGATGTACGGGAGCTACCACGCGATCGAAATCGTCGGCAAAAGCGATGAAGACCCGAACGTGCCCCGCGAGCCGATCGTCGTGGCCGGTCCGCTTTGCGAAAGCGGCGACATCTTCACCCGGGACGATCACGAGCTGCTCGCCCCGCGCATGCTCCCGATGCCGGCGGCGGGCGATCTTCTCACGCTGCGCGACGGCGGCGCATACGGGTATGCGATGGCGAGCAATTACAACTCCATCGGGCGCGCGCCGCAGCTCTGGCTCGAGGAAGACGGCTCCGTGGAAATGATCTCGCGGCGGGAAACGCTCGAGGATCTTCTGAAGGCCGAGACCAGCGAGCGGATCGAGGTCTAAGCGCGAGGGAAAACATCCGGGAAGGGGCCGGTGAAGAGATTGGGAATTCCGTGGCATCGTTTCGGCTAGTAACAAAATTGAGTTACGGCCATGACGACCCATCCCATCCGAAAATCGACCTCAGTTGCACCCGTTTCCTCCGGGATGGCGCCGCCGACACAAACGCGAGTCTCGCAAGGCGCACCGACGGCACTGCCGAAGTCGATCGTCGAAGCGAACTACCTGGCGCTTCGCAATGATCTCGAACAGGCGATCGGGCTGGCGAACGATGTCCAGAGCCAGCTTTGCGACAAAAGCAACGAGGTCGCGCAATTGAAGGTCGTGTGCGAGCGCACCCAGGCCGACCTGCGAAAGCTCCACGCCGACATCCAGAGTCTCCGCGAAGAGCGCCACCACCTCGCCAACGAGCTCCAACTCGCCGATGGGGTGCACTATCAGTTGCAAAAGATGATCGCCGAACGCGACCGCCTCGTCCACGACCTCGCGGCCGAACAGCAGGCACACACGGCGGCTCGCGAGACGGGCGAACGCAAGGTCGCGGCGCTCCGGCATTTGCTCGATCAATCCCGCAAAACGGCGGCGCCTGCGGTCGCCAGGCCGGTCGTCCCGCAAGAGGCGCTGGATGAAGTCCACGCCGCCCTCGCCAAGCTGGCGAATTGCGTGGAAGTCCGGCCGACGTGGCCGAGCGCTCCCGCGCAGGCTGCCCCGAAATTGCGCTCAACGCCGGAGCCGATCGACATCGACTTCTTGCCGTAGCGCAGGCGGGCTGAGCGCTTCGACGAGAGGCGTTGTGCACGCGCCTTGCCAGCGTGCGGAATGGTCTGCTTTACTCCCGGGCCTTCACACCATGCCCTACACCACCTGCACCGTCCCGACCGGCGAGAAAATCACCATCTCGAACGGCAAACTCACCGTCCCGAATCATCCCATCATCCCGTTCATCCGCGGCGACGGGACGGGGCCCGATATCTGGGCGTCGAGCGTCCGCGTGCTCGATGCAGCGGTGGAAAAGGCCTATGGCGGCCAAAAGAAAATCGCCTGGATGGAGGTCTTCGCGGGCGAAGCCTCGAAGACCAAATTCGACAACTGGCTCCCGGACGACACCGTGGAGGCCTTTCGCGAATTCCTCGTCGGCATCAAGGGCCCCCTCACGACTCCTGTCGGCGGCGGCATCCGTTCGCTGAATGTCGCCTTGCGGCAAATGCTCGATCTCTACGTGTGCCTGCGGCCCGTGCAGTACTTCACCGGTGTCCCTTCTCCGGTGAAGCGCCCTGAAGCCGTCGACATGGTGATCTTTCGCGAAAACACCGAGGACATCTACGCGGGCATCGAATACGCCGGCGGCACCGAGGACGCGCAGAAGGTCCTCGATTTCCTCGCGACGACGTTCCCGAAAGATTTTAAGAAGATCCGCTTCGGCAGCAGCCAGGCCGTCGTCGATTACATGAAGCTCGCCGCGCCCGAGCACACGATGGAGAACTCCCCGCCGACCGTCGGCATCGGCATCAAGGCCGTGTCGCAGGTGGGCACCATCCGTCTCTTCAAGGCCGCCGTGCAATATGCCATCGCGCAGGGACGCAAGTCGGTGACGATCGTGCACAAAGGCAACATCATGAAGTTCACCGAAGGCGCCTTCCGGGACTGGAGCTACTCGGCCGCAGAGCGCATCTTCGGCGACAAAGTCTACACGTGGGCGCAGTGGGAACGGACCAAGAAGGAGCAGGGCGAAACCGCCGCCAACGCAGAGCAAACCGCAGCACTGGCCGCTGGGCGCATCCTCATCAAGGACGCGATCGCCGACATCGCCCTTCAGCAGGTCCTCACTCGGCCGAAGGATTTCGACGTGATCGCCACCTTGAACCTCAACGGCGACTACCTCAGCGACGCGCTCGCGGCACAGGTCGGCGGCATCGGCATCGCCCCCGGTGGAAACATCAACTACGTCAGCGGCCACGCGATCTTTGAAGCCACTCACGGCACCGCGCCAAAATACGCGGACAAGGACGTGGTGAATCCGGGCAGTGTCGTCCTCAGTGGCGAAATGATGCTGCGATACCTGGGTTGGGCAGAGGCCGCGGATCTCATCCTCAAAGGCCTCAATGGTGCAATCGCCTCGAAGAAGGTCACCTACGATTTCGCCCGTCTCATGGACGGCGCGACCGAGATCAAGTGCAGCGAATTCGGCGACAACATGATCGCCCACATGTAGGGGCCGGGCAGGCGGAGGCCGCCAGTGCCGCATTGAAAATTTGCGCCTTTTTGACGTGGCGCGATCGAGAGAGCAGCTAACGTAGCGCCGCGATGAACCCGCCGGAATACCCAACACCATCCCAGCGCAAGACCATCTGGGCCTCGCTCACCGCCCTGAGTTCCGTGATCATCGGGACCATCGCAGTGGGGATCGTGTGGCTGACCTCTCAGGTTCTCGGCTTTCTACAGCCGCTCCTCATTCCATTCGCCATCGCAGGCGTCATGGCCTACCTGCTCGATCCTGTCGTATCGTGGATCGAACGCCGCCGATGGACACGCCAGTTCGCGGTCTTTTCCGTCTTCGGCGTAGTGACGCTCGCCCTTGCGGGCATCGGGCTCTGGATCATCCCGGCGATTTGGACACAGACCGGCAACCTCGTGAAACGCCTGCCCGCATACAAAACGCGGATCGAGCAACGCGTGTCTCACTTCAACGAATGGGGACATGACCTCGAGCTGAAATACGGAGTCCGCCTGCTCCCGCAGATCCCGGAACAGATCGATAATCCACTCGCCGCGCTCGATGAGAAAAAACCCGAGGAATCGACCGACGCAACACCGGGCGATCCGGCTCCTCCTCCCGCCGCATCAAAACCCAGCGCCAGCGAACCTTTCGACCTCCAGCAGATCCTTTCGGGAAACTCGTTCCGCACTGCACTCCCGGCGGTCCTCCGGAAGATTTGGGAGTTCATCAGCCTGAGCGTCGGCGGGTTCCTCGGCGTGTTCGGGTTCCTGCTCTCGATGGTGATCGTCCCCGTCTATCTTTACTATTTTCTCATCGAATCGAAGACCATCTCCGAGTCCTGGGGCGACTACCTCCCGATCCGGGCCTCCGCATTCAAGGACGAAGTCGTGAGCGCGCTGCGCGAGATCAACGGCTACCTCATCGCGTTCTTTCGCGGGCAGCTCCTCGTCAGCATCATCAACGGCACCGCGACCGCGATCGGCTTGCTGATCGTCGGGTTGGATTTCGGGCTGCTGATCGGCCTGCTGCTCTGCGTGCTCGGCATCATCCCCTACCTCGGCATCCTCCTGTGTTGGATCCCGGCGGTCATCATCGCGGCGGTGCAAGGCGGCGCGGGCACTTGGATCCCGGGTGATCCGTGGTGGGTTTTCCCGCTCGTCGTCACCGGGATCTTTGTGGCGGTGCAGCAGATCGACGGGCTTTTCGTCACTCCAAAAATCGTCGGCGAAAGCGTGGGGCTTCATCCGATGACGGTGATCGTTTCCGTCTTCGCGTGGAGCCTGCTCATGGGCGGCTTGCTCGGCGCGATCCTCGCCGTGCCGATGACGGCGACCGTGAAGGTGCTGCTGAAGCGCTACGTCTGGGAGCGCCGATTCATGGCGGAATCACGTCTCATCACGGAAGAAACATTCATTCCGGCCGAGTCCGTCACGATGCACCGGGAATGAACCCGCCCGCCGAACGCGTCGTCATCAAAAGCACTATCGTGCGCGATACCGTCGTCGGCGCGCTATGCGTACTCGGCATCCTCGCGGTGCTTTTTTACGGCATGGCCCACGTCGGCGATAAGCCGAAGGGGAACATTCTGACGGGGGAAATCGTCGAAAAGCAGTTCACGCCGCTCAAGGAACAACTCATCGAATTCAAGGGGCGGCACCTCACCGCCGCGCGCGAATCGGAGGGCGAATATGTGCTGAAGGTGCGGGTGGATTCCGAAGGCGGGCGCATCTTCGAGGTGCCCGTGAACCAATACACCTACGAGACGAAAAAGGTCGGGGAGTCGCAGAGCTTCGTGCGGCCGCGCAGCGAGCAGAAATAGCCGGTTAAGCCGAAAAACTCTCTCCGCACGAGCAGTGCGCGACGGCTTGCGGGTTCGTGACCTTGAAGCCGCCCTTTTGCAAATCGTCGGAAAAATCGATCTCCGATCCACTGACGAACAAAGCGCTTTTTGGGTCCACGACGATGCGGACGCCGTTCGAAGGGACCATGATGTCGCGGTTCGCCGGGCCATCGACGAGGTCCATCTTATACTGCAATCCGGAACAGCCGCCGCCGATGACGGCCACGCGCAAAGCGCCGCCGGGCCTACCCTGGCGCGTCAGGAGCGAGGTGAGCTTCGCGCCGGCCTTCTCGCTCACCTTCACGAGCTTCTCATTCCCTATCTTGTATTTGATCTCAGCGGTCGCGGTCATACTCATCACTTACGCCGCAAGCGCCGCCTCCGCAACGCGGGCGAGATTTCCGGCGGCGATGTCCTCCAGTTCCGCGATCGACGAGACGTGCGCGAAAAGGCCGCGGAGCCGCTTCGCCTCGGGCATCGCCCGCGAGTAGGCCATCAGCCGCGAGCGCATCGACGCCAAGGCGTGCGGCTCGCTGCCTTCGCTCTGCACTTTCCACCGGCAATGCCGGACGATGTGCGCCCACTGCTCTTCGAGCGTCGGCGGCGCGAGAGCCTCGCCGGTGGCCAGCAAGTGTTTGATTTCGCGGAAAATCCAAGGACCGGACATCGCGGCGCGTCCGATCATCACGCCGGACACCCCGCACTTCATCCGCCGCACGACATCCTGCGCACACGCGATGTCGCCGTTGCCGATGACCGGGATTTTCACGGCAGCCGCGACCTGGGCGATCACATCCCAATCAGCCTCGCCGCTGTAGCCCTGGTCTTTCGTGCGCCCATGCACGGCCAATGCCGCGATCCCCGCGTCTTCGAGGATGCGCGCCGTCGTCGTGGCGTTCACGGAGGAAGCATCCCAGCCGATTCGGATTTTGGCGGTGACAGGAAAAGGCGCGACAGCTCGGACCACGGCACGGGCGACTTTCTCCAGCAGCGGGCAGTCGCGCAGCAGGGCGGAGCCACCGTTCTTGCTCACGACCTTGTTCACCGGGCAGCCGAAATTCAGGTCGATGAAGTCGGGCTTCTTCCAATCGAGCACGGCACGCGCGGCTTCGCCGAGATGATCGGGATCGCCGCCAAAGAGCTGCACGCCGAGCGGCCGCTCCTCATCGACGAATTCGAGATACTCCATCGTGTGTTCGTTTCGCCGAAAGATGCCCTCCGCGGAAACGAACTCCGTGACCATGACGTCCGCGCCAAACTCCTTCGCGAGCTGGCGAAAAATCGTGTCCGTGACCCCGGCCATGGGCGCGAGGTAAAGCGGGAATCGATCTTGAAACCAAGGAAGCATCCGAGGCGCTGAGATTAGCACAAGTTGCGCTCCCGCACACTGTCGCCTTGCCCGTGACACGCGAGGTCGGCAACCTCCGCACTCATGCCCAACGAAGATCCCATCCTGCTCGCGGTGAACGGCACGCTCATGCGGGGCCTGGAACTCAATCCAAACATGCTCGCCGTCGGCGCAGCCTTTGTGCGCGAAGATCGCACGGTCGCCGCGTATCGACTTTTCTCGATCGGCGACCGTCATCCCGGCATGGTGCGAGTGGCGGAAGGCGGAGTGTCCGTGGCACTCGAGGTGTGGGCGGTGCCGCCGGCCGGTCTCGCGTCCATTTTGTTGAAAGAGCCGCCCGGTCTGAGCATCGGCAAGGTGTCGCTCGAAAGCGGTGCCGAAGTGCTCGGCGTGCTGGCGGAACCGATCCTCTGCAACGGCCAGCGCGAGATTACGGAATTCGGCGGCTGGCGCGCTTACACGGCGTCGCAGAAGTCCTAAGTCGAAACCAGGACGAGCAAGTTTTGGCCGGGATCGACCGTTCGGCCCTGGGCGCAAAGCAGCTTGTGGACAATACCCGCGACCGGCGCCGCGATGGCGGTTTCCATTTTCATGGACTCCAAAATCACCAGCTTGTCACCTTCCGCGACGACATCGCCCTCTTTCACGAGCACCTGCCAGACGCTGCCGGGCAGATGCGCAGCGACGAATGAACCGCCCGGCGGCAGGGCCACTTCGGCTACTGGCTCCTCGGGCTCCGGTTGCGACTCGATCACACTTTGCCCGGCGACAATCCACCGGTCGCGCTCGGCGGCGAATTCGGCGCGCTGCACGGCCCGGAACGCAGCGATCGATTCCGCGTTCTCGGCGAGGAAGGATTGGTAGTCCTTCATGCGGAAGGTGGTCTCCTCGACCCGCACGGTGAAGCGCCCGCTCGGAAAGTCGGCGCGATGCTGGAGCAGTTGTTCGGCAGTCACCGGATAAAAGCGGACCTGATCGAAAAAGCGCAGCAGCCACGGTTTCCCGGGAACGAAGTTTTCCGTCGAATGCCACGCATTCCAGCACTGCACCGTCCGCCCGACGAACTGATAACCGCCCGGCCCTTCCATCCCGTAAATGCACATGTAGGCGCCGCCGATGCCGACCGCATTTTCGGGCGTCCATGTGCGCGCGGGATTGTATTTCGTCGTCACGAGCCGGTGCCGCGGATCCAGCGGCGTGGCGACCGGAGCGCCGAGGTAGACATCCCCGAGGCCCAGCACCATGTAGCTGGCGTCGAAGACGATTCGCTTCACCTCGTCGAGATCGGCGAGCCCGTTGATGCGCCGGATGAACTCCAAATTACTCGGACACCACGGCGCGTCGGCGCGGACCGACTGCATGTATTTTTGAATGGCGAGTTGCGTCGCCGGGTCGTCCCACGAGAGCGGCAAATGCACGATCCGCGAGGGGACTTCGATCTCGTCGGTCGGCGGAAGCTGAGTCTCCGCGTGGCGGAGCCGCTCCATCAGTGAGCGCAACGGCAGCCGCCGCGAATCGTAATGGATCTGCAATGAACGGATGCCGGGCGTGAGATCGAGGATGCCGGGAAGATGGTTCGCCTCGAGCCACTCCATGAGCGCGTGGACGCGAAATCGCAGCGCAAGATCGAGGACGAGCGGGCCGTATTCGACGAGTAGGTATTTGTCGCCCGCGCGGCGGTAACACACGTCGCCGTCGCGCCGCTCGATCGCGTCTTCCACCGCCACGATCTCGGCTCGCGGAGGCGCCGCGCGAAGGGCTTCGATCGATGCATCCTGCTCGAGTTCGCGGGCGTTTGCCTCGGCGAGAGCCAGTCGGTGAAAGCGCACGGTGTCCCCGGGTTTGAGCTCTCCCATTTTCCACAGCTCGCTCTGGACGATCGTCGCAGGGCAAACGAAACCCCCGAGGCTCGGCCCGTCCGGACCGAGAATGATCGGCATGTCGCCGGTGAAATCGATGGTGCCGACGGCGTAGGCATTATCGTGAATGTTCGACGGATGAAGGCCGGCCTCCCCGCCGTCCGTCCGCGCCCACTTTGGCTTCGGTCCGATGAGCCGGACCCCGGTCGGGTTCGAGTTGTAATGAACCTTCCACGCCGTCGCGAAGAACATCGCAATGTCCTCGTCCCGGAAAAAATCGGGCGCTCCGTGCGGGCCGTACAAGACGCCGATTTCCCACTCGTTCGTATACTGCGGGATGAGCGCGGCGGGCATGGCGCCCAGACACGTGGCATCGCACGCTGCGATCGGGAGCACATCGCCGGGCCGCAACGCGCGTCCACCGTGGCCTCCGAATTTGCCGAGCGTGAACGTCGCACGACTGCCGAGATAACGCGGGACCTGAAAGCCGCCGCTCACGGCGATGTAGGCCCGCAAGCCGGTTCCGGACACCGCGCGAAGCTTGAGGACATCGCCCGGCTGCACCGGAACGGAAGTCCATGGCGCGAGCCGGGCGCCGTTGAGTTGCGCCTCAAAGTCGGCGCCGGTCAGCGCGATGGCCGTCGCTGTGTTGAACTTCAGCGTCGGCCCGGTCATTACGCATTCGAGCGTCGCGGCGTCCTCCGGATTGCCGAGCAACCGATTCGCGAGCCGGTGCGCGAGGTGGTCCATCGGACCCGATGGCGGCACGCCGACATTCCAGTAACCGGTGCGACCCGGATAATCCTGCACCGTCGTCTGCGCGCCGGCGTCGAGCACATCGACCGCGCTGGGCGCGTAGGCGAAGTCGCCGAGGAATCGCGTGACGATCGTCCCCGCGGTAAACTCGGGCGTGGCGAGGACTTTGCGGAGATAATCGAGATTACTCTCGATTCCGCCGATCGCGGTCCGGTCGAGCGCCTCGCGCAACCGCGCGATCGCCGCGGGTCGGTCGTCCGCACGGACGATGATTTTCGCGAGCATCGGGTCGTAGAACGGTGTCACTTCGGTGCCACTTTCGACCCACGTCTCATTTCGCGCGCCGGCATCGAACGAGACCTCGGTCAGCAGCCCGCAACTCGGCTGGAAGTTCTTGTGCGCGTCTTCGGCGTAGAGCCGCACCTGGATCGAGTGCCCGCTCCGTTCGCCGGTGAAGGTGTCGAAGAAACTCGTGTCGCCCGATGCCAGTCGCACCATCCACTCGACCAAATCGACGCCGAACACTTCCTCAGTAACGCCGTGCTCGACTTGCAGGCGCGTATTGACCTCGAGGAAATACGCCGACCCGCTATCGGCATCGAAGACAAACTCGACCGTGCCCGCCGAGCGGTAGTTCACCGCCTGGCCGAGTTTGACCGCCGCATCCACCAGCGCCCCGCGCTGTGCCTCGCTCAAACCGGGCGCCGGTGTTTCCTCGATGACTTTCTGATTGCGCCGCTGCGTCGAGCAGTCGCGTTCGCCGAGCGCGATCACGCGCCCCTTTCCATCGCCAAAGATCTGCACCTCGATATGCCGCGCGTTTGGGATGAATTTTTCGACGAAAATGCCGGAGTCCTTGAAGTTGCTTTTGCTCAGCCGCGCCACGGACGCGAATGCATCCGCGAGACCGCCGCGATCCCAGCAGACTTTCATCCCGATGCCGCCGCCGCCTGCCGTGCTCTTGAGCATGACGGGGTAGCCGATCGCGTCGGCAGCCGACTCCGCGGCTTCCACGTCCGCGAGCAGTCCAGTGCCGGGGCACAGGGGCACACCGAGGCGCTCGGCGATTTCCCGCGCGGTGTGCTTTAGGCCGAAGGCGCGCATCTGTTCCGGCGTCGGGCCGATAAAGGCGAGGCCCGCGCGCTCGCAGGCTTCGGCAAAGTCGGCGTTTTCGCTCAAGAAACCGTAACCGGGATGGATCGCCTGCGCGCCCGTGTCCTTTGCGGCGGCGAGGATTTTGTCCACGCGCAGATAGCTGTCGCTGACGGGCCCGGGGCCGAGGAGCACGGCGGAGTCGGCTTCCCGAACGTGAATCGAGCCGATGTCGGCTTCCGAAAAGACCGCGACGGCGCCGACACCGAGACGATGCAACGTGCGGGTGATCCGGCGCGAGATGGCGCCGCGATTGGCGATGAGGACTTTGGTAAACATCAATCCCAGATCAGCAGGCGCACCGGCGTGGGATTGTAGCCGTTGCAAGGGTTGTTGAGTTGCGGGCAATTTGAGATGACGGCCAGCACGTCCATCTCGGCGCGCATCTCGACGTAACGGCCCGGCGCCGAAATACCGTCCGCGAAGGTGAGACCGCCGTCGGGCGTGACCGGGACGTTCATGAAGAAATTGATGTTGTTCGCGATGTCGCGCTTTTCCCACTGCGGGCCACGGTCGCGCAGCGCTTTCCAAAAGCTATCGCGGCACGCGTGCATCGAACGCTTTTCGATCGCATAGCGCACCATGTTGCTCTCGCACGCACAGGCGCCGCCGAACGTGTCGTGCCGCCCGCACGTGTCCGCGGTGATTGTCAGGAGCACGTTCCCGCGCGTGGAAATCAACCGCGTCCCAGTGGTGAGGTAGATATTGCCCTGCTCGCGCATCGTGTCCTGAGCGCTGTAACGATCGGCCGGGTCGTGAAGGTTATAAAAGAGCGTGTCGGCCGCTTGATTGCCTTCGAGATCCTCGATCCGGAAAGTCTGTCCGCGGCGAATCTCGTGAGACCATCCGTCGCCCGCCGGAAGGGTGAAATCGTAAATGGCGCGCGCCGTTTCCAGAGTGCTTTCGGTGAGGCTGCTCATTGGAAATAACGTTCGGTCAGGATGAAACCGCGCTGGTTCTCAGGTCGCGAATTGCGACAGGGATCGTTCGCGTCAGGCGGCGGAGATGTCCATACGGTGAGGTGCGCCGGCTTCGGCGCGTAAGCGGGTGAAGGATCGAGCGGGTGGACGCACGTATTGAGAACGACCAGGACATTCATCTCCGCGCGCAGATCGACGAACGCGCCGGGGCGAGAGTTGGCGGGGTGATAGATCAGCGCGCCCGCTTCATCGACGGTCACCTTGCTGAAAAGGTTGAGGTTCATCGCCAGATCCCGCTCGCCGAGGTTGTATTTTCCCAGCTCCGTCAAAAATCCGTCGTGCGCATTGCGGTGCCAATCGTTCCTCGCCTGCTGGTAAGTTTTCGTGCCGTATTTCGCCTCGACACCTTTCGCAGTCGACCGGCCGGCGAGCGGATCATGCCAGCCGCAGGTATCCTCCGTGATCGAAACCAGGACGCGCCCCATGTCGGAGTAAAGGCAGTTGCCCTTTGAGATCCGCGAGATGTGCTGGCATTTGAGTGTGTCGGGCAGGTTCAGCCGCTCACAGGTCAGTTCAAAGTTGTAGAGCAGGATCGAGACGTTTGCTCCACCATCTGTATCGGTCAGACGAAGCGTGGTACCGCGCTTGAGCACGTGCGACCAGTTGGCGCCGGGAGCGACATTTTCCTCAAAGCGGATCAGCGACGGATCAACGGGATTCATCAGTAAATGGGCGGAAGGATCGTGGACGTCACGTTCAGGTATCCGTGTTTCACGCCTTTGCAGGCGATGAGTTCATCGGCGATCTGCTTCAGGCGCGACCCCGGGGCCTGAGCGAGGATCACCTCCAGGCTGTGGTGGTTTTCCAAGTGGATGTGTTGCGACGAGATGATCTCTTTCAAATGGCGATGCTGGATGGCCATGAGCCGGCTCTGTAGGCCGGGTTTCGAGTGGTCGTAAACGAGCGTGATCGTGCCGGCCATGATCTGCTTTCCGAACTGCTGCTGCTGATGCATGGCGAGCTGTTCGCTGATCATTTTCGAGATCGCCTCCGAGCGGCTGGCGTGGCCGCGCTCGGCCACCATCGCGTCCAGTTCGGCAAAGAGCGGGACTGGTAGCGAGATGCTGATGCGGGCGGCGGTTTTGCGTTTGCGGGGTCGTGCCATGATGGAGTCGGGAGCGCGTCTAGCAGCTAGCGTGCGCGCCTCGCTGCGTCCAGAGAAAGTATGACGTTTTTATGTTTTCCTCATACTTTCTGCGTTTTCATCCGGTGCATTTTATCCAATTCAGATGTCCTTATTTATCCAACGTGTGAAGAAATGCGCTTTTCGTCATACGCCTCGCAAAACACTCGCATCCGATGCGATCCTGATCTCATCAGGGTTTGCGGGCGACTTCGTATCGTTTCGTTCGAGTGGCACGGTGGCTGCATAGGGCGCGGTCGCACCATTCGACACCACCCGCACAACCTCTTCCCATTCCTACTCCATGAAACTCAAATCACTCCTCATCGCCGCGCTCGGCTTTGCGTCTGCGGCTTCAATCCATGCCGAACCACTGAAGATCGGCTACTCCGACTGGCCCGGCTTCACGATCCTGGAGGTGGCGAAGCAGAAGGGGTGGTTCAAGGAAGCCGGCGTCGACGTGGAGCTCGCGTGGTTCGACTACCTTCCGTCGCTCGACGCCTTCTCTGCCGGGAAAGTGGATGCCGTCACGGTGGTGGCCACCGACGCGCTCGTGAACGGGGCGAATGGAGCGAAAAGCAAAATCATCGCACTCCTCGATTTCAGCGAGGGCAGCGACATGATCATCGGCGGGCCGGGCATCAATTCGATCAAGGACTTAAAGGGCAAGAAGGTCGGCATTGAGGTGACTCTCGTTGAACATCTGCTGCTGCTGAAAGCGCTCGAGGCGAACGGCCTGAAGCAGTCCGACGTGGAACTGGTGAACACCCCGACTAACGACACGCCGCAGGTGCTCGCGAGCGGCAAGGTGGCGGCGGTCGCGGCGTGGTATCCCGTCTCCAGCCAGGCCCTCAAGCAGGTCGCCGGGTCGAAGGCGCTCTTCACCAGCGCCGATGCGAAGGGATTGATTTACGACGCGCTCGCGGTGAGTCCGACGAGCTTTGCCAAACACAAAGCCGACTGGGAGAAGATCACGGCGATCTACTACAAGTGCGTCGATTACCTGAAGGACGCGAAGACCGCGGATGACGCGGTGAGAATCATGGCCGCGAAGGTGGGCGCCAATCCCGAGGATTACGTGAAGAACATTCCCGGCACGCATTTCCTGACGCTCGCGGAGGCGAAGACGGCATTCAAGAAGGGCGACGGCTTGGATTCGATCTACGGCTCGATGACGGTGGGTAACAAATTCAACCTCGATAACAAGGTCTACAAAGTGTCGCAGAAACCCGAAAACTACCTAGTGTCGAGCGTGGTCGCCGGGCTGAAGTAGGCCGCCTTTCGCCCGATGGCGCACCGCGATTGGCTCGGGCTGAAGATGGAGTTGCCGCGAAGGCGGCGGCTCGTGCTGACGGCGCTATCGTTCATCATCCCGCTCATGCTTTGGAGCGCGGTCAGCTACGTGCCGTGGATCTGGCACCCGCTCGTGCGGGTGACCGCGCCGGGCGACGTGGACTATTTCACCGAAGACATGGACGTGGCACGGGAGGACTACGACAGGGAACTCGCGAAGACGAAGGCGGATGGCACCGCACCGCCCGAGGGGCACCGCGTGAACCCGGTGTATCTGCCCGCACCGCACGAAGTCGCGCTGGCGTTCTACACGGCGTTTAAGACGCCGCCTCGATTGCCGAATGAACCGTGGCTCCACGAAAGCCTGGGACACAGCATCCGCACGATCGGGTGGGGCTTCGTGCTGTCGTCGCTCTTCGGCGTGCCGCTCGGGATTCTCTGCGGCAGCTACCGGTTTTTTTCGCGATTACAGGAGCCGTTCATCGAGTTCTTTCGCTACCTGCCCGCACCGGCGTTTGGCGCATTGTGCGTGGCGATCCTCGGGATCGATGACGGACCGAAGATCGCGATCATTTTCATCGGCACGTTCTTTCAGCAAGTCCTGGTGATCGGCAACACGGTGCGCAAGGTGGACCCGGCCTTGATCGAGGCGGCGCAAACGCTCGGCGCGAGCCGCTGGCTGCTCGTCCGGCGCGTGATCATCCCGGCGTCCATCACCGACGTTTACACCGACATGCGCATCCTGCTCGGCTGGGCGTGGACGTATCTCATCGTCGCGGAAGTCGTCGGCACGATGTCAGGCATCACCTACTTCATCAACCAGCAGGCGCGTTACCGGAATTTCGACAACGTGTATGCCGCCATCATGATGATCGGCATCATCGGGTTTTCGTCGGACCTCTTCCTCGCGTGGCTCGGGCGCGTGCTCTTTCCATGGAAACGCCAGACGCGTGCGGCTGGCGGGCGGCCCTCTTTCTGGGCGCGGTTTCGTTCGCGACCGATTCCCGCATGAGCTCGATCGTCATCCCCGATTACCGCCAACTCGCGTCCGCCGTGGCGGCCCGCTTCGAGCGCATCCGGCAGCGCCCGGTGATCCTGAGCGTGCGTGGGCTCGAAAAGAAATTCGGCGCGGAAGGCGCGATGCGCACCGTCTTTTCCGATGTGTCCCTCGACATCCACCGCCGGGAGTTCATCACCGTCATCGGCCCGTCGGGATGCGGGAAATCTACTTTCATCCGCATCGTCGCGGGGCTCGATGATGCGACGGGCGGCGAGGTGCTGCTCGACGGCAAACCGGTCAGCGGCCCCGGTCCCGATCGGGGCATGGTTTTCCAGGGCTACACGCTCTTCCCGTGGCTGACGGTGCGGGCCAATGTGATGTTCGGACTCGAAATGCGGGGCAAGGACAAGACGACCGCGGAGAGCGAGGCGCGCGAGTGGTTGGAGATGGTGGGCCTCACCAAATTCGAGCACTCCTACCCGCACGAACTCTCGGGTGGCATGAAGCAGCGCGTGGCCATCGCGCGGGCTCTGGCAAATGAACCGCGCATCCTCATCATGGACGAACCGTTCGGCGCGCTGGACGCACAGACGCGCTGCCAGATGCAGAGTTACCTGCTCCAGATTTGGAAGAAGGTGGACGTCACGATCCTCTTCATCACCCACGATCTCGATGAAGCCGCCTACCTCGCCGACCGTATCCTGGTCATGGGCCGGGAGCCCGGACGGGTGATGGAATTCATCGACAATCCGGTGCCGCGTCCGCGCACCGCCGCGCAGTTTCTCGGGCCGGAATTCCTCGCGCTCAAACGCAGGCTCGAAGAACTCATTCATCCTCCCGTCGAGATCGACGAGGACGACCGGCTCCCCATGGTGAAACTCACCGCCGCCGGCGACGACGTGGAGTGAGCGCTCATTTTTTGAAAAAGGAGTCGCACGCCGCGACCGGACGTTTTTAGTCTCCACCACCGATCACCGCCGTATGAAACACGCACCACTCCGCCAAACCGTCACCGCGCTCGCCGCCTTCCTCAGCCTCGCAGGATTCGCCCAGGCGCATCCCGGCCATTCCGCGCTCGATTGGTTCACGGCGATGCCGCATCCGGGCCACGGCGCGGAATACGGCACCACGCTCCTCGCGTTCGGGCTGACAGCCGCGCTCTTTGGAGTCTGCTGGCTGGCGTCGCGCCGAAGCTGATTTTCGTCTCAGGTGGAATGAAGGGGACGTGGTGGCACCGGCTTTGCTTTTCTCGAAGAGCCCAGCCGACCCAATCCGCCCTTTCACACCCATGACATTTCTCGTTGTCGACGATAACCGCCTCCTCAACCGCTTCCTCACAACCTTTCTGCGAAGCAAAGGCCACTCGGCTTCCTCGCTCACGGACAGCTCGAAGGTCCAATCGTGGCTCGATCTGAATCCGTGTGACGCCATCATCCTCGACATTGGGATGCCAAAGCTCGACGGCCTGACGCTGATCTCTCTCATTCGTGAAAAATACACCGAGCTTCCGATCGTGATGTTTACGGGCCTCGGGTATGACGAGGATGCGATGCAGGCAGCGAGAAAAGCAGGTGCGAACGGCTACGTGAGCAAAGGGCTCGGACCGAGCGAAATCTACTCCGCGCTGATGCGCGTGCTTCAGCCCCACTCGACGACGCGCACGCCCTGATCGGCCTTACAGTTCGTCCAGGCGAGTCTTGAGCTGGACCGCCGGCCACTGGCCGCTGGCGTTGGCCTCATCGAGGTAACCGTAGTTCAGGACTGAGCCGGCGCGCGCGAGAAGGAGACGGGAAATTTTCCCGAAAGGCCCCATGCCCATCACGCTCAGGGGAAGCGGCTGCGGCCCATCGAGAAGCGCAAACAGGCGCGACAAATCCGAAAGACGGTCTGCACGCGCGGCGATCTTGCAGACGTCGGCGCCCGCCGCCACGGCGCTCGACCGGATGCGAGCGAGACGACCGCTCGGTGGCGTGGCGTCGAAAAAATGGGCGGACGCGATCAATTTCACTC
>JAYTDO010000251.1:0-5872 GCA_043735935.1 Chthoniobacteraceae bacterium
GATCACATCCACGTCGGGATGATGAATATCCACACCATGAATTTTCACCGACCCCGCACCGATGCGCGCAATATCGACGAGGTCATTCATCCGGTTGAAGCAGCGGAGCAGCGTCGATTTTCCACAGCCCGACGGCCCGATGAAAGCGGTCACCTTTTTCGCCGGAATCTGGAGACTGACCCCGTGCAGGGCGCGCGTCTCGCCGTAGTAAAAATCGAGGTTTTTCACCTCGATCATCGTCGGGTGCGCGGGGTCGTCGGGCATGGCGGTGGCGGTCGGGTTCAGGCGAGGTTCGGGAGCGAAGGTCTTCATGGCAAGTGTGCTCACCAGCGGTAGCGGCTGCGCATGCGGATGCGCAGGAGGATGGAGGCCAGCGCGATGCCCATGACGAGCAGCAGAAAGACAAACGCCGCGCCGTACTGCACGCGCTCGGTGTACTCATTCTGCGGGATTTTCGAGCTGACGACGTAGATGTGATAAGGCAGCGCCATCACGCCCTGGAAGAGCCAGCCGAAAAGTCCACCGCCGCTCTGCTGATCGCGCATAACGTAGGCCGCCGTGAACATGATCGGCGCGGTCTCCCCCGCCACGCGCGCGATGCCGAGGATCGAGGAGGTGAGCATGCCGGGCAGCGCGTAGGGCAGGACGTTGGTGCGGATGGACTGCCACTTCGTCGCGCCGAGCGCGAGCGAGCCCTCGCGAAAGCCCATCGGCACAGCCTTCAGCGACTCCTCGCTCGCGGTGATGACTACCGGCAGCGCCATGAAAGCGAGCGTGAACCAGCCCGAAAGCAGGCACACATTCCAACCGCGGAAATTCAGCCAGTGGCCAAAACCGACTGGAATGCTGAGCGCGGTCTGGCTGTTGAAAGTGTCGAGCATCGGCATGAAGTGGACGAACAGGCCGAGGCCGAAAAGCCCGAAGACGATGGACGGCACACCCGCGAGATTGAGGATGGCGAGGCGGATGAAATGCACGGTGCGCCCGTGCGTGCTGTACTCGTTGAGATAGATCGCCGCGCTGACGCCGATGAACAGCGCGATGGCCATCGAGCCGACGACGAGTTGTGCGGTGCCGACGATGCACGGCCAGATGCCGCCCGCGCTGTGCGCGTAGCTTTCCGCCGGGATGTCATCCAGTTTCCGCTCGGCTTTGAAGGCGCGGAATTCCTTGTCGCCCATCTCGTAGTGCCGGCCCTCGTGATCGAAGACGTAGAGCGTTTCCGGCGGCTGGGTGAGGAAGGTCCAGTTGACGAAAGGCGCGGACGTTTTGAAGACCGTCCCCGCCCCGCGGAAAAAGATCAGGCCGAAAATGACGGTCGCGCAAATGAGCACGAAATACGTCGCCGAGCGGAAGACGCCAAACGCCACGGCCTCGATGGTGCGCGACGCGGAAGCCTGAAGGGTAAAGGGATTGGCGAGTGCGTGCATGGCCTCAGCCGATCGAGATGCGGTAGCGCGTGATGATTTTCTGCGCGATGAAATTGATGAGCAGCGCGAGAAGGAAAAGGACAATGCCGACCATGAAAAGCGCGCGGTAATGAATGCTGCCGGGGACGACCTCACCCATCTCCTGCGCGATGATGCCGGTCATCGTATGCACCGGCTGGAAAAACGCGCCAAGCCCCTGCGTGAAGTCGGGAATCTGGATGCGGTTGCCCGCGCAGAGCAGCACCACCATCGTCTCGCCGATCACCCGCCCGAACCCGAGCAGGATCGCGGAGATGATGCCGGAGAGGGACGCCGGCACGAGGATGCGGACGATGGTTTGGAAACGGTTCGCACCCAGCGCGTAGGAGGCTTCCTTGAGGTGCTTCGGCACGTTCGTCAGTGCGTCTTCGGCGAGCGAAAAAATGGTCGGCACCGCCATGAGCGCGAGCAGCGCACCGGCGGTCAGCGAGTTCAGCCGTTCGCTCATGGGAAAACCGGGAAACCATGACAGCCACGGCGTTTGCGAGACCCAGCGCAGCGCAGTGCCGAATACGGCGATGCCGAAAAAACCCAGCACCACGGACGGGATTGCCGAGATGAATTCGATGTACGGCTTGATGAAATTCTTCTCCTTCGCGCCCGCGATTTCGCTCACGTAAATCGCCGCGGATACCCCGAGCGGCACCGCAATGACGAGCGCGATGACCGAGACGAGCAGCGAGCCGACGAGCAGCGGGATGAGCCCGTACCAGTCCTGCCAGAAACTCGCCGTCAGCCACTCACGACCGAAAAGAAAAGTCGTCAGCGATTTCCACGCAGGCACCGGTGCATCGTAGCGCCACGCCTGCATGCCCGCTTCGATCTGCGGGAAAGTGGCGATGAACTCCTTTGTCTTCGCCTGAATCTTCCCGATTTGCGCGCGCAGCTTCGCATCCGGCATCTGCGGCGCGAGCGCGAGCGCGGCGGTGAGCTTTTCTACGAACTGTCTGTTCGCCGCCTGATACGCCGGAAACACCGCCGTCAGCGCCCCGGTTTCCTGCGCGAAATCCACCGGCGTAATCGTGATCGCCGCCGCCTCGTCCGCCTTGCCCGCGCCGCTGAGCATCTGCTTTTGCTCCGCGAGATCGCCGTTCACGGCCTCCTTCGTTTTGATCGCCGTCGCGGCTTCCGTGAGGTCGGACAGAAGGCCGCGCACGTCATCGACGGAATCGCCATACGCATTGGCAAAAGCATCGAAGCCCGCGAGCGCCTCATTTGCCTGCTCGACCGTCTGCCCTTGGGCTGCGAGCCGCTGGAATTGCGCGAGCCGCAGGTCGTTGAGCGTGCGGTTGATCGCGGTGTGCGCATCCACCTCGCGGCGGATGAAGTCCACATATTCCAGCCCGGCGAGCCGATAGACGCGGATGTTCCGCGCGTTCATGCCGAAAAAGCCCGCGCCTTCGCGGAACAGGAAAACCGTGATGAGGGCGAGGACGATGACCGCGACCGTGGCATTGCTGCCGAAAAAGTATTTGATGAGGTCGTCCGGCGTTAGTCCGAGGATGCGGAAGCGGTTCCGGTTGAGCAGCGCGTCGCCAATCGGTCGCCGGGCTGGCGGAGGATTGGCGGTGGCGGTGCTCATGGGAAAAAGCAGGAACTAGAGACGGGGGCGGCGGGCTGGCAAGAGGGCGACTGTTACAAGTGTGTGAACTGGGAGGCAGCGCACCTGGAGGGGAAGCTGGCAGCTTCCCCTCCAGGTGCGCTGTCGGACTAAAAAAGGAAGCCCGCCGAAACACAGCTTTCGGCGGGCTCCCGGAACCTAAACCAAATTCCAATTACTTGATCGTCGCAAAGCCCACCTGCGCCGCGATTGCCTGGCCCTTGGGGCTGAGCGTGAAGTCCACAAACTCCTTCGCCTCACCGGCTGGCTCGCCATTGGTGTAGTAAAAGGTCGGACGCGAATACAGATAGGTCTTGGCGCGGACGGTCGCTTCCGAAGGCGCAATGCCTTCGACCGGCAGCGCCTTCACGCCACCCGCCTTGATGTAGGCGAGGCCCACATAGCCGATGCCGCCCGCATTCTTGCCGACCTCCGCCGCGATCTGCTCGTTGCCCGCCATTTTCTGCGAGCCGCCCGCGTAGTCGCGCTTCTTCATGGCGAGTTCCTTGAAGTCGGAATAAGTCCCCGACGACGTGTTGCGGGTGTAGATCGAAATCTTCCCGGCGGTGCCGCCGACCGCGCTCCAGTCGGTGATGTCGCCGGTGAAGATTTTCTCGACCTGCTGCTTGGTCAGACCCTTCACCGGATTGCCCGCATTCACGACGATGGCGATGCCGTCATAGGCCACGACGGTCGGGTGCAGGTTGATGCCTTTCGCGCTCGCCGCAGAGATTTCCGTGGGCTTGGTGCGGCGGCTGGACATGCCGATGCTCGCGGTGCCATCGATGAGCGCGGCGATACCCGTGGTCGAGCCTTCGGCGGCGATTTCAAAACTCGTGCCGGCGTGCTCGGCCTTAAAGGTCTCGGCAAGCTGCGGGACGAGTTTCGCGCCGAGCGTGTCGGAGCCTTTGATAACGATGCGGCCCGCGTGGGCCAGGGATGCCGACAGTGCCAGCGCCGCAGCCGTGGTGATGAGTGTGTGCATTTTCATAAGATGCAAGTAAGTCAGATAAATTGGTTTCCCGGAAGATGGCCGGCGTCCCGTGCGGGACGCCGGCCCCCAACCAAGAAGGTCAGTTAGAATTTAATGCTCAGGTCGGCCTGAATGACGTTGATCGTGTTATCCTGCGCGATGGCCGGGGCATTGGTCGCCCGTCCGCCGGAGAGTTTCTGGTCGAGGTTCCAGGCCATCATCCCGGTGAGGGTAAAGACCACGTTATCCGCAAGCTGGTAGCCGAGGCTGAGCTTGAAGCCGCGCGTGTTCAGTTCGCTGAGGGCGAAGTCCGAGTCGTTCAGATTCGGATCGACCGAGGCGATGCCCGATTCGCGGTAGTTCAGCAGCAAAGTCCAGTCGCCTTTCTTTTTCGTCTCCCCGAGCTGCACGCCAGCGAGCCACGCAATGCCATCGCGCGTCTTGTAGTCGCGGAAGGCATCGGTCGCGGGATTGCCGGTGCGGAGTTGGTAGATGTCATTGTAGCGTCCTTCGCCTTCGAGGTTATAGGCAAAGTCCCAATAGACCTTGGCCTTGAGGCTGCCGATCTTGAACGAGATGTCGCCGGGGGCCGTGAGGATGCTGAGCTTCCGCGTTTCGCCGGTGACGGCGGGGAGCGAGCCCGGCGCGGCCTTTGGTGCGGTGGCCGTGGAGGCGGAGGCCACGGTGTTGGCCGTGGTCGTCTGCTTGTTCGGTGTGCCGCCTTGGGAGAGCTGCGTGGTGGTGGCTGCGCCAGCGCGGACAGTGCTGGCCGTGGTGCTGGTGCTGGCGGTGCCGTCGGGCCGCGTGGTCGTGGTGACGACGGAGGTGACGGTGGTCGGCGTGACCACGCGGGTCGTCGCCGTGCCGGCGGCGTTCACGGTGTCCTGAACGGTGTTGATCGTGGAGGTCGTAGTGCGGGTGGAAACCGTCGGGCCAAAGATGCCGGCGTCGGTGAAGGCGTTTTCATTGCGCAAGCCCGTGAGGTGCGAGGCGGTGAAAGTCATGTAGGCCGGGGCGAGGGTCACACTCACGTTCTTGTTGAAATGGTAAGTCCCGATCAACTGCTCGACAAACAGGTAGCCGTCGGTTTTGAGGTCTGTGCCGAAGTTGAACTCGTTGTTGTCCTGATAGAACAACTGCCCCGCGACGAGACTCAGTTCCCAGGAGGACTCCGAGGGAACGCCGGGATCGGCGATGGTCTTGCCATCTTTGCCGGGGCCGCCGGTCGGTCCTGCATGGCCTCCGCCGAACAGCTTGTTCAAAGAAATCGTTTCGACAATGCCCGCCGGGTTGATGTCCGGGTCCCACACCATGTCCGTGGTATAGAAGGGGTTCTTTTGCTTGCCCACCGTCACCGTGGCCCAGTCATTTTTCCAGCCCATGAAAGCCTTCGAGATGAAAATGCCGTCATTGTCGAAGCCGTTGCTGAAGGTCTGGTTGCCCGAGTCCGAATTCGGTCCGCTCTGGAGTTGGAAGCCGGCGAACCAGTTGTCGCCCAGCGCCACATCCGCACCGAGGCGCAGCCGGTAGCGCCAGCGCGAGCGCTGATCCACATGGTTCGGCGCGGCGACCTGCGACTGACGGTCGTCGTACTGGTAGCGCAGGCGGAGATCGCCGTAGAGTTTCAGTTCGGTGATGGAGGAGTTGATATTGATTTTGCCCGCGGAGGTCTGCGTGGCAAAATCGCGCATCATGTCGGCGCGGACTTCCTCGCCTTCCTGGCTGGAGAGCACGCCTTTTTTCACGAGTTTATCGACGAGCGCGCCAGCATCCTGCGCGTGGGAGGTGGCCGCAGCCGCGGAGACGAGCGTCAGGGCGACGGCGAGTTTG
>JAYTDO010000252.1:0-8353 GCA_043735935.1 Chthoniobacteraceae bacterium
CCACGGCACAGGCTTGAGCCGATACTCGGTGTCGTGTTGGCCGGACTGCATGCGAATTTCCACCGTCAAATCTTCGTTGATCGTGGCGGTGATCTTCCATGTCGCGGCATCGAGAACGAATCCCGGCACCGTCACTACCCCGTCCAACGTCTCATCGTCGCGCCCCGTCTCCAATTCGATGGCAAAGTCGTTGGGAGCCGCGAACGGCGAAACCAGCAGGGCAAGTTCAGCTCTAAGTTCAGTGAGTGCCTCCTTGCTCCAGTCGTCCTTGAGACCGTGAAGAATTAGCCGCGTGCCGTGTAAAAAAGAGGCGCGCTGGCCCGTCACCGGGTCGGCCTCGACATCAGAAAGCGTGTAGATGGAGTGGACGACTTCCTCCAATCGCGAAACAGCCCGCTCGTAGCTGCGCCAATCGATTTCCAATTCCACCGGAGCGGAATCCTTCGCAACGGATTGAACGCGAGTAACGGCACACAACCGGTCGAGGCCGAGGCGGCCCAACCCCTTTTCGCCAGTCGGCGTCCGGCCTTTTTTGGTCTTGCGAACTCGCGCCTTATTCGCCGTGCCGATGACCATCCAATGGTCGCGTAGTTGATTCAGCGTCATACCGCGGCCGTTATCTTCGATTACAAGCAGTGCGTCCTTGGTTCCCAGCGCGTGAAAGCGAATGCGGACACGCGCGGCGTCAGCGTCGTAAGAATTCTTTACCAGTTCGAGAATGGCTGTGACTGAACTGGAAATGCTCTCGCGCCCCAGCTGCATGGCAACACGGGCACTCACGGACAACGGCTGCTGGTCAATAAGCTCTCGGTCCCTTCCCGGCATTTTGGAGGAATATTCGCTCATGTGCGCTCAGTTTGCGGAGCGTCAAAGGGGATCTCTTCCACTGCGCCCACAGTGAGGTGCCGACAGCGGATCCGCTGATCGAGGAAGTCATTCACGCGCTGGCTGCGAAGTTGGCTCATCAGGGCGCGGCAGGTGTCAGCAGACTGGTCGCGTGGTTCGCAAACGATTAGATGATTCTCGACCGCGACGTCCGCATTACCGCCGATGACGGTCGCTGTAGCGCGATACGGATGCCCAGGGCGCGACGTGCGGCGCAGCACGACGAACGGTGCGCGATACACCATCCCAGCATGGCGGCGCTTTTCGGTGAAGGAGCGCATCTCCGTCCAGACGGGAACACAGCGCGGATGGATGTAAGGATGCTCTGGCCCGGTTTCTGGGTCGCGGTGCGGCACGACTCGGCCCACATGAACATCGAAGTGATCGCCAACCGTGCCGTTGGCTCGCGTCCGCTGTTTCGGCCAGCGACGAAGCCGCGCGTCGGTGCCTGCGCGACGCAATACATCCAAACGAAAGACGTCCACATCCGCGAAGTCGTCGAAGATACCGTGGTGTTTCACCGAGCACACTTCGGCGAGATCGCTCACGCGCTCGCGCCAATGGTGCTGGAAACTGCCTGAGCGCAGCACATCCGGCAACACCGCGAGCAACCGCGTTCCGGGTCGCGAGTGTTCGAGAGCCCGGACCACGAACATCGCCGCATCCGAGATGCGTCCGCCTTTCCACTGGCAATCGCCCGTCGGATCGGAGGTCGAAAACGGCGGATTCATCGCGAGGTGTGTGGCGCGAGCGTAGAGTTTATGCTGCTTCAATCCATCGCCAACACGGATGAACGGAAACAGCTTTCTCCAACCGGGCGGCAGCTTTGCGATACCGCCGTGTCGCTGACGCGCGAGCAAGGCGAGTCGGAACTTTGCGGCTTCTATGAACTCCGGCTGCAGATCTGTCCCAGCGAGACATCCACCCCACGCTTTCAATGTGGCGCTTAGGCTCCGAGCAATCGGGAGCCGACGCGCGACGGCAAGGAGCAGGTCAGCCGCGCCGACCGCCGGGTCGTAAATGAAATGCGCGCGAAGATCGAACGTGAGTGAGCCGAAAAGTTTCTCCGCGAGCTTTGAGCCGGTGAAGAACACGCCCTGCGCACGCCGTGTCTCTAGCCCGACGAGTCGCCGCAACTCCGCGCCCGCAATCCCGTCCAGACAGGCGGCTACGCGTTTCGCTTTGTCTCCGTCGATTTTCGGCGCAACGGCCAGCGCCCGCAATTCCCTTGTGAATTCGCGGTAGCCCGAGAAATCTTGCTGTGGATTGCTGGAAGGTGGCGCGTTCAAGACGACAGAATTACTGATGAGATTCGCGAACGGGAAGCGATTCTATTCGGATAGTCATTTTTCCACGGAGCGACCGGTGAGCCCTAATCACGCTGGTCGTAGCGCCGATTTTCACCCGGAAAACGAAGCGAATGCCCGGCGCGACCGACTGGCCGCTTCTGGAAGGTGTCTCTGAACGGACCTGCCGCCTCGCCAAGCGCACAGCAGCTAAGCCGATGAACCGCGTAACGCGCGGCGAAGAGTGCGTCTGGCGGCTCTACTGACCGGCACTGCGGACGATCTCCACGAGGTGCGGCTGGATCACGAGCGCCGTCCGAATCGCCGCGAAAAGCTCCGGCAACTTCTCCGTCCGCGCTTTCAGCGCCGCCGCACGTTTGGTTTCGACCTCTTCCTTCGTGAGTTCGAGAAAGTCCGGCACGCCGCTCGCGAGCACGACGCCGCGGAAGATCTTGTCGTGGAAGAAATCGTTCTTCGTCTTGATCGCGGCGCGCACGGCTTTCACCTGCTCCGCGATCGGGCCGGCGGCCAGAGCGGCGGCGGCGATGTTGACCCCGGCGCCGAGTTCGGCGGCGGCGTAATCGGCGATCTTCACCCCTCCGAGTCGCACTTCGTAGCGGCCTTCCGCGAGGCCGGTCGCCTTTAGGCGATAGTCGTTCATCTCATCGATGACGGATGCCCACTGCAAAATGGCCTTTGCTTCCTCGGGGAAGAACGGCAGTGCACGGTCGGTTTGCTGGAATTCGATTTTGCCCTCGGCGTTCACCTTCACACCGTCGATCGCGCAGTTCTGGTTTTGGACGACCTTTTTCGACCCGGCATCGATCTCGACCGACGCGACGACTGTGGGAAAACTCATGCCTTTCAAGATACCCTCCGCCATGACGACCTGGCCGGGAGGGCCGGGATGGACCGCGTCGCCGCCGCCGATTCGGTTCTTGGGATTCGCCGCGCGGGCTTTGTCGATGACCGCTGCGAATGGGTGAAAGTGATCCACGAACAACGCGCCGCCATTCGTCTCAGCGATCTGCTTCACGCCTGCGCAGAATTTTTCCAGGTTCAGATTTTCGCCCATGATCGACGGGCCCTCCGCCGGGATTTCGACCGGACTGGTCGTGAGCCACGCGACGCGGATGTTCGCGGCTTTGGCCTGATCGGCCATGCTCTGCAATCCGGTCATGTAGGATTTGTAGCGGCCCTCGTTGAAGACGTTCCCGGCCGCGCCGGCATCGTTCATCCCGAAGTTCACCGTCATCGCGGTCGGGTTGTATGCGAGCACGTCGCGTTTGAAACGGTTGTTGCCGCCGGGCGACGTGTCGCCGCCGATGCCCACATTCACGAACGTCACGTTCCATGCTGGAAACCGCGTGAGCGCCCACGTTTCCACATACGTGCTGTGGAGATACTGCTCGGTGATGCTGTCGCCGATCATCACGACGCGGTCGCCATCCTTCAGGAAAAAGTCCGCGGCGGAAGCCGGGGATGGGGCGAGCAGAAGGCTCAAGGCAGCGGCAGCGAGTGGGATGTAGTTGTTGGATGGGTTCATAGATTTTGAAAAGGAGCGTCGGTGCCGGCGCGGCTCGGTTGCGTCAATCGGATTGCTCATCACCGCTTCCGGAGAAGATCGCTGAGCACGACATTTTCGATGAGTTCCGGCAGGCGATGGTCGTCGGCTTCATTCTGGAAGAATCGAACAACCAGACACGGTAACGAAAATGGCGGCGCGATGAGGTAAACTGATCAGCCGTCTCATTCGCCGATTAAAAGTTCACCCCAGTTTTTCGGTTCCAGCATCAATTCAAACACGGCGTCGTCCACGATTCCGGTGTGCTGGTTGTTCCAGTAAGAGCGGAGGCGGGTGCGTTGGCCGGCCTGGTCGCCGTAGGTCACGCCAAAATCCCCGTGGAGCGTCTGCCCGGCGGCGGGCGCGAGACCCAGGCTCGCCAACGGAATGACCGCTTCAATCACGTAGCCCTCGTTGCGCTTGGTGAATTTGATTTGCGCGTCGGGCAGCACCGTCACGTCGGCGACGATGTATTCCTTGATGACGCCGGAGCTGAAAGTCTTCGGGGTGCGCGTTTTGTTTTTGTCGGCGACCGGGCGGTAAAGAACGGCGGTGGCCGTGCCTTTGAAATTACCGATGCTCAGCCGCAGATCGCCCGTCGCGGCCTTGTCGCGCTTCGCGTCGGCTTGGGGATCCGTGCCGAGTTGGAAGTCCACGGTGTCGCCACTGAGGTAGAGGTTCTCCGGCTGTTCCGCACCGTTGACCCACGGCGTCTTGTCGCGCACGTCCCAAGCGAGGTAGAGGTTCTGCTCATCCCGCGTGACCGCGCTGCGTACGGCGGTCTCGTCGGATTTTTGAAAGCGGATGATCTCCGCGCCGGCGAAGTCCTGATCGAGGTTGCCGGTGGTTTTCGGCGTGAGCTTCTTCAGGCTGAGGCGCCGGGTGCCGACCGCCGCCTGCAATTGCTGGTCGTGGAATTTCTGCGCTTCGGCGACATCCTTGTCGGACATTTGCACGCTCGCGCCGGCGAGGGCTTTCACCGTCTCAATCCCCGTCACTTCGAGGTTCCAGAACGCAGTCTTGCCCGCTTCGATGTAGAGCTTGCCGTCGCGACTTTGCGCGATGCTGCCGCCGAAATCCTCGCCGCCCATCCCGGGCGGGCAGTGCGACATGTCCGCGCCGGGGACCGCGGCTTCGGGCCACTTCATTCTCATCGGGTCGCCTTCAAAGAGCCGTGTCAGGTAAAAGCCGTCTTCGGTCAGGATGTGCCATTCTCCGACGTTGGTCGGGAGCACCCAGATGTTGCCGAGCGGCTTCGGCATTTTCACGCTGCCGGTCGGGCCGTAGGAGCCGCGAATCATTCCCATCTGCGGCGGGCAGGCGTTGTGCGAGCCGTGGACGCCGTTGAAGTTGTCGGGATAGCTCCAGCGTTTTTTCCCGGAGCCAATGTCGAAACAATTCAGCACGGCATGCGTCTCGCCGTAAGCGCCGGGCTGCAGGACGAGCGAGCCATCGGCCGAGGCCATGCCGGGCGCGGGAAGTTTCGTGGAAACAGCCAGGTCGTATTTCGGCGCGCCGCACGCCGTGAAACCATCAGGCCGGAAGATCCGGTCGCCCGCCGTGAAGGCGAGGTCGGGGCCGACGTTCATGAACCATGAACTGAAGCGCACGGCGCCATCGACGCTTTGGATTTCCTCGGGCTGTTCCTGCTCGTCGCCGTTCGAGTCCGTCCAAAGAAATGTTTTCGCGGTCTTATCCTTGCCCTCATAACGGAAGGCGCAACGCAGCTTGTAGTCTGCTTCGCCGAGGCGCTCAAAAACTTTCACGTCTCCCGGCTCGAAAGCCCACTTGCTCGCCACCGCCAGATACAAATGGCCATTGGCACCGGTGGCGAAGCGCGAGTTCTCCATGCCGTCGCGGGTGATGACGGTCGTCGCTCGGGCGCGGCCGGTCTGCGGATCGAGCCGCCACTCGCAACCCTGCCCGACCATCACGTTCGGGTCCGTCGGACAGATCGCCCCGCCGAGCGCGCCGTATCCGGTCGCGCCGAAGAATTCGTTGATGAGCTTGCCGGTCTTGGTGTCCCAGACGCTGACACGTTTTGGCGAACCGTCAGCTTCCATGACCCAGAGCTTTCCCGCCGCGTCCACCGCCATGCTCTTGACGAAGCGCATGCCTTCCGGCTGCCACGGTCCGAGCAACGCGCGTCCGCCTTTGCGGCCGATCGTCAGAACCGTCTCGTTCCCTTTCTTGACCAGCACCTGGTTGTCGGGTTCGCCGGTCGCGAGAAAGACCAGACCATCGCTCATGGCGATCTGCTTCAAATCCTTTTGATCTTTGGTGCCGAGCATCGGGTGGATTTGCACCAGCTTGCCCGTCTTAGTATTCAGCTCGGCGAGGATTTCATCCTGGTAAAAGGCGAGCCAGAGTTTGCCGTCTTTGAAAAGGATTTCGTCAGCCTTCTCGGGTTTCGCCGCGGCGTCCGCGGCCCAGAGCGATTTGATTTTCACATCGGCGAGGTCGCCGCCTTCCCAGGCCACGTAGCTGCCGTCCTTCGTGTTGAGTTTGTAAAGGTTCGCGCCGTCGGCATCCGCGCCGGCATTCCCGCCCAGGACGTAGAGCACGCCTGCATTGACCGCGAGCCCCTTCACCCCCGCGATGCCACCGCGGTTGTTGCCCCACTGAGGCTTGCCCTCGAGGTCGCACGCGAGCAATGCCTTGCCCGCTTCCGCCGCGCTCCAGCCGAGGAAAACCTGCTGCCCCTCCGTGACCACCGCCACTGGCAAACCATGATCGCCACCCCAATTGCCCTTGCCGTCGGCGCTGTCCCACGGCGCGACCCCGCCGTTGCCGGCCCATCCGCGCAGCTTTAGCCCGATGCCAGTGTGCGTAAGGGCGCTCCAGGGGTATTCGCCCGGTGACACTGGTTCGCCGGGGCGCGTCCACGATGGCGTCGTGAGTCCGTCCCATTTCACGGTGTGCTTGCCTTCGGTGAAAAACGCGGCGTTGAGCAACTGGCGCACAACCTGACCGTCGGTGTTTTTGATGTTCAGCGAAATGAAACCATCCGCCGGCATCGTGAACTCGATCGGCTTAAAGCCCGCGAGCTCCTCCGACTTGATCAGCCCGCTCCAGTCCACCGCCGGCACGCCCTTCTCCATTTTGACCGGAAACTCCCGCGCGTCGGCGAGGCGGACGGGTTGCGGTCGGCCGGTGCTCTTCGCTTCGAGCGTCGCCGTCCCCCACGTTCCGCTAGACATGAAAGTGAACACGCGGTCGGGGGTGATACCTGCCTTGAACAGCTCTTTCACCGAGGCGCGGCCCTTCGTGCCGATGGTGAAATTCGGCTCGAAAGTCAGCGTGAATGAGCCTCCCGCCTTGATCGGCTGGCCATCGCGCGTGAGCAGCTTCCACGGAATCGCCAGCTCCTGCACATAGCCCTTCCCGTCCGCGTTGACCGTGAACGCCTGCTGCGCCCCGCCCGTCTTCTTCGCATCCTCGACGATCCCTTCTTTGAAATCCTTGCCCTGCTCGATCTTGATGACATCCGCCCCGTCGTGGCCCCGCCACGCACAGAAATGCTGGCCGCGTTCCTGCGGCGTCCCCGGCGCGGTGAGGGTGCGGAACTGCAAGCTATCACCCGCGAAGCCATAATCGGCGATCGCCTGGCCGGGGTTGTTCAGCGGTGTGTCGTCATTCCAGCGGGCGATGAGGTAAAGATTCTCCGCATCGAACTGCGCGTGGAGCCAGACGCCATAGTGGTCGCGCTGCGCCTCCGTGTCGTCGCACGCGAAAATGCCGGCGGACAAATCCCAGTCGTCAGTCTTGCCATCGATGACCATTTTCGCCGGAGCCGGCAGGATGCGGAAGCTGACGTTCTCCGTCGGCGTGGCCCGGACGACGAGGGGAGTGAAAGCGACGAGAGCGGCGCAGATGATCGATGATTTCATGGGATAACAAGATTGGTGGATTCCGCGCTTACAGGCCGACGACCAATTGCACGCGCGCCTCGCCGCCCGCCACGCAGATGCTCTCAAGACGCAGCTCCTGTTCGCCTTCGCCGGAAAAGACCGGCTGGATTTCGAGCGTGTGCTCCACCGCGGGGTCGAGTCCCTCGGCGATGACCTGCGCGTGGTGGCAGTTGCCTTTGACCATGTTCGCCAGCAAGCCGCCGTCGAATTCGGTGAGCGTCTGTTTGCCGTCCGCGGACTTGTGCTCGACCAACTCGCCGTCAATGAGCGCGCGATACTTCACCGATTTCACCGTCGATTCCGCGAAGAGCATGACCATGCTGCCGCTGAACTTCGCCTTCAGCGGAGCCAGGGCGGTGGGCTCACCTTTTTTGACGGTCGCGATCACCTCGTCGTCGAGCCAGCGCGACATGAGCATGTCAAAGTAAGCCGACACCGGATTCGGCACGCCGACCCGCCAGCCCGGTGGCAGCGCGCCCAGGCTGGAAATGCGGACCCGCGCATTTTTCATATAAGTATCGGGATACAGCATCCTGGCCGGAGCCGCGCAAATCTGCTTCGCCATAATCGCATCCTGAAACGCTTGCCACGCCGCGTCCGCGAAGACCACGTAACCCGCGTCGCCCGGATGCACGCCGTCGAAAGGCCAGAGCGTTTGCAGCGTCGTGTCGCCGCTCTTCACGAGCTGCTGCGCACGCACCACCGCG
>JAYTDO010000253.1:0-2953 GCA_043735935.1 Chthoniobacteraceae bacterium
CTGGCCGTACTTCGCAAACTTAAAGGGCGAGCCCACGCACAGCAGATTTTTCTGCCCGCTCGTCATCGTGGTGATGCGCTGCCCCTTGCGCACGCTGTCCGGCAGATCCTTCCCCGTCATCTCCGTCAGCTTCGGTTTCGGGTCGAAGAGATCGAGATGCGACGGCGCGCCCGACATGAAAAGGAAGATGA
Source organism: Chthoniobacteraceae bacterium (assembly GCA_043735935.1). GTDB lineage: Bacteria > Verrucomicrobiota > Verrucomicrobiia > Chthoniobacterales > Chthoniobacteraceae > JANLQB01. The sequence continues at coordinate 192 of JAYTDO010000253.1, forward strand.
TGCGCTTCGCCTTTGGCGCAAAATGCAGCCGCTGGAGCGTGCCCGGCACCGCCGCGCCAGTGCCGGGATCCATGGAGAAAAGATCGGGCTTCATCAGCGCCGAAAGCGCCAGCGCGCCCAGCCCCGTGCTGCTTTGCTGGAGAAACGCACGGCGCGTCAGGGCGTTCTGGATTTGGTTGGGGACATTCATCTTTGAGGAAACTGCCGAGAACACCTTGGCGCGGACGCTTTCCTTAGCAACCCCGTTTGCCCGCCCGCCCTGCCAGCGGATGCGCCGCACGCCTGGCATCACGTCAAAATGCGCGTCGCGGCTCACGACCGCCACGTTGTGTTGCAATGCGAGCGCCCCCGATCCAGAGGTCGTGGTACGGCACTTCCCCGCGCGTCGTGTCGAGCGCGCGGCGCAACTCCGCGTCATGCCGCGCCGTCGTCCCATCCGCCGCGAGCACCACGCACGCCGCCTCGACCGACTCCAGCCACGACTCCAACTCCGTGCGCCGGATGGATTTCAGCAGACCGTAGCGGTACTCACCCAGCGCGATGCCCGGCAGATACCAGGTGCGATCCGGCCGCAAAGCCTGCAACAGTCCGGCATCCCCCTTCGCCCACGCAAAGTAAGCGTTCGTGTCGAGCAGCATCGTTCAGCGCCGGAACGTGGGAAACTCCGCCTCGATCTCCGCCTCGATCCGCTCCAATTCCGCCCGCTCGACCTTGGGTGGCGGCACCGGCCATCCGGGTTCCTGCCTCCGCCGCTGTTCCAACCACACGGCCAGCTTCTCCACCTGCCCCACAGGCAGCGTGGCGATGGCTTCTTCGATCTCAGCGAGCGTGCGCATGCGGCGGAAAGTAGCACCCCGCAGCCTCGACTCAAGCGTAGTGAAAGCGGATCGCGCCCCCCGTGCCCAAACTCCCGCTTGGGCACGCCCTTGTCCCCGAAGCTCCAGCTTCGCGCGGGGCCGCTGGGCCAAGCCACGCCGCCCCGACTTTCACCCGTGGACGAAGCAGAGCTTCGCAGACCTTGGCCTGACCAAGCGGGAGCTTGGTCACGAGGGGGAAAAGCCGCCTTTCAGGGAAGCGGGATTTCCAGTCTTTTGCAGATGCCTTTCGCGAGGAAACCGCCGACTTCGGTGTGGCGCGGAACCGCTTGGATGAGACAGTTGGCCGGATTGATCCAGATCGAATGTCGCCCCCCTTCGCGTTCCAGCACGCAGCCCTGTTTTTGCAGGTGGCGGATGAGGTCGCGGCGTTTCATGCAGCAAATGAACACTCGGGACGCTTTTTCCTCCAAGGCAAATCGCCCGAGGATGTGAAAAATGAATGCGCCGAGCTAAACGAGCACCGCCGTCTGTTCCGCGCCACGCGGAATACCCTTCATTGACTTCTCGCGTTTGTAATCGAGAACCGTCTCGATAGCTGCGGCGAGGTCTTGGAGGCAGGCCTCGCGCGTCTTGCCCTGTCCGTTGGCTTCGGGCACTTCGGGGCAGATGGCCATGAACCATTTGCCCTCGTGGACGACGACCGCGGAGTATTGGTTTTTCATACGCGGGAGATGAGTTCCAAAGCCTTTTCCAGCAACTCACGCCGATCCTCCGCTGACAAGGTGTTCGCCTCCTTGCGATTCTTGTCCGAGATCACTGTGCCTTTGGTTTTGGGTTCGGATTTGCGGCTCATACCAATGTTTAACAATGTCTAACAATGGCAGCCATTGGCAATCGCCAAATGGTGACAAGTGACACCATCGGCGTTTAGCGCCTCGTCCCCATCTGGCGGCTTGGGAACGAGAGGCTGGCCGAGCCGCCTAGTCCGAGATCGTCTCGTTCAGATTCAGCAGCACATTTGCCACAGCCGTCCACGCGGCGATCTGGCTGTCGTCGAGGCCGGGGGGCTTTGCGAGATCGCCGACTTTGACGAGCGCGGCGGCGGCGGGTTTGTCCGCCGCGTAGGTGGCGAGCTGAGTCTCGAGGGTTTTGGCGAGGATGGCGGTCTCGCTTTCGCTCGCGGTGCGGGAGAGCGCGGTGCGCCAGGCGTAGCGGAGGCGGGCGGCATCGTCGGCGCCGCCGTGGGTGAGGATGCGCTGGGCGAAGGCGCGGGCGGCTTCGACGAAGACGGAGGTCGTTCATCAGGACCAGGCTTTGCAGCGGGGTGCTGGTGCGGGCGCGCTGGGCGCTGCAAAATTCGCGCGCGGGCGCATCGGGGGTGGTGTTTTTCAGACGATCGAGCGAACCGAATGGAGGGTGCGGGCATGTGCAACCGCAGACCGTGCCGGTCGGACTTGGCCGCGGATGTGGCCGGGTGGGAGAGGCCCGCCAAAGCACATGGCTCTGCCGATCTTCTTTTTCCCCTTCCTCTTTCGGAGGCAGGCCACGGCCCCGCTACTCGGTGACGACCCGCTGGAACTTCCGCTCCCTCGCCGAAAGCACCCCGCTTTCCAATTTTCGCAGGCGGTCGGGCGCGGGATAATTTCCGCTGACCGTGAGCCGCGGCAGGGCCGTGAGATGCCGCGCGTGGGCGGGGAAAAGATTCGCGCAGCGCGTCGTGGTCGCGGTGGAAAAAGCGGCCTCGCCCGCGAGGCGGAATTCGCGCGCGCCCACCGCATTCGCACCGCCAAAGGGAAACGCGAGATGCCGCACCGGGCCGCCGAGCTGCGCCTCCAATTGCCGCCTCGAATCGGCCATCTCCGCGAGCGCCTCCGCGTCGCCGAGCAGCCGCAGCACCGGATGCGTGACGGTGTGCGCGCCGATGGTCGCGAGCGGGTCCACCGC
>JAYTDO010000254.1:0-9316 GCA_043735935.1 Chthoniobacteraceae bacterium
GGTTGAAGTGGCGGTTTGAAGCGATGCGCACGGGGCGATCCTTTGCCGAAGTCGTGCTTTTGCGCAGTCTGGTTTATCGCGTCGAGCAGGTGTTTCTCATTCACAAGGAAACCAGCCTCCTGCTTTTGCATGCGTCAGCCGATGAGGCCAAGGCTCAGAATTCGGACATGGTCGCCGCGATGTTGAGTGCGATTCAGGATTTTGTGCGCGATGGCTTTCAAGCGGCAGCGGATGCGCAACTCGACGAGTTCCGAGTCGGCGGATTGCAGGTGTGGGTGGTGCCCGGGCGCTACGCCTTTCTCGCGGCGGCGATTTACGGCGACCCGCCGCGAAGCCTGCACGGGACGCTAGAGGAAACCATCGAGAGCGTGCATATCCAGAAAGGCGCAGAACTGGCCAAATTCGCTGGCGACTCCTCGGCCTTCGAGTCACTGCGGCCGGAGATCGAAGCGTGTCTCACCTCGCAACTTCAGGACCGCGCGGACACGACACAGCGCCCGGTCTTTGCGTGGCTCCTCATTGGAGCGGCGATCTTCGCGGTTGTTCTAGTTGGATGGTTCGTTCAACACCGCTCGCAGCAATGGGGTGATTTTCTGGCACGACTGAAAGTGGAACCCGGAATTGTGATTACCGAGGCGCGACAGGGGTGGCTCGCCGGTTCGCTCGTGTCCGGCATGCGCGACCCGCTCGCGGCGGACCCGGCGCTCCTGGCGAGGCCGGCGGGGCTTGACCCCGTGCGGATCGAGTTTGCGTGGAAGGAATACATGGCGCTCGACGGGGTGAGTGTTGCGCGGCGATTCGCTTCGCGTTTTGGAGTGCCAAAAGGCGCGCGAATGGTCGTGGTCGATGGGACCGCCGAGATTGCGGGCTCCGTGCCCTACGAATGGATCGAGCTGGTGCGGCGCGACGGGTTGCAAGTCGCCGGGATTGCTTCGCTCGTCGAGCGAGACGTGAAGCTCACATACGATCCGGCCCGTGCGCTCGAGCGATTTGAAACCGCATATCCGCCGCCGGCGGACGTCGAAGCGACGATGGACGGCGGCACGCTGACCCTCCGGGGCGTCGCTCCGTACGAGTGGATCGCCACGGTGCGCGAGGGGGCGCTTCATCTGCCGGGCATCGCTGCGCTGTCCGAAACGGGTTTGCGCACATCCTTCGATCCGGCTCTGGTTTTGCGCCGATTCGAAGCCCGCTTTCGCGTTCCAGATACGGTGACGCTCGGGATGCGTGGAACGACGCTGGTCCTCTCCGGCGAAGCTCCCCACGCTTGGCTCGCGCGCGTCCGTGAGGGCGGGACGGCCGTGCCCGGGATCACAGCGCTCGATGAGGCCAATTTGATCGATGTCGATCTGCGTAATTTTCAGCAGACGAAATCGGTCATCGAAAGCGCATTTATCTATTTCCTCGTGAACAAGGATAACTTTGCCACCGAGGGTTTCGCCGCGCTTTCGCGTCTGCCGGAGGAAATCCGAAAATGCGAGACGGCTGCCAAACGGCTCGGTATCGCGCTGACGGTTCAGGTGTTGGGATACGCTGACGGAGTCGGGCAGGAGGCGAAGAACCTTGATCTCAGCCAGAGGCGCGCGGAAGCAGTGCGTAAATTTCTAGTTACATGTGGACTCGATGCTGCGCTCTTCTCCGCCGTCGCCGGAGGTCCTCCGCCGCCTTCTGCCGATGGCAAGCCTACTTCGGAGCAATCCGACAGGCGTGTTGCATTCCGTATTGTTTCCCCCCCATAGTCCCTCGCAATGATTCAGAAAAAAGTCTGCATGATTGGCACGTCCGGTGTTGGAAAGACGAGCCTCGTCGCGCGTTTTGTGCACAGCATCTTTTCCGAAAAATACCTCACCACCGTAGGCGTGAAGATCGACAAAAAACTGATTTCCGTCGATGGCGCCGATGTTTCGCTGATGATCTGGGACTTGGCCGGAGACGATGATTTTCAGCGACTGCAGATGTCCTATCTGCGGGGCACGAGCGGCTACCTGCTGGTCGCGGATGGCACCCGGGCGCTCACGTTCGATCATGCGCTCGAGATCCAAAAGCGAGTCGTGGAAGCCGTCGGTGCCGTCCCATTTGTCCTCGCATTGAACAAAGCAGATCTCGTCTCGGAGTGGGCGATGGATGATGTCCGCATCGCGTCGATGGCGGCGAGCGGATGGCACATCATCAAGACGAGCGCCTTGGTGGGCGAAGGTGTCGAAGGCGCCTTTGCGGAACTCGGTCGCCGAATGCTGGAAGCCGCCTGATCCCGATGCCGCACGCCGAATCTCCAACCAGTGCAGCCCTCGAAGCCTTGGGGTTCGCTCTCTTCTTACGGGACGACTCCGGTTCGTACTCGATCGAAGGCAAATCGCCCGCCTGGTTGCAGCGTTTGTGGCCCGACGCGGGCAAGCGGTCCATCGCCGAGCTTTCGCCGTTCCTCGAAAACTTCATCGTCGACGCCACGCAATGCTGGCGCGATCCCGCGGCGCGGTTGGCCTCGGGGCCATGGACCGAGCAGGATAGGGCCGGTGCGGAGGTGGAATTGGAAGCCACGGCATTGACGGTCGGAGGTCGGAGCGCGTTGCTCATTGAGCGGATGGGCGAAGAATTTGCTGCCAGGAAATCCGTGCTTCAAAAGGCGCGCGAAACTGTCATCGCCAATCATCGGTTGAACGCCGAAGTGCAAAAAAAGGATATTCTTCTGCATTGCTTCGCCGAAGACCTCAGCGGCACGCTGGCCAATATCATCACGGCGCTGCGGCTGATCGAAATCGAACAAGATCCCGTTCGGACCCGGCAGCTCGTGCATCTCGCCACGCTGGCGACGCGTGAGCAGCAGAGTCTCATCGGCCGGGTGTTGGACGTGTTTGGAGACGAACTCGCCAGCTTTTACGGCCGCAATGGGAACTCGCCTAGCGCGACCGACCTTACCGAGGTGGCGCGAGCGGCTGTCGCCGCAGTCGCTCAACCGTTTTCCGAACGTGGCGTCCGCCTGAACGGCCCCGCGATCGATACAGCGAGTCTGCGAGTCACCGGCCACGCGGCGCACCTCGAACGCGTCGTGATCAACCTCCTCGAAAACGCGCTCGCGCACAGTAATCCCGGCAGTACGGTCACCATCGCCCTCGAAGCCGAAGAGGACGGGGTCCTGCTGCGAATCGACGACCAGGCGCCTGCGCTTTCGCCCGAGGTCGCCGCCCAAGTGTTCGCTCGCTTGGAGCCCGCGTCCGCCGGGACCACCGCGTCCATCCTGCGCCTGCATTTCTGCCGGATCACGGTCGAGAACTGTCACGGGGAGATCGGCTGTAACCCGTCTCCATCGGTGGGAAATCGATTCTGGATTCGGATTCCGCGGAGCACCGAAATTTCATGAAGTCCCTCGTCCTCATTGATCCCGACGAATTGACCCGGGCGCTGCTTTCCCAAAGCCTCGCAGGGCAGGGGTGGCGTGTGCTCGAAGCCGATAACGGCGAGTCAGGCTACGACCTCGTCCTCCAGCATCGGCCAAACGCCGTCCTTTGCGATTTGCGGACACCGAGGCGCAACGGCTACAAAGTCGCCCGGCTCATCCGCCAACAGCCGCAGCTTGCGGATACGCGCCTCATTCTCACGACCGTGAGCCGGTTCGGCAACGATCGCGACACCGCGTTCGCGGCTGGTGCGGACGACTACCTTGTTAAGCCGATCCTTCCCGACGATTTGCGCAAGGCGCTCTCAAACTGCGGCGAACCCGTGCCGGCTCCGATCGTGCCGGTGAATCACGTGAGTCCGGTCACTCCTACGATTACCGGGCCGACGGTGATCCGATTCTGGGGAGTCCGTGGTTCGATTCCGACGCCGGGAAGCGAGACCTCCGAATTCGGCGGCAATACTTCCTGTGTCGAAGTCCGCGTCGGAGGTCAGATCATCATTCTCGATGCGGGTTCCGGCCTTCGGAAACTCGGTCAGTCGCTTCTCAAGGAAAGCAAGGGCGGCCCATTGAATCTCACCCTGCTCATTACCCACACGCATTGGGATCACATCCAAGGGTTCCCGTTTTTTATCCCGGCTTATCTTCCAAAGGTAAACGTCCGTATTCTGGGCTACGAAGGCGCGGTTCACGGATTGCGAGGCGCGCTTTTCGAGCAGATGGAAAGCGCTTTTTTCCCGATCGGGCTACATCAGATGGCCAGCCACGTCACGTTTGAGGAACTCGACGAGCTTTCCTTCCAACTCGCCTCTGTCCGCGTCCGCACGATCTTTGCGAATCATCCCGGCATCTGCCTCGGCTACCGCCTTTGCACGCCGGGAGGAGACGTCGTCTACCTGCCCGACCACGAAGCCTACGAGCGCGCTGAAGTCGAACGTCAGAAAGCTGCGGGGATCGCAGCTCCCGCCGGGCTCGCTTACGCGCGACAGGAGGATGAAAAGATCGTCGAATTCATGCGCGATGCCGCGGTCGTGATCGCCGACTCGCAGTACGACGCCACGGAATATCCGACTCGTCTCGGATGGGGGCACACGTGCGCGGACGATACGGTCCAGAACGCGCTCCGGGCCAATGTCCGCCAGCTCTTTCTCTTTCATCACGATCCAGATCACAACGACGAGAAAGTGTCAGCCATGGTTACGCGCGCCCAAGAGGCGGTGACCGCGGCGGGCTCATCAATGCGCGTGGATGGCGCCCGCGAGGGGGCGGAGATCATTCTCGCAAATCCAAACTGCTAACGGCGCAAGCCCGGCCAGCAACGCTAGGCGGCGCCGTCGGCGACCTGAGCATCCTCGCTCGCGAGATTTGGGGATTTCCCAAACGCCTCCGCCACGCTCTGCACGTGCGCCGGGGAGCTGTTGCTGAGCACATCACTGTCGTCGCCGCCACGGTCACGGCTGCTGAACTTCACGCCGACCAGCTTGCTCACCCCATGCTCTTCCATCGTAACGCCGTAGATGGCGTCGGCGCGGGCGATCGTGCGCTTGTTATGGCTGATGACCACAAACTGGCTCTGACCGACAAAACGGTCGAGGATCTTGATGAAGCGGTTGATGTTCGATTCGTCGAGCGGCGCATCCATCTCGTCGAGGACGCAAAACGGTGACGGCTTCACCATGTAAATCGAGAAGAGCAGCGCAACCGCAGTCATCGTTTTTTCACCCCCCGAGAGGAGTGTGAGGCTGGTGAGCTGCTTGCCGGGAGGCTTCGCGATGATGTCGATTCCGCTCTCGAGTGGATCACTTTCGTCGGTCAGAATCAGATTCGCTTTCCCGCCGCCGAATAGCTCGGTGAACATCTCGGCGAAGTTAACGCGGATCTTTTCGAACGTATCCGCAAAGAGGGTTTTGGTCGTGTTGTTGATCTTCGCGATCACGTCGAGCAACTCGGTTTTCGAATTGGTCAGATCCGTGTTCTGCTGTTCGAGGAATGTGTAGCGTTGTTCCAGTTCGTCGTATTCTTGGATGGCGTCGATGTTCACGGGCCCCATCGAGTCCAGCCGCTGGTCGAGCTCTTTCACCATCGAATCGAGCCGATCCCAGTCGATCGCGAAGGCATCGTCTTCTTCGGCGGATGAGCGCGGCTCGGCGGGTGCTTCCGGTGCTTCGGCGCCTTCGAGGGGAGCAGGGGAATTGGCGCGTTTGAGTTGGTCTCGGATCGCCACACGCAGTCCGTGCAAGTCCCGCTCGAACTCCCGTAAGTCGAGTTGATAGCGCTTTTCGATGTGCTCGTGAATGGCCGTGCTCTTCATCTCCAGTTGCGATTGGCGCACCTCGAGGCGGCTCCGGCGATCATGGCATTCCGTCAGGCTGTGACGGAGCACCCGCAGCGTATTGGCCAGTTCTTCGACCGCCCCTGCCATGCTCGCGCGCTCTTCGATCAATGCCGCCACGGCGGCTTCGCCCTCGCCCGTCTGCCCGCGCAGCCGTTCGAGATTCCCTTCGATCTCGGCGTTTTCCACGAGCATCGCATCCGCGCGCTCCTGGTAGCTCTCAATGTCGAGTTTCCGTTGTGCGATCAATTCGCGAAGCTCCTCGATGCGGGCTTCCATCGGCTGGCGTTGATGGTGGAGCGAAGAGTGACGCTGGCGTTCCGTCGCCACCTGCACTTTCAGTTCGTTGAGTTCACCGGCGACTTCGCCTTCCTGGGCCCGGAGGACTTCAAGTTCATTGACCGCCTCGGCACGCCGCGCCTGCAGAGCCGCGAGTTGTTCCTCGCTCGAGGCCATCTCCGCTTCCAATCCCCCAAGGCGATGAGCCGCCTCGGAATGCCGCGCTTCGCTGCTGGCTCGTTCGCCTTCGAGGTTCTGCTGTTTGCGTTCCGTTTCCTTTGCTTCGCGCTCGATCATGCCGAGCTGGCCACGGAGCGTGGACACGAGAAGGCTGGCGTTCTGCTTCTCCTCGCGCGCTTCTTCGAGCCGTGCTTGCGAGGTTTCGATTTCCAGCGCCATTTCCGTTCTCCGCTGCTCGATCTCCGCGAGCTGCAGCCCGATGGCGGCTTCCTCGCCTTCGAGCGCGTGGATTTGATTTTTGCGCTGAAGCAGCGAGTTGACGGCTTCGCTCGTGGCGCCGCCATGCACGATGCCATTGGCCGTCACCAGTTCGCCCGCGAGGGTGACGATGGAGGAGCCGTGTTGCGGGAAAATCCGCAACGCTGTTTCCAAGTCGGGCACCAGCACGGCATGGTTGACCAGCCGCTCGATGAGTCGCGCGACTTCGGGTTGCGCTTTAATCTTGTTGATCAACCAATCCGCCGCGCCTCCCGGCAGTTCCATTTGCTCGCTGTGGACGTGCTCGAAATGTTTGTCCAATTCGCGCAGCGCGAGCGCCGCTTTACCGAGCTTTTGGGCGGTCAAGGTCTTTACGACACTCTCGGCGATCATGACGTCCTTCATGACGATCGCCTGAAGATTGGCTCCCAGCGCGGCTTCGACGGCGGCCACATACTCCGGTGCCACCTCAATGTATTGCGCGAGCGCTCCGAGGACGGCTGGCTTGAAAAAGTCCGGGTTGTCGAGCCCGCGCAGGACCGCTTGCGTTCCCTCGGAAAATCCCTCGCCGCCCTCGTTCAACGCGCGAAGTACTTCGAGCTTCGATTCTTTTTCCGCGAGCGTACGCTGCGTCTCTCGCAACTCGCGATCGATCGTGCCCATGCCACTCTGTGCTTCGCGGAGATGCATTTCGCTCTGAGTCAGTTGCGTCGAATGCGTCTCGAATGCGTCCATCGCACGCTCCAGTTCCGCCTGGGTGTCGCGCACCTTGTCGGTGAATTCGGCGAAGGCAAACGTCAACTGTTCCAACTCACCCGAGAGAATGCTCAGGCGTGCCTCGGCACCATCCCGTTGCTGCATCACGCCGCCGATTTGCCCACGCAGGGCGCTCATCTTGTTCTCGATCCGCGCCGCTTCATTTGCGACTCCGGTGATCGTTCGTTCCGCTTCCTGCCGTTGCGCGGTGAGCGCCGCCGTGGCCGCCTGTTTCTCCTCCATCCGCCGGAGTTCGCCCGCGAGCATGGTCGTGATTTGCTCCAACTCGGAATCGGTATCGCGAAGCTGAGTCTCCGCGATTCGGAACTTTTCCTCGGCACCCGCGACATCAGCCCGGTAGCGATCCACCAGCCCGGTGAATTCCTGCGCCCGTTCTTCGTTGAAGATCATCCGGTTCTCATGATTCGAGATGCGCGTGCGCATATCGTTTACCGATTGCCGCGCCTGGTTCAGCCGCTGTTCCATTTCCTCCAATGCGGCTCGCTGCACCGAAACGTCGCTTTCCTGGCGTTCGATCTCCTCTTCCGCCTCCGTCTGCCTGGTCGCCAGCGCTGCAAGTTCATTGGTGGCCTCGGCGTGTTGGGCCTCCAGCGTGTCGAATTGCCGCTTCGCAGCATGCGTCTCGAGCATCTTCAAATCCGACAAAAGCGACTGGTATCTCCGCGCCTTTCCTGCCTGCCGCTGTAGCGAACCAATCTGCCGCTTGACCTCTTTGATGATGTCCGTGAGACGGAGCAAATTCGCGTCGGTGGCTTCCAGCTTCCGCAGCGCTTCCTTCTTCTGGGACTTGTATTTGGTGATGCCAGCGGCTTCTTCAAAGATCGCGCGGCGATCCTCCGGGCGCGACGAGAGGATGGCGTCGATCTTGCCTTGCTCCATGATCGAATAGGCCGAGCGTCCGATTCCGGTGTCCATGAACATTTGGTGGATGTCCTTGAGGCGGCAGGGCGTCTTGTTGAGCAAATACTCCGAGCCACCGTCGCGGAAGACGCGGCGTGTGATCGTTACCTCATGCCAGTCGAGCCCGAGAGCTTCTTCGCATTCCGAAAAGGTCATCGACACTTCCGCCATGCCAACGGCTGCTCTCGAATCCGTGCCGGAGAAAATGACATCGGACATTTCTCCTCCGCGAAGCGCCTTTGCGGACTGTTCGCCGAGGACCCAGCGGATCGAATCGAGCACGTTGGATTTGCCGCAGCCATTCGGTCCGACGACGCAGGTGACGCCGCGGTGAAACTCCAAAATGGTCTTTGGGGCGAAAGACTTGAAGCCGAAGATTTCGAGTGATTTGAGATACATAGTCGGAGGGTGAAAAGGAGGAGAGGGCGCGAACGTAGATTCCCTATGATTGCTCCACAAGCACAATATGTTGTGGTTTTCGTTGCGGGTGCGCCCAATAAGGTGTGGTTTCGGTAAAATACACACAAGTGCCCAATTTCGGGAGTTTTGGTGAAAAAATGGTCGAAAACCTTCGCTCTGGGGCGCAGTGATGCTGCCGAAATTGGACGTTTCTGACGTTTGGATCGCGCAGCGCCTTGCCCACGCGCCTGCGAACTAACCGAGTCGCTTTACCTCGGAAACGTACTGGGAAACCGAACTCCGAATGGAGTCAGCGATATTGGCGCGCGGTTTCACGAAGCGCGGCGTGAACCAGGGGAATGCTCCGATGAGATCGTGGGTCACGAGCACCTGCCCGTCGCAGGCGGAGCCCGAGCCGATGCCGATGGTCGGAATCCCCGCGGCTTCGGTGATCCGGCGCGCGGCATCGGGCTGGACCAGCTCGAGCAGAAGACCAAATGCGCCCGCCGTTTCGGCGACCCTCGCGTCGGCGAGCAGGGCATCCGCCTCCGCTGGCGTCTTGCCTTTGATCCGATAACCGCCCTCGATGCGGACCCGCTGCGGCATCATGCCGATATGCGCCATGGCGGGAATGCCGGCTCCGACCAGCGCCGCGATCTGCAACGCGTGGCTCGCTCCGCCTTCCAGTTTCACGGCATGTGCGCCCGCGGCGATGAGTCGGCGGCCGTTCTCCACGGCGCGCGATGGCGTCTCGCAGGTGCCGATCGGCAGATCCGCCAGGATCGGCGCGCGTGTCG
>JAYTDO010000255.1:0-2862 GCA_043735935.1 Chthoniobacteraceae bacterium
CGCCGCCGGATCACCCCGCACAGCCAGCGCCCAACGGCTCGGCGGAGTCGCGATGGTTGAAGGTGAGTCTGGGGTGGTATCCATCGTGCGCGGACAAAATAGACAGCAGAGCCACACCGCCGGGTCAAGCTCCCCCTCGGCATCTTAGCTCCCGCACCCGCGAGAGCCTCGACCGATTCCGTGGATGAATTCCAGTTTGTCAACCCCGCGCTGCCGGGCGCGGAAGTGGCCGCTCCAGGGCCGGGACACAAGGCTGCGGATTGAGCGGCGGAGCCGATGCCTGACGAGGAAAACTCCGGGCTCGCTGGCACCCGGTGGCCGAAGGTAGGTTTGCCGTTTCATGTCTGACCAAAACACACCCGTTGATCCCGCGCGGCCGAGCGTCATGCGCGGCCTCGACCTGAGCGGCATCCACAGTGCCGAGGTGTCAGGCGGCGGTGCGCACGGATGGGAGCCGCCGGAGATCGGGGAAGTCGCGCGACTTTTCCCCGGCTATGATGTGCTGCGGTTGCTGGGCCGCGGCGAGCTGGGCGCGGTCTGGCAGGCGCGGCAGTCCGCGCTGGACCGCGTCGTGGCCATAAAGCTGCTGCCGCTCGAAGTCAGCGTGGACAAAATTTTCGCGAAACGCTTCAGCCGCGAGGCCCAGGCCATGGCGAGACTCAACCATCCGCACATCGTGGCCGTGTATGACTCGGGCAGTACGGCGGAGGGTCATCTGTTCTTAGTCATGGAATATGTCGAGGGCGCGAGACTGCGGGAGGTCATCCACCAGGTGGAGCTCGACCCCGAGCAGGCGCTTTCGCTGGCCGGGCAGGTCGGCGCGGCGCTGGCCTACGCGCACGGGAAAGGCGTGATCCACCGGGACATCCAACCAGCCAATATTATGGTCGATGGCGAGAGCCATGTGAAGGTCACCAACTTCGGGCTCGCGCGGCTTACTGAACCGGGCTCGGCGACCGCGGGCTTCACGGTGACGGGCATGATCATGGGAACGTCTGATTACATGGCCCCGGAACAGAAAAGCGGCCGGCCAGTGGATCACCGCGCGGACCTCTACGCGCTGGGCGTGACACTTTACGAAATGCTCTGCCGGCACCTTCCGGAGGGCAGCTTCGCCCCGCCCTCGCAATCCATCGGTTGCGACGCGCGGATCGACGAAATCGTCCGCCGCGCCATGCAGCAGCAGCCCGAGCTGCGCTACCAAACTGCGTGCGCGATGAACGCCGACGTGGAGACCGCGCGGCTGCCGCGGCCGGAACCGGCAGTCGTGCCGCGCGGGGACGCGCCCGCAAAATCGAAGACTGGGCCTTTCGTCGCCATCGCGGCCCTCCTCGCGATCCTGGCTGCGGGCGCGCTTTTCCGGGACAGGCCATGGTCATTGGGTTCGCGCCTCTCCGCAATTTCGCCGGAGAAATCCGACGCGATTGCGCCCGCGCAAACCGAGCCAAACCTTGCGCTGCCGGCGGTGGCGACACCGGTCGCGGCACCTGTCCAGCAGATGTCGGCGGAAGACGCCGTGAAGCGTCTCACGAAGCAGAAGGGATGGGAGGATCTCGGGCTGACTAATATCCCGGACGGCACGATTTCCGTGCGCCTCGAAGACCGCGAGATTACCGACCTCTCCCCGCTCGCTGACCTGCCCGTGAGCGAACTTTACGCCCAGCGAATTCCGACCACCGACCTCAGCCCCTTGCGCGGACTTCCCTTGCGCCAGCTCTGGCTGGACGGCACCCTGGTCGAAGACCTCGCCCCCCTCAAGGAACTGCCGATCGTCACGCTCGGCCTCTCGCACACGCCCGTGAGCGATCTCTCGCCTCTTCGCGATTTGAAGCTGCAGCGCTTGATCCTCGATGGAATTACCAAGGAGATCGACCTCGCACCGCTGGCCGGGATGACCACGCTGGAGGATCTCGTCCTGCCGGAGCATCTGAAAAATCTCGGACTGTTGCGCCAACTGCCCAACCTGAAATTCATCAGCAACAAATGGGGCGGAGTGGCTTGGGAAGGGAGCACCAATCCGGCGGCGGAGTTTTGGAAAGCCTACGACGACAGCCAACCGAAGCCGCTGAGCGCGACCGGCAAATGGCTGGCCGCGCAGGAGCCGCAGTGGCAGGCCGGTTTTACCACCGAAGTCAGCGCGTCTTTTAAGAAAGCTGCGGATGATTTGAAGAAGCAGTATCGCACCGCGCTCGACGGCCGACTCATCACGGCGACCCGCGACGGGCAACTTGACGTCGCCGTCGCCGTCCGCGCCGAACTCCAGTCACTCGCGGACGGCGGTGAGATCCCCACCGAGGACGAAGCCGCCGTCCCCGCCGCGCTCAAAACGCTGCGTGCCGCCTACCGCAAGGCCTTGGCTCCTCTCGAGACGGGCCGCCTGGCCAAAGCGAAAATCGTCCACGAGCGTTACGATGCGATCCTCGCGCAGAACCAAACGCTGCTCACCCAGCGCGACCGACTCGACGAGGCGCGGGAAATCAAAGCCAAACGCGAGCAACTCGCAGCGGCCTGGCTGGAGCCCCTCATGAGCGCCACGGCGCAGGCGAAGCTTGCCAACGGCCTCAAACTTGGCGGTTCCCGCCTCTCGCCCTCGGCCGAGCCGTGGCGCGACGGGATGCAGGAACTCCTCGCGGCCAAACGCGCTGGCATCAAAGCCGACCCGCAGGGCCTCGTCATTCAGGACGCCGTGGATGTCATCCAGTTCGCCAGCGGCGATCAGGCCAACGGAGCGGTGCGCGCGTCGGTGCGAGGATTGAAGGGCAGCCCTCTCCGCTTGGTCGTGCGCGAATCCCCTGAAGGCTTTTACGAGGTCTTTTGCGAGCAAGACCAAATCCGCATCCAGCGAATCAATCGTAAGCTCCC
>JAYTDO010000256.1:0-50104 GCA_043735935.1 Chthoniobacteraceae bacterium
TCGGCGTCGATTTTCTCATGCTCGGCGCCTCGCAACGGCTCTCCATGGCAAAGCTGCTCAAGGGCAACGTCGTCGCTCAGGTCGCCGCCGGCCTTCCCGAAAACATCCAACTCATCATCCACGGGTAACGCGCCTCAATCGACCCAATGCCCCCCAGCACGTAGAACCCCCGTAAATACCACGTGGACATCCCAACCGACGGCCATCGCCCCCGCAACGTCGACTGGAAGCGCGCCGCCGCCCTCCTCTACGGCGACTGGGGGACCTCCAAAGCCTACGTCATCGGCCTCGCCTTCGCCGCCGCGGGTTTCGCATCCCTGCCGGTCATCATCGCCGTCTGCGCGCTCACCGCGATCGTCGGCTACAACTACTCGATCGTCTGCCGGAACTTCCCCGACGGCGGAGGGGTTTATTCGGCAGCCCGCGAACAAAGCCGCCTGCTCGCCGCCGTCGGCGCCCTGCTGCTGATCGCCAACTTCATCGTCACCGCCGCCCTCAGCGGCTGGGCGGCCATGAGCTATTTCGGCGTGCCGCAGGCGTGGATCGCCCCGGCCACCATGGGCGCGATCGTCTTCCTCGGGCTGGTCAATTTTTTCGGCCCAAAACACAGCGGCACCCTCGCCATCGCGATGGCTGTCCCGACCGCGGTCATCGTGGTCGCGATCATGCTGATCAGCATCCCCAGCCTCTCCACCGAGCACCTCGTCAAACCCGAAGGGGGATTCCCCCATTTCTGGGTCCAATTCGTCCAAGTGATCCTCGCCCTCAGCGGCGTCGAGGCCATCGCGAGCATGACGGGCGTGATGAAAATCAACCCCGGCTCCGACCCCACTCAGCCGGACGTTTCCCGCACGGCATCAAAGGCCATCTTCATCATCGCCCTCGAAGTCGTGCTCGCCACCGGGCTGCTCGGCTGGGCGATGCTTTCCCTGCCGCACTCGTTTACGCCGGAGTTGCTCACGCACAAAGAGGACATGCTCCGCTTCCTCGGCAACCATTTCGCATCGGACCTCACCACGCCAGTCATCGGTTCCGCATTTGGCTGGGTCGTCGGCGTCGTCTTCGGCGTGCTGCTCCTCAGTGCCGTCAATACGGCCATCGTCGCCGTCATCGGCGTCTTTTACATGATGGCGCTGGACGGGGAATTTCCCCGCACGCTGACAAAGCTGAACCGCTACGGCGTGCCGACGCTCCCGCTCATCCTGTCGGCCCTCCTGCCCGTGCTCGTGTTGGTCATCACCAAGGATTTCGACGCTCTCGCCAGCCTTTACGCGATCGGCGTCGTCGGCGCCATCACCGTCAATCTCGGCTCCTGCTGCGTGAACCGCCGCCTCGCCATGAACGCCGTCGAGCGCATCGTGATGACGCTCACGGCCTTCGTCCTCGCGGCCGTCTGGCTCACCATCGCCTACACGATCGACCACGCCCTATTCTTCGCCATCTGCGTCCTCGGCATCGGGCTTTCCGTCCGCGCCTATTCCCACAAAAAGGTCGGCCTCAAGACCGTCACCGTCTCCGCCGAAACCGCCAACCTCGTCACCGACGAAGCGATCGAGAGCCTGCGGCCGCGCTGCGTCGAGGGGCAAAAAGTCATGGTCGCCGCCCGCGGCATCACGCCGGTGCTTCGCTTCGCGCTCGAATTCGCCGCGATGAAGAAGGCCACGCTATGCGTCCTCTATGTGAAGGAGATCGCCGTCTTCCTCGCAGGGCCCGTCCGATCCACTGGTCGTCCGCGCTGGCAGGATGATCCGCAGGCCTCCGCCATCATGTCACTCTGCCTCAAGGTCGGCGAAGAACTCGGCGTCCCGGTCCTGGCCGTCTATGCCGTCAGCGCCGAACCCGCCGCCACGATCCTCGACTCCGCCGCCACCCTCGGCGTCGATTACCTGATGATCGGCGCCTCGCACCGCCGGTCGATGACGCGACTGCTCAAAGGCAACGTCGTCGAGCAAGTCGCTCGCGGCCTTCCCGAGGATATCCAGATGGTCATCCACGGCTGAGAAATCCGGCAAGGTTTTCCTTCCCCGGCCCGCGATTTCACCGCTAGTTTCCGCACCCTCCCAAACCAAACTTTATGTCTCAAATCCTCAACGCCGCCGTCGTCGGATGTGGCATTGGCAAAAGCCACATGACCGCGATCCAGAGCATTCCCGAAGCATTCAATCTGGCCGCCATCTGTGAGGTCGATCCCGCCCGTGGAAAGGAAGTCGGAGACGAACTCAAAGTGCCAAAGGTGTATCACTCGCTCGACGAACTTTGCGCCGATCCGGACATCCACCTCGTCGATCTCGCGACGCCTCCTCATCTCCACCTCCAGCAGATCAAGCAGGTCCTCGCCGCGGGCAAACACGTCATCTGCGAAAAGCCCCTCGTCTCCTCCCTCGCCCATGTCGACGAACTGATCGAAGTCGAACGCCACAGCGGAAAACGCATCCTGCCGATTTTCCAGTACCGCTACGGACACGGTCTGCAAAAGCTGAAACTCCTCGTGGATCGCGGGCTCGCGGGAAAACACTACACCACCAACATCGAGACCTCCTGGCGCCGGCGAGACGACTATTACGCCATCGCGTGGCGTGGAAAGTGGAAGACCGAACTCGGGGGATGCTGCCTCACCCACGCCATCCACGCACACGACATCCTCACCTACATCTGCGGCCCTGTGGACCGCCTCTTCGCGCGCTGCACCACGCGCGTGAATCCGGTCGAGGTCGAAGACTGCGCGGCAATCACCTTCGAACTCGCCGACGGCTCCCTCGCCGGCTCCACCGTCACGCTCGGGTGCGCGGATGAAGTTTCGCGCCATCGTTTCGTCTTCGAAAACTTCACCGCCGAAAGCAACACGCGGCCTTACGACAGCCCGGGCGATCCGTGGAAATTTGCCGCCGATACCCCCGCGCTCCAGGCGCAGATCGACGCGGTGCTTGCCGAATTTCAGCCCGAACCTGAGCACTACGCCGGGCAGTTCGTGCGGTTCCACCGCGCCTTGGCGAACGGGACAGAACTTCCCGCGACTCTGCTCGACGCCCGCCAGTCGCTCGAAATGATTACGGCCATCTATTATTCGTCGGAAACGGGTCAGCCTGTGAGCTTGCCGATCGGGAAGGATCATCCGAACTACTCCAACTGGTCGCCGGCAAAATACCGCTGAGCCAGGGACGCCACCGCGCGCCGCCTAGTCCAAATCGATCTCGACCATCTTCGAGTGGAAACACTCGGGGCAGATGCCGTGCGAGAAATTGCTGCCGGTGTGCTCGTGGATGTAGCTCTCCACCTGCTGCCAATAGTTGCTGTCGTCCCGCACCCGCTTGCAATACATGCAGATCGGGATGAGTTCCTTGAGCTGCCGGATCTGGGTCGTAAACTCGATGATCCGTTCCGCCACCCGCAGGCGCATCATGATGGCCTCGCGATCGAGCGGCTTCGCCATAAAATCGTCGATGCCCGCATCCATCGCCAAGCGGAGCTTTTCGCGTCCGGTGCCGATGGCCGTGAGCAGGATGAAATACGTGTACTCGGTCCTCACGCGACCGCGCACCTTCTGGCATAGCTCCAGCCCATCCATGCCCGGCATCATCCAATCGCTGACGATCACCCGCACCGGATCGGCGTCGAACATTTCCCAAGCCTCCACTCCCGTCTCTGCCACCCGGACCTCGTGTCCATAGTGGGCGAGCGTGAACTCGAGCACTTTCACCGATACAGGGTCGTCGTCTGCAACGAGGATTTTCATGCGGCTTTGGCGGGACGCTCACGTTGTAGCGCCAGCCTGACGTAATTAAACTCCTGTTCGACCTGATCAATCAACTCCCCGGCGCCGTCGAGCGAACCCCGGTTGGCCAGCGCCTCGATCCGCGCGCACGCTTCGCGCATCCGCACGGCACCGAAATTCGCGCAACTCCCCTTCAGCGTGTGAGCGGCCCGCGCGAGTTGCGGGCTGGAATGGTGTGTGAGTGCGACTCTCGCTTCGGCGAGGACCTGCGGCGTGTTCTCGATGAATAGATCGATGAGTTTCGCGAGGATGCCGCCACCCGCATCCAGCTCACGAAAGCCATCCAGCAACTTCGGATCAACGGCGGCAGGCCCGCCGCGCTCACGCACATCCCGTTCGATTTCGCACACTCCGCGGAAGCGATCGAGCGCCCCTTTCACATCCTCGGTCTTGGTCGGTTTGCTGAGATAGTCATCCATTCCCACGGCGATGCACTTCTCGCGGTCGCCTTCGAGCGAATGTGCCGTCATCGCGACGATCCAGGTATGGCGATCCGTTCCCTCGATCCGGCGCAGTTCACCCGTGGCCTCGTAACCATCCACCTCCGGCATCTGGCAATCCATGAAGACGACATCGTAACGGACACGTTGCATCGCCTCGAGCGCGATTCGACCATTATCAGCCGTATCGGCGATGTAACCAAGTTGCTGAAGCTGATGGAGCGCCACGTTTTGATTCACGATGTTATCCTCGACGATGAGGATCGCCAAATCCTGCGCCGCGCGAGTTACCTCCACGTCCACAGGTGGCTGCAGTTTCGCAAACCCCGACATGATCGCCCGCGGCTGCTTGCGGCCCGAGACGACCGCGGCCAGCGTATCGTGCAGCACGCTCTGTTTGATCGGCTTCGTCACACACGCATCGACCCCCATTTCCTGCATGGCGGAAGGCTCATCCGGGCGATTCAACGACGTCATCAAGACCACACGGATGCCGGCGAATTTCGGGTTCGATTTGATCGCTCGGGCCAGCGCCCACCCGTCCATCCCCGGCAGGTGCATATCCACGACCGCCGCATCAAACGCGACGCCGCGCGCCGCTTCCGCTTCGAGCAGCGCCATCGCCGCCAACCCATCCGCGACATGCCGATCCAACAGACCCCAAGGCTGGCAGACTTGATGCAGAATCTCGCGCACGCTCGCGTTACCCTCCACGAAAAGCACGCGCCTGCCCTCCAGCGGGCGGGCGCCGGCCTGAAGCGGCAGGACTCCCTGTGGCTGGAGTGCGAACCGAGCCGTGAACCAAAAAGTCGAACCCTTGCCGCGAGCACTCTCGACTCCGATTTCTCCACCCATCTGCCGCACGAGCTGTCTACAGATCGCCAGACCGAGTCCCGTCCCACCGTATTTTCGCGTCGTCGAACCGTCCGCCTGCGCGAAGGCCTGAAAAAGCTTCGCCTGCACATCGAGCGCGATGCCGATGCCGGTATCGGCGACCGTAAACTTCACCAAAACGGCATCGTGTGCCCGCTCGACACACGCGGCCCGCACGATGACCTCGCCGAGATGGGTAAACTTGAGCGCATTGCCGATCAAGTTGGTCAGCACCTGGCGGAGTCGGCCCGGATCGCCCCGCAACGCCGCAGGCACCCCGGCGTCCACCATGGCCGCGATTTCGATCGTCTTGCTCAAGGCGCGCTCGGCGAGGAGATCGATCGCCCCATCGACGACGCTGCCCAGATGAAAGTCGATCTCCTCAAACACAAGCATGCCGGCCTCGATTTTCGAGAAGTCCAGAATGTCGTTAATGATCGTCAGGAGAGCTTCCGCACTCGTCGAGATCGTGCGGGCGAAGTCCCGCTGCTTTCCATTGAGTTCACTGTCCAGGAGCAGCCCCGTCATCCCCAAGATGCCATTCATCGGGGTGCGGATCTCGTGGCTCATGTTGGCGAGGAACTCCGATTTCAAACGCACGGATTCGATCGCGGTGTCGCGCGCCTTGGTGATGGCGGCTTCCGCCTCGCGGCGCGAGGTGATGTCCTGCACCGTGCCTTCGAAAAACAGTAGCGTTCCATTCAGATCCCGCACGGCCCGCGCGCGCTCTGAAATCCAAAGCGTGCTCCCATCGCGGCACCGGATCTCCGATTCAAAATCCGTGACCTCCTCCAGTTCGAGGATCAAACGGATGAACTCCGCTCGCCGGTCTGCCTCCACGTAAAGATCGCGCGCGATATCCTTGATCTCGGCCAGCATCTCGCCCGGCGTGCGAAAGCCGTAGAGCTGGGCGAGCGCCGGATTCACGTCGATGAATACGCCTCCCGGCGTACTCTGGAAAATCCCCTCGATCGCATTCTCGAAAATGCTCCGATATTTCGCTTCCGCCGCTCGCAGATCTTCCTCGATGCGCTTGAGCGCACTGATGTCTTGAAGGGTGGAGCGCATCCCACGCACTTCCCCAGCGGCGTTCGTGATGAGTTTATGCCGCATGAGCACCGGAACCGCCGATCCATCCTTGCGCCGAAACGTGCGTTGGGTCGCCTGGAGGCGCAGATCCCTCGAGAGCTCAGACGGGATGTCCTCGTTGTTCGGATCCTCCACCGCAAATTCCGAGACTGTCCGGCCCACCATTTCCTCAGCGGCATAGCCGAGCAACGCGAGTTCCGTCTTGTTCACGCGGGTGATCCGATCGTCGTTGTCGAGTTCGTGATAGGCGACCGGGGCTTCATCAAAAAGATCGCGGAACCGACCTTCGCTCTCCCGCAACGCGCGCTCGGCCCGCTTCTGCTTCGTGATATCGATGCCCACGCCGCCCAGCAGCATCCGCCCATCGGCTGTCGTGATCGGGAATTTCAGCAACATCCACTCCTTCTCCTCGCCGTTTTCCATCGGAACCACCTCCACCAACCGCACAGGCCGCCCCGTTTCATACACTTTGCGGTCCGTCGCAGCCGTCATCTCCGCAGTCTCGGCGGGCAGCCAGTCGGCATCGGTCTTGCCCTTCAAGTCCACGGCAAACTCCACACCGAACTGCTCCTCGAAGGGATGATTGACGTACATGTAGCGGCCCTCGTCGTCTTTGATGAAGGCCACCGTCGGGCTGTGCGCCATGAACGCCTTGAAGCGCTCCTCACTTTCGCGTAGCGCCGCCTCCGCCCGCTTGCGTTCCGTCAGGTCCCGCCACGCGGCGAGCATCGCCGCGCGCCCCGCGATGTTGACGGGCGTCAGGCATAGTTCGACGGGGAACTCGTCGCCGTCCCTCCGACGCATCCGTGATTCAAATCGATACTCACCACATTCCCGGGCGAGCCGCACGGCGTCGTCATGCTTGTCAGCTTCCTCCGCGGGCGAAAGCTCTGACATGGTCGCCGACATCAGCGCGCTCTTGTCGGGATAGTGCAGCATCAGCACCGCCGAGAGATTGCAGTCCAGGATGGCGCGCCGATCGTCAAACAGCACGTGAGCGTCAGCCGAATGATCGAAAAGCGCCCGGAATTTCTCCTCAGCCGCGATGACGACCGTGATGTCTTTTGAGACGGCCAAAAGCCGCTCCGGGCGACCATCCGCTCCGAGGATCGGGCTGACGACAACATCCCACCAACTCGGCATCCCGCTGAAATTCATCCGAAACCCGCGAAAGCGGCTCATTGAGCCCGCTTTCGCCTGGGCGATGGCCTTCCGCGCAAATCCCTGCGCGGGTTCATGCCACAATTCCGCCCACGGTCTTCCCAAAAGTTTCGTCACCGCCCGCTGATCCATTTGCTCTAAGGAGGCACCGTCAATCGCAACGATGCGACCGTTCAGATCGAGCGTTTTCACGCTTTCCATCGTCGAGCGAATCACGCCCGCCGCGAGCGCGGCCTTTTCGCGCAAGGCCACATCGGCCCGGCGATCCGCGCCTCCAAGCCGCAATGCTAACCGGAACGCCGCCCCGAACAACAACACGCTGAGCAATCCGCCGCCGATCAACGTCATCGTCGAAAGTCGCTCGCTCGCCTCGGCGTCTTGTTTTGCCGTCTGGATCAAAACGCTCCCCTCCCGCTGCCTCGCTCCATCCGCCACCCGTTTGCGAGCTTCCACCGAGTCCAGGGAAATGATCAGACTCGCCGAGACGACTCCGATCAAAACGGCGATCGCCAGCACGAACGCGATGCGGGCGTGTTTTTCGGTGGAAAACGGCTGACGAGTCAAAATCGGAAAGAATGACAGAAGCAGGATACAAGCCCCAGCGCACCGGTTTCCCCATCCACTTCGCTGCGGAAATCTACATTTCTCGCGCCCACTCAGGACGTTGCTTCAGGTGATAGAGCATTTCGCCCGCTTTCGGGACGTAAAGAATCCCCTCGTCTTCCCGATTGGCATAGCTCGCCGGATCGATGCTGGCGGGGTCGCGGTAACCGAGGTTGATTTCACTACAGACGGCCTCAGGGATGCCAGTCGCTAGCGTTACGCGCACCCGACATTTTTCCACCCCATCCTCATACGTCCCGATTCCCCGGACATGCGTGCTGTGGGCGATGGTGCCCCAGGCGATGTGCTTGAACTTGTCCCACTGCTTCAAAAAATAATCCCGACAATGGTAGCCGATCGAACGGATGAGGGCGCCGTGGGTAAGGCTGATCTCGTGAATGTGCGGGGCGTAAATGATGAGTTCGCCGCCGTCGGCCACCACCGGCTCCAGCTTGTACATGCATTTTCCGCCCACCCACAGCTCGTCATACATCCGTGGCGCGCATGAGAGGACGGTGTGGAAAGGGTGATCCTTGTATTCGATATGAAGCTGCCGCGAGAGCTCCGAAGCTTCATCCCACGCACCTTCGGGGCTGCCGATGAAAAGCCCGGCCATCTGTGTGTGGTCGACCACCATGCACATGCACAGCTTCGGCACGCTGACCATTTGGCCGACCCGATCCACCACCCGGCGCACCGGGGTCCACTTGTTTCCGATGATCATCGGATTGGTCACGACGGCGCCGAGCCAATGGAAAAAATTCAGCACATCCGGCCCGCTCACCCCTGGGAAAAGGTATTTGTTTCCCCCGCTGAAGCCGACCACCTCATGTGGGAATACGGGACCGCAGATGACGATCTGATCGTAGTCGAAAACGCGCGCATTGATGGTGACGGCGACCTCCATTTCCAGCAGCCCGCCGGTCAGCGCGCGGGTATCCTCGCGGGTGAGGTCGCCGATGTGACGGAGCGCGGCCGGATTGTCCCATTCGTGGTTAAAGAAACGCACGCCGGCGAAGCGACCCGTGCGCTCTTCCATGGAAATCTCGAGTCGCTCACAAATGGCCTCCTCGCTCATCGGCTGGTGAGTGCCGAGGGCGATCATCACATCGAATGCCGCCGTGGCCGCGCCGATCTGCTCGTGGAGCCCTTTGAAAAGAAGACCCAGCGGACATGTCCGCGTCGCATCGGGCACGATGAGGAGGATCTTCTGATCCTTGTAATCCTTCGCCGGGCAGGCCTGCGCGATCAGGGAACGGACATCGTCGCCTTGGAGGTGGCTGCCGGAGGGAGCAATGTGGGAAAGCGTATTCATGGCGGCGCGGGTGATGAGAGTTTCGCGGCGGCCTCCGCAGCGTGTCAACGGAGGCTTTATGAAGCGGCGGCGCAAAAATAGCCGTTGACGCTGCCGCCCGTGCTTCCTAGCTTCCGCCCACTTTCATCAAGAGTGACTGAGGGACTGGCCCTATGAAGTCACGGCAACCGCTCGGAGTCCGCGCAGGCGAACCCCGGGGACCAGGTGCCAAATCCAGTGCCGCGCAAGCGGCAAAAGATGAACGAAGGCAGTTCCGCCGCCGCGGGCTGTTTCCGAGTCGTCACCGACCTTGGTGAGAGTGTCAAACTCATGGAAAAACCCTCTCCTTATTTCAGCAATCTCAAGTGCCGCGAGTGTGGAAAGCTTTACGAAAAGAAGGCCATTCACGTGTGCGACTTCGACTTCGGCCCGCTCGAGGCGGCCTATGACTACGAGGCCATCCGCGCAGTGCTCACCCGAAAAGCCATCGAATCGCGCCCGCAGACCATGTGGCGCTACCGGGAGCTTTTGCCGATCGATGGCGAACCGACCGTTGGCACGCAAGTCGGCTTCACGCCGCTCGTCAACGCGCCCCGTCTCGCGGAGGCGCTCGGCATCCGTGAGCTCTTCATCAAAAATGACACGGTCAACTACCCGACACTGTCGTTCAAGGATCGCGTCGTCAGCGTCGCCTTGAGCCGTGCGCGGGAACTCGGCTTCAAAGTCGTCGCCTGCGCCTCCACTGGGAACCTCGCCAACTCCGTCGCCGCCAACGCCGCCAGCGCCGGCCTGAAAAGCTACGTGCTCATCCCCGCGGATCTCGAACAGGGCAAAGTGCTCGGCTCGCTCGTCTACGGGACCAACGTCATCGCGATCCACGGCGCCTACGACCAGGTCAACCGCCTTTGCTCCGAGATCGCCGGCAAATATGGCTGGGGTTTCGTGAACGTGAACCTGCGTCCCTATTACGCCGAAGGCTCGAAGACGATGGGATTCGAGATTTGCGAACAGCTCGGCTGGCGCATCCCTCGCCACACCGTCGCACCGATGGCTTCCGGTTCGCTCCTGACGAAAATCCACAAGGCCTACTCCGAATTCGCCAAGCTGGGACTCGTCGACGCCGCGCCCTTCAGCGTCTACGGCGCACAAGCCACCGGCTGCGCTCCGATTTCCCACGCCATGAAGAAAGGCACCGACATCGTCAAACCCGTGCCGAAGCCCGACACCATCGTGAAGTCGCTCGCCATCGGGACGCCCGCCGACGGCTATTACGCCATCCACGCCATGAAGCAGACCGGCGGTTGCGCCGAAGACGTGACCGACGAGGAAGTCGTCGAAGGCATCCGCCAGCTCGCCGAATGCGAGGGCATTTTTTCCGAGACCGCCGGCGGCGTCACCGTCGCCTGCGCGAGAAAGCTCATCGCCAGCGGCAAAATCCCCGCCAATGAAAGCGCGGTCTTGTGCATCACCGGACACGGCCTCAAAACGCAGGAAGCCATCACCGGCAAGTGCGGTGAACCGCGCACCATTAATCCCAGCCTGCGCGAATTCGAAGAGCGGATTTACAAAACCGACGCCGCGGCGGCTATAGTGTAGAACTCCAACCAAACTGACCCACATGCCCAGAGTCCTCATCCCCACGCCCCTCCGCAAACTCACGAACGATCTCGACGAAGTGAGCACCGCGGGCGAAACCGTCGGCGAACTCATCGACAACCTCGACAAAGCCTTCCCCGGCCTCAAAAATCGGGTCTGCGACGACGAGGGGAACGTCCGCCGTTTCGTCAACATCTTCGTCAACGGCGAAGACATCCGTTTCCTCGATGATAACGCCACTCCCGTAAAGGAAGCCGACGAAATCAGCATCGTTCCCGCCATCGCCGGAGGCTAGGCCCCAACCACACGCAACATCATGCCCGCTGACCAACAACGCCTCTGGCTCATGTTCCCGGCCAAGCTCATCACCCGTCCGATCATCTGGGAACTCGGGAAGCAATTCACCGTCGTCACCAACGTCCGGCAATGCAGCGTCACCGACGAGGTCGGCCTCGCCTCGCTCTCGCTCGAAGGGGAACGCGACGAAATCAAAAAGGCCATCGCGTGGCTCGAAGAGCTCGGTGTCAAAGTCGAACCCGTCGAGATCCAAACCATCGAAGGCTGATCGGGCGTCCCGTCGAAAATTAAAAGGCGCCGTGAGAGATAAAGTTTGCCGTCTCTTCCGGCGGTCGTATCCTTCAACTGCCTCTACCTCCAAACATCTCATCATGAAACTAACACGTTCCACGTCCGACTCCGGGTTCACCCTCATTGAACTCCTCGTCGTGATCTCCATCATCGCCATCCTGGCGGGCATCGCCCTCCCGGTCTTTGGTGAAGTCCAAATCAAAGGCGCTCAAACCAAGGCGCTCTCCAACGCCAAGCAGATCGGCCTCGCGATGAAAATCTTCGCCGGCGATTTCAATGGTGAATTCCCGCGCTGGACCGATCTCGACAACAAGACCGGCACACCCACGGATTCAAACACAGCTCTTCAGGTCCTCGTGCCCGATTACGTGCCGGATAAGACGATCTTCGGCATCCCGAAGTCCGTCTTCGGAAAAGGTGCCTCCACCGGTGGCAGCGGCCAAGAGACCACGCTCCGTGCAGGCGAAAACGAATGGGCCTACGTGATGAACCTCAACGACACCTCCAATGCCCGCTTCCCTCTCATTGCCGACGGCTTCGTCCCCGGCAGCGAAAGCGGCGACCCGAGCTACGCTGAAGACGACAAGCAGCCCGGCGGGGTCTGGAAAGGCAAGAAAGCCGTCGTCATCCGTGTCGACAGCAGCGGCAGCATTGAATTGTGCGTGAAGAAAAAAGTGCCGAAGAGCGACAACGAGCGGACCACCAACCTCTTCAAAGAAGATGCCGGTGCGACGCCTCCGTGGCTCGTCGGCGTCAAAGTCTTGAACCCGATGGTGCCTTAAGCTGCAGCACTGATTAAAACAATCTCCATCACGCCGGCCCCGTTCGCGGGGTCGGCGTTTTGCTTTTCAGACGCTCGTCCTCAATCCACCGTCGACGCCACACTCCCGTCGTGGAAACGCGTCACAAGATGGGTGCCGGGCGCGACGGATTTTGCAGAGGAAACCACCGCCCCGCTTTCCAGCGACGTAATGCTGTAGCCTCGACGCAACGTCGCCTCCGGAGCCAGGAGCCGAAGGGACGACTGGAGACGCCCAAAACGCTCACGCAGCAACGCAATCCGGTGATCCGGCCGATGCTCCCGCAGCGCTCCGGCCGCCTCAGCGAAAGCCCGCCGCGCAGACCCGATCGCCGTGACACCGGCACGCGCCAAGGCCTCCTCCATCGCATCGAGTTCCTGCTCCGCCCCATCCAATCTTGCCCTAGGCTCCCGATGAAGCGCTCCACTGGTGAGCACCGCCAACTGCCCCCGACAACGCTCGACCTCCGTCCTCAAGCGGCGAGTCAGTCGCATCTCCGTCTGTGCAAGATGCCGCAGCAACTCACCGGCATCGGCAACGATCAACTCAGCCGCCGCGCTCGGCGTTGGCGCGCGTAAATCCGCGACGAAATCCGCGATCGTAAAATCGATCTCGTGCCCGATCGCGGAGACGACCGGTATTTCCGAAGCGGCCATCGCCCGCGCGACCACCTCCTCATTAAACGCCCATAAATCCTCCACACTTCCCCCCCCACGGGCGATAACGATGATCCCGACCGGATCGAGCCCGAAGTCCTCGAATCGATTCAGTTCCCCAATCGCCGCCGCGACTTCCGCCGCCGCTCCTTCCCCCTGAACCCGCACCGGGCTCACGACCACCCGCAACCACGGCGCACGCCTGCCGAGCACGTTCAACATATCACGCAACGCAGCCCCGGTCGGCGACGTGACGATGGCCACCGATGTCGGAAACGCCGGCAGGGCTTTCTTGCTCTCAGCGTCAAACAACCCCTCCGCGTCGAGCTTGCGCTTGAGCGCCTCAAACTTCGCCTGCAACAAACCCGCGCCTCCCGCCTGAACGAGCTGGACGTTAAGTTGATACTGCCCGCGCGCCTCGTAGACCGTCATCGTCCCGCGCACCTGCACCTGCATCCCGTCCGCGAGCGGCACCTCGCCCCTTCGCGCGCCACCACGCGCAAAGAGCACACACGCGAGCTGCGAAGTCGCATCTTTCAACGTGAAATACTGGTGCCCCGACGCCTGCCGCCGAAAATTGCTCACCTCGCCTTCGACCCATACTACACCCACACCATCCTCGATCGCCGAACGCACCGCGCGCGTCACATCCGAGACCGAATAAACGCGCGGTTCATCCCGGGGCGGCTCAGGTGTGGCAAACAAATCGAGTTCCATCGGGACCAAATCTTACCCGCGCCGATATGCCCGCGCCAGAAGCGTGATGGGGTGAACCACCTCCACTCCACCGCCCGCCTCCAACTGCACGCAACAGCCCGGATTCGCCGACGCCACCACCTCCGCTCCCGTCTGCTTGATGTTCGCCATCTTCCGCGCGAGCAGCTTTCGCGACATTTCAGGCTGCGTGATGTTGTAAATGCCCGCGCTTCCACAGCACCAGGTCGCCTCCTTCATTTCCACGAGTTGCAATCCAGGGATCAGCTTCAGCAACTCGCGCGGCTGGCGCGTGATTTTCTGGCCGTGGCAAAGGTGGCACGCCTCATGATACGTCACCGTTTGCCCACCACCGGACGCCGGCGCGGCAACGCCGATTTCGATCAGCCATTCATGAATGTCCCGCACCTTTCCCGACCATTGACGCGCTCGCGAGGCATAGCGCGGATCTCCGGCCAGCAGATGGTCGTAATGTTTGAGGTGCGAGCCACACCCCGCCGCATTGGTGATGATCGCATCCAACGCATCGAGATCGAAGGCGTCGATGTTGCGCCGGGCCATTTCGCGCGCCCACTCGACCTCCCCATTGTGCGCGTGTAGCGAGCCGCAGCAGTGTTGCGCGCCGGGTGTCACGACTTCACATCCATTTTCAAGAAGTACGTCGACCGTGTCGCGATTGACGTGCGGATAAACGAGATCCTGCACGCAACCCGTCAGCATCCCGACCCGGTAGCGGCACTGGTCAGGCGATTCCACCGCGCCGATCAGGGCGTCGGAAAAATCGCGCTGCACCCGCGGCGTGAGTGGCTCCAGTTCCCGCAAGTCGCGCGGCAGCAGACGGGTCAGCCCCGTCTTCCGCACCAACGCTTCGACCCCGCTCGCCTGGTACCATCGCAGCACCCGCCCGAGCGCGCGCAGCAGCAGCGGACGGGTGAAGATGAGCCGCAACGCAAACGCCCGAACCATCGAACGCTGCGGGGCATCCAGCACCCCGGCGCGTTCGATGTCCGCGCGAGCGCTCTCAAACATCGGCGCATACTGCACGCCCGCGGGACACGCCGTCTCGCACGCCAGGCAGCCGAGGCAAAAATACATCTCATCGCCAAACGCCTCGCTCACCCCGAGTCGCCCGTCGGCGATGCCGCGCATCAGCGCGATCCGTCCGCGCGGGCTATTCCGTTCGAGCTTCGTCTCGGCGTACGTCGGGCAGGTCGGCAGACACATCCCGCAGTGCATGCACTGCTGAAGGACCGAGTAGTCCAGGCCCGAAAGATGGAGCGCCTCAGCGGTCAAAGATTTTACCGGGGTTGAGGATGCCGTCAGGATCAAGCGCCGCCTTGAGTCGTTTCATCAGCGACAGACTAGCGTCGCCGAGCGCGCTCGGCAGGAATTTCTTCTTCGCCAGTCCCACTCCGTGCTCACCGGTGATCGTGCCGCCGAGGCTCAGCGCGTAGTCAAAAATCTCCACCATCGCCTTCTCGACCCGCTCCATTTCGTCATGGTCGCGCTCGTCGGTCAGAAACGTCGGATGCAGGTTCCCGTCGCCCATGTGGCCAAACGTGCCGATCCGGAGACGATGGCGCGCACCGACTTCCTGGATGAATCGGATCATCTTCGTCAACTCGCTCCGCGGGACCGTCGCATCTTCCAAAATCGTCGTCGGCGCGACGCGGGCCAGTGCCGAAAATGCCGAGCGCCTCGCGGTAGCAAGCTTTGCGGCTTCCGCCGCGTCAGCCGCCCGCCGGACTGACCGGGCGCCGCAGTTCCGCGCGATTTCCTCCATCTGCCGGCCCTGCTCGTCGACGACGGCGGCGTGCCCGTCCGTTTCCATGAGCAGAATCGCTTCGGCATCGAGCGGCAGTCCGACGTGGGCAAAATCCTCGACGCAGCGGATCGTGACCTTGTCGAGAAACTCCAGCGTGCAAGGGATGATCTTCGCCGCGATGATCGCCGACACCGTATCGGCTGCCGCGTCCATGCGGTCGAAAGTCGCGAGCAACGTCGCTTTCGCGGCGGGCTTCGGCACCAACTTGAGAAGGACTTTGGTAATGATGCCGAGGGTCCCCTCGCTCCCGACAAAGACATCCTTCATCGAATAGCCGGCCACATCCTTCACGCACTTGCTGCCCAGCCACACGATTTCGCCGCTCGCCAGCACGACTTCCATCCCCATCACATAATCGCGCGTGATCCCATACTTCAGACCGCGCAACCCGCCGGAGTTCTCTGCCACATTGCCGCCGATGGTTGAGATTTTCATCGAGCCCGGATCGGGCGGATAAAGCAGACCGCAAGCGTCCGCGGCGTCGGCGATCTGCTGCGTAATCGCCCCGGATTCCGCCAGCAACGTCAGGTTCTTTTCGTCGAGTTCGACGATGCGATCCATGCGCACGAGGCAAAGCACGATGCAACCGGCGACAGGCACGCTCCCGCCGCTCAGGCCGGTGCCGGACCCACGTGTCACCACCGGCACCTTCTCACGGGCGGCGAAACGAATGACCGCGGCGACTTCTTCCGTCGTCTCGGGCAGCACCACGCACGCGGCTTCGCCGTGCAAGGTCGCCGTCCCGTCGAAGCCGTAGACCATCAGGTCCTCCAGCGAAGTGAGCACGCGTTCCGGAGCGAGCAGTGAGGTGAGCGCGTCGAGGTTCATCGCTTTTCGTAAAAGCGCAGAGCCTCAATCTTCCGGCCAAACTCGCGCAACGGATAAAGGCCCTTCGCGGCGCCGGCGCCGGGATCGCGTGTGAGGTAGTCGAATCCATCCTTGCCGGCGATCACGACAAAATGTGTGACGCCGTTCGGGTATCGCATCCGTACGATCACTGGGTTTCCCGCGAAAAGGTTTGCATCGATGAGATGATAAGTCGGCGCGTCCTCATAGACGTGACGCACCTTGTCCGGCGCGAGTTCCGCCGCCTTTTCCCAATACAGCCACCCTCGCGGAGTGAATCCGCCGTTAGTCTTCAAAAACGAGTTCAAACGCTGAGGATCGGTGTCGATGCCGTAGCTCGCGAGCACCATCGCCGCCGAACAAACCGCGCAACCTTCCGCCCCAAGCGTCGTCGCAGCGGGCCCGAGTTGATCATCCCTCCACCGATCATCGCCCTGCCTGAATTGCGGAACCGGGATCTCGACGCGGCGCGGAAAATAAAAGCCGCCGCTCGCCTCGATCGGCCCCTTCCGATTCCACGACTCCCACACGTAAGAAGCTTTGATGAGTGTGCAAAACCCGCCGATGACCAGCGTGAGCAGCGCGAATTGCCGGAGACGAAATAAGAAGCCCGAGCGACGCATCAGCAGAGGTTTGGCGCGAAAAGGATCTTTCCTGCCCGGCCACTACGAGCGGCGTGCGCCAGCGCTTCGGCGGCGGCTTCCAATGGATAAATCCGCTCGACTGGCGTGTGAAGCGTGCCGCGCTGCGCGAGAGCAAACAGCTCATCGAACATTGCATTCCGCTCGTCCGCCATCGCCCGGCCCATCCACGACGTGATCCAGAACCCGCGGAAGCGGATGTCCTTGAAGATCAGCAATCCGTTTGGAATGCGAAGCGGATGACGGCTCATCGCACCATAGGTCACCAAGGTGCCGCTGGTCGCCAGTGCATTCGCAACGCGCAACGCGCTTTCGCCGCCCACGGCGTTCAGAGCCAGACGGATCGGTGCGTCAACGGGGGAGGTGAATTTTTCATCATCCGCGAACACGAAATCCGCGCCCGCGGAGACGAGTTCATCCATCAGTTCGATCCGTCGAACCAGGTTGATCGTTCGCAGTCCCGTGGCTTTTGCGATCTGGATCACCGCGCGACCGACCCCCGAATTCGGCGCGTTTTGAACCACGAATTCGCCCCGCTGGAGTGAGGTGAAATCCCGCAACATGCGCAGAGCCGTCGGAGGGTTGATCTTCAGCATCGCCGCCTGCTCCGGTGCGATCCCCGGTGGCACGACGATGAGGTCAGCCGCATTCGCCACCCCAGCTTGCCGCCACGCGCCGAAGGCATGCGGCAGGAGCACCATGTCGCCCGGTCGCACATTTTCCACACCCGCGCCGACGGACTCGACCTCGCCCGCGCCTTCGACGCCAGGCACTCCGGGCAGCGTGGGACGGATCGGGTATTTGCCTTCCAGCACGTTCAGATCGGCGGGATTGATCGGTGAGGCAAGCACGCGGATACGAGCTTCGCCAAATTGGGGCGTGCGCACGTCGACCTCCGCGACGCGCGCGACCTCCTCCGGCGCACCGTGATGTTGGATAACTATGGCCCTGACTTTCTCGTTCACTCCCGCCAAACATGCCGGGCCGTGGCCGCGCCGACAACTTCCAACAACATCCGCCATCTCGAATCCGCCGCGCGTCTCGCGCTGCTCGGCACCGTCGTGAACTCGGCG
Source organism: Chthoniobacteraceae bacterium (assembly GCA_043735935.1). Lineage (GTDB taxonomy): Bacteria > Verrucomicrobiota > Verrucomicrobiia > Chthoniobacterales > Chthoniobacteraceae > JANLQB01. The sequence goes on from JAYTDO010000256.1 coordinate 17,972, forward strand.
CTCGCCGTGGTGAAAGTAGCCGCGGGCGTCTTCGGCCATTCGTATGTCCTGATCGCCGACGGCATCGAGTCGACCCTCGACATCTTCGGTTCGCTCATCATCTGGGGCGGCCTCAAACTCGCCTCACGCCCGCCAGACGATTCACATCCGTACGGCCACGGTAAAGCCGAAGCGCTCGCCGCCATCGTCGTGGCGCTGACCGTGGTCCTCGCCGCGATCGGTCTCGCCGCGCAGAGCGTGCGCGAGATCTTGACGCCGCACCACGCGCCCGCGCCCTTCACGCTCGCGGTGCTCGTCGTTGTGGTCATTGTCAAAGAGACGCTCTTTCGCCGCGTCATCCAAACGGGGGACAAGATCGGGAGTTCGGCGATGAAAACCGACGCATGGCACCATCGCTCGGACGCGATCACTTCGGTCGCCGCGTTTGTCGGCATCGGGATCGCGCTGCTAGGCGGGCCGGGCTGGGAATCGGCGGACGACTGGGCCGCGCTGCTGGCGTGCGGGCTGATCGGAGTGAATGGCTACCAACTCCTGATCCCCGCGTTGCAGGAGGCTTTGGACGCGGCGCCGCCCGAGGAAATCGCCGCCCGCATCCGCGCGACCGCCAGCGCCGTACCCGGGGTGGCGGAACTCGACCAATGCCGCATCCGCAAGATGGGTCTCGATTATTACGTGGATCTCCACGTCGGAGTGAATGCGGACCTTTCCGTCCGCGAAGGGCACCGGATCGCGCACGCCGTTAAGGATGCGATTCGCACCGAGCATCCGGCGGTCGCCGATGTGCTCGTCCATATCGAGCCGTCGGAGCCTACTCCGCCGCGCGCCGCCGATTGAGGAACACCTTACAGGCGCCCTTCATCCGCGTGAGGATGTAATACACCGTCTGCGAACGAATGCGGACGAGTTGCCCGCCGACGATGCGAGGCACGAAGTCAGCGGGCAGTTCCATGATTTCATCGAGCGTCGATCCCTCCAACCCCTTGCACAAAATGGCGGTCATCGCCTTCGTGAGCGTCTGCACCTGCGGACCGAGGGTGATCCGAAACGCCACGCGGTTTGCAGGATCGACCCGCATAAAAACGCCCACGGTGTCCGTGCATTCCTCGTCCTTGCGAACGTCTTCGAGGTCGAAAGTCTCGCCCGGCTTGGGCTCGTGCCGCTTCGACTGCTCGGAGTAGGCGATTAGATTCTCGCGCTTCTCCTCCTCCGGCAGCGATTCAAACAGGCTGATGATCGCTTCGAGCTTCGGCGGGTAATGAATCACGGCTTAACTCCGTTCGATCGGCGCGCGCACTTTGTTGCCCCATTCCGTCCACGAACCGTCGTAATTGCGAACCTTCTCGTAACCCAGCAGGTAGGTCAGCACGAACCACGTATGGCTGGAGCGCTCGCCGATGCGGCAATACGCGACGATTTCGGCGTCCGGCGCGAGGCCGCAACCCTCGGTGTAAATCTTCCGCAATTCCGCCGCGCTCTTGAAAGTCGCGTCATCGTTCACCGCGGTTTTCCACGGCACGCTTTTCGCGCCGGGGATGTGCCCGCCGCGCAAGACCCCTTCCTGCGGATACTCGGGCATGTGGGTGACGTCACCCTTGAATTCCCCCGGCGAACGAACGTCGATGAGCGGTCGCCCGGCCTGCATCTGCGCGAGGGCTTCTTCGTAAAATGCACGGATGCTGTCGTCGTGACGCTTCGCCGGCACCGGGTAGGTCGCGGACGCGGGTTGCGGCTTTTCCTTGGTCAAGGCGCGCCCTTCCTTGATCCATTTGTCACGACCGCCATTGAGGAGCTTCACCTTGGTATGTCCAAACAGACGAAACGCCCACAGCGCGTAGGTCGCCCACCAGTTGGACTTATCCCCATAAAAAACCACGGTCGTCTCCGGCGTGATCCCGTGGCGCGAGCAGAGGACGGCGAAAGCGGCAGGCTCGATGTAGTCTCGAACGAGAGGATCCTGAAGGTCTTCGCGCCAGTCGATATGCACCGCACCTGGGATGTGGCCCGTGGCATAAAGCAGGACGTCCTCATTGCTCTCCACGATGCGAAGGCCCGGATCGTGCAAGTGCTCGGCGAGCCATTCGGTGCTGACGAGCACCTCTGGATGCGCGTATTCGGAGATCGGTTCGCTCATAAGTCCGCCGAGATTACGCGGGCGGGTGCGCCACGCTCAAACTCCAAATAGCCCGGCGATTTCACCCTGCATCGCCTCGGCGGCCGCACGCGGGTCCGCGGCATTCCGGATCGGACGCCCGACGACGATGTAATCGGCTCCCGCACGAAATGCCTCCTCCAGCGTCATCGTCCTCTTTTGATCCTCGGCAGGCCCGGAGGGCCGGATGCCGGGCGTGACGAGAATGGGAGCGGCGCCCAATTCTCGCCGCAACCGCGCCGCCTCGTGCCCCGAGCAGATCAACCCCGCGCATCCTGCATCGATGGCCTTTCGCGCACGCATCGACACCAGGTCCGCGACGGGTCCGGTCCAGCCCAATTCGGCGACGTCATCGGCGTCCATGCTCGTGAGCACGGTCACGGCGAGCAACTTGAGCGAGCCGGCCACGGGCACGGCGGCCGCATACGCGGCACTCGTCGCATTGAGCGTGCACAGCGTCGCGCCGGAGCGGGCGAGATTGGAAACGGCGCCACGGACGGTTGCGGGAACATCGGCAAACTTGAGGTCGGCAAATACCTTTTTGCCCTGAGCGATCAGCGCCGCCAGCACCTCGAAATAATCCCCGCTCATGCAGAACTCGAGCCCGAGCTTGTAGTGCGAAATCGAATCGCCCAAACGCGCGATCCACCCCATCGCCTCCGCCTTGGTGGAGACATCGAGGGCGAAGATCAGACGCTCGCGCGCGACGATCGGCTTCGTGGAAAGCAACGAGGCGTCGGTCACTGGATGCGAGGATTCAGCAGCCGCTCAGCGTGCGGTGCCAGCGCGGCCCACGGCGTGGTAGGTGAATCCGAATTCCCGCATGGTCTCGGGATTAAAAAGATTCCGTCCGTCGAAAATGAGCGGCGTGTGCATCGCAGCTTTGACGGCGTCGAAGTCCTGATTCTCGAATTCCTTCCACTCCGTCGCGAGGATGAGCGCTTCCGCGTCCGCGACGGCTTCCAGCGGCGTCTTCGCGATCTTCACTTTCGTCGTATCGACCAGCTTCCACTCGACGGCCTTTTCCGCGCCCTTGGGATCGTAGGCGGTCACATGCGCGCCGTCGGCGGCGAGTTTGTTGATGAGTTCGATCGCGACCGAATTCCGCACGTCATCGGTGTCGGGTTTGAAGGTCATGCCCCAGACGGCGATTTTCTTATCCTTCAAAACCCAGAGCTTCTCGCGCACCTTGTCGATGAAACGCGACAACATCGATTCGTTGATGCGCTCGACCTCTTCGAGGAGCTTGAACGGCGTGCCGAGTTGTTTACTGATGGCGATGAACGCTTTCACGTCCTTCGGAAAACACGAACCGCCGTAACCAAGCCCGGCATTGAGGAAATTTCGCCCGATGCGTTTGTCCATCCCGATGCCGTCGGCCACCATCTCGACGTCGGCGCCGCTCGCTTCGCAGATCGCGGACACGGCGTTGATGTAGCTGATTTTCAGCGAAAGGAAGCTGTTTGCTGCGTGTTTGATGAGTTCCGCGCTGTTCACGTCGGTGACGAGGATCGGCGCTTGGAAGGGCTCGTAAACGCGCTTCATCAAATCCGTCGCGCGGTCGCTCGCGCTTCCGATGACGACGCGATCCGGGTTCATCAAATCCGGCACGGCACAGCCTTCGCGGAGAAACTCCGGGTTCGATACCACGTCGAACTCCGCGTCCTTGTTGTAGCGCTTGATGGTGTCCGCCACCTTCTCGCCCGTCTTCACCGGCACGGTCGATTTATCGACAACGACGCGATATTGGCCGGGTTTCAGGACGCCGGCGATTTCCCGGGCGACCCGCTCGATATAGGTCAAATCGACGCTGCCATCGACCTGCGGAGGGGTCGGCACGGCGATGAAAACGATCTGGCTGTGGTCCACGCCGTCCTCGATGGAGTTTGTGAAGCGCAACCGCTTCGCGGAGACGTTCCGATGCACAAGCTCCTCAAGACCAGGCTCATAGATCGGGATTTGCCCGGCCTGGAGCATGTCGACCTTGCGTTGGTCGTTGTCCACACAAACGACGTGATGGCCGACTTCAGCGAAGCAGGCGCCGCTGACGAGACCGACGTAACCGGAGCCAATGATGCAGAGATCCATGATGAAAGCGCGTAGGTTTTGGTATTAAGGATGCCCCGGAGGTGTCGGGAAAAGGGGCGCGAATTAAGCGTGAGCCGGGCGGGTAGCGCAAGTGGCATTTTTCACCTCTAAAAAGTGAACCGCGCAGCCACCCAAAGCTGCGCGGTTCTTTACCCAACAACTACACTGTCTACCCGGTCCAAAAATACGCCCGCTGCGGGGTTTGGCAAACGCAGAACCGCAGTTTTTCACACCGATTCCGGCGGCTACTTTGCCGTCAGAGCTGCCCGTTCGTTCCCGACCGTGCCAGTTTTTTCCAGGAAATAGTCGTAGCCTCCCGCATAGGGGGACACCTTGCCGTCCGTCACATGGAGGACCTTGGTCGCGATCTGCCGGATGAAATGCACGTCATGCGAGATGAAGACGAGCGTTCCTTCGTAAGCCGCGAGGGCGAGGATGAGTGACTCGACGGTGTGAATGTCGAGGTGCGTGGTCGGTTCGTCCATGAGCAGCAGATTCGGCGGATCGACGAGGAACTTGATTAGGTTCAGCCGGCTCTTTTCACCACCGCTGAGCACACCGGTCTTCTTGTAGATGTCGTCTTTGCGAAAAAGGAACGATCCGAGGATGCCGCGCGCTTCATCCTCGCGGATCATTGGTGCGCTGTTGAGGACTTCCTCGAGGACGGTCTTGTTCGCATCCAGCGTATCGGCGCGATGCTGGCTGAAATACCCGATCTTCGCATTGTGCCCTAGCTTGCGTTCCCCTTTCTGAAATGGAACGACGTCGGCGAGAATCTTGAGGAGCGTCGATTTGCCCGAGCCATTCGGCCCGACGAGCACGGTTCGTTCACCCCGCTCGATCATCAGGTCGAGCCCGGCGTAAACCTTGTGCGTCCCGTATGCCATGTGAATGGCTTCGAGCGTGATCGCGCGCTGTCCGCCTCGCGGGGGCTGCGGGATCTGGAACCGGAACGGCTTCCGCGGCTGCGTCGGCTTTTCGATCAGTTCCATGCGCTCGATCTGCTTGAGCTTGCTCATGGCCTGCGAAGCCTTTGAAGCGACCGACCGGAAACGGTCGTAAAACTCGCGCAACGCCGCGATCTCCTTTTGCTGGTTCTTGTAGGCCGCCTGCTGCTGCTCGTAATTCGCCTCCCGCTGCCGCAGGAACTCGGAGTAGTTGCCCTTGTAATGCACGAGCTTCTGCTCGGAGATTTCATGCACCGTTTCCACGATCTCGTCCATGAACTGCCGGTCATGCGAGATCATGAGAACCGCGCCGGAGTAGGTCTTCAGGTAATTCTGAAGCCAGAGGAGTGAAAGGAGATCGAGGTGGTTCGTCGGCTCATCGAGCAAAAGCAAATCCGGCTCCATCACCAGCAGCCGGGCCAGATGCGCCCGCATGATCCATCCCCCACTCATCTCCCGAGCCGCGCGGCCGAAGTCCGATTCCCGATAACCCAAGCCGCTCAGCATCTTCTTGGCCTTCGCGTCCACCTGCGGGTCGCACAGCGCCTCGTGTTTCGCATGTGCCTCCATGTATTCGGCGCCGTCCACCGCGCCCGCGGATTCGAGTTCATGGAGTCGTTTTTCGAGCGCGGCGACATCCCCCGCCCGGCCCGTGGCGATATCCATCACACTCTCATCGCCCACCGCCTCGCTCTCCTGCGGCAAATAGCCGATCATCGTCCACTGATCCCGCTCCACGGTGCCCGCGTCCGGCGTGTCCGTGCTCAGAAGGATGGAGAAAAGTGTGGATTTCCCGGCGCCGTTCGGCCCGACCAGCGCGACGCGCTCGCCGTAGTTTACCTGCATGGAGGCGTTTTCGAACAGCGTTCGACCGCCAACAGTTTTTCTGAGATCGCGTATGGTGAGCATTTTGAAGGTAGTGGGAAAATCCGGGCGCGCACCATAACCGCGCCCGGCGGACCTTCAACCGATCAAACCTCCGCGTCGGGCCGGATGCCCACGTAGATCATGTGCGCGGCGCGGCGGGCGGTGTCATGGGATTTTGCCGGGTGCGGCTCCACGGAGAATCCGGCGCGCGAAAGTCGCTCCGCGAATGGCCGATCTTCGCTCGCCGACCAAAATGCCACGCACCCTCCGGGCCGGATGGCCTTCGCGATGCGCTGAAAACCGTAGCGGTCGTAGAGCTGCACATTTTGATTTTGCACAAGCGCGATCGGACCGTTGTCCACATCGAGAATCACGACGTCGTACGGCTCGGTCTCCGCGCCGCGGATAATTTTGAACACGTCCATGACGAAGACCTCCACCCGCGCGTCGTCGAGCAACGCGCCATTGACGCCGCGGAGAAACTCCCGGTTCCATGCGACGATCTCGGGCAGCACTTCGGCGACGTGGACGATCGCGTCCTGGCCGACGAGTTCCAGCACACGCCGAAGCGTGAAACCGAACCCCAATCCACCGACAAGGATACGCGGTGCGCCACCCCGATCGATCCGAGCACACGCCAGTTGCCCGAGTTGCAATTCCGAGGCCGTCGCCGTCGTGCTCATCAACTGCCGACCGTTCAGCTTGAGAAAATGTTCACCGTCGTGTTCGTGCAGCGTGAGCCGTGATCCGTTCGGAGCCTTCGTTTCGGCGAGTGTGAGGAATGGTTTCATCGAGTTTTTTCCGCGCGCAGTTGTCCGCACCCCGCGGCCACGTCGATGCCGCGCCGTTGCCGCACGGTGCTGGGAATGCCGGCTGCGCGCAAGACGCGCTGAAACTCGCCAGCGCCGCTCTCGCCAGTCGCCGCGCGGTCGAATCCCGAGGTGGGATTGAGCGGAATGAGATTCACGTGGGCGTCGATGCCCCGCAGTAGCTCTGCGAGCCGCTCGGCTTGCGCGGGCGAATCATTTGCGCCAGCGATCAGCGTCCATTCAAAAAAAATGCGGCGCCCCGTTTTGCGGACATAGGTGCGGCAAGCGGCGATGAGTTCCGAAAGCGGCCAGCGCCGACTCGCCGGGACCAGCGCCGCACGCTCCTCCTCGGTCGCGCCGTGCAGGCTCACCGCGAGATGGTAGGGCTGGCCTTCCTCCGCGAGGCGCAGGATGCCGGGCACGACGCCGACCGTGCTGATCGTGATTCGGCTCGGACCGATGTTCAGCCCGCCGCGATCGGAGATGATTTCGAGCGCCGTGAGGACTGCGTCGTAGTTGTGCAAAGGCTCGCCCATCCCCATCAGCACCAGGTTTCGAAGCCCCGATTCGCCTCGGGCCCGCAAGTGGCGCTGAGCGTGGAGGACCTGCGCCACGATCTCTCCAGGCCTCAGATGGCGGGCAAACCCCATCTGCCCCGTCGCGCAAAACACGCACCCCATCGCACAGCCCGCTTGCGTGCTCACACACGCGGTGAAGCGCCCGGGATAGCCCATCACGACGGTCTCGATCGTCTGACCATCAGCGAGGCGAAGAAGGAATTTTCTCGTGACACCGTCTGTGCTGGCGAGGTCGGCCGCCACTTCGGGCACTTCGGCCATCAGCGCACGCCCGACATTTTCATCCACCCACCGGCGCAGCGGCGGCGGAAATCCCGCGCACCCTCCAAATTCGACCGACGCATCGCGATGGAGGGCTTTCCAGAACGGGCGCGCATGCCTGGGGCTCACCTCAGCGGCGGCCAATTCCCCTTCCAGCGCCGAATACGTGAGATCGTACAACGACCGCCGGGCCGCGGGTGCGGCGTCGGAAAACGGCGGAATGGGTGCGGCGATGTACGTCACGTTCGGAGCCGAGAGTCGGATAACTGGCCCCGCTTTGCAACCGACCGCGCCGTCTACGCCTTCTCCGCGACGGCCCGTTTGACCTCCAGCTTGCGGTAAAGCGTGGCCATGCTGATGCCCAGCATCTTTGCCGCCTTCTCGCGCGCTCCGCCGTTGAATTTGATGGTCTCTTCGATGTAACGCCGCTCCTGGTCGCGGATGTATTCGTCGAGAGTTTGCCCCACCGGCAGGACGCCGACGTGCTCCACGGGCGTCGCGCTTGCATGGCGGATGACCTGAGGCGGCAAATCCGTCGTGCGAATGACTCCGTCGTCGCACAGGGCGCATGCGCGCTCGATGGCATTCTCGAGTTCGCGGACGTTTCCGGGCCACCGGTATTGCTGCAGGATCTCGATCGCCAGCGGGTCGATCTTTTTGGGGTCTGTGGCGGTCTGGGCCGCGTTCTTCGCGAGGAAATGGTGGACGAGAAGCGGGATGTCGTCCGGACGTTCCTTCAGCGCGGGCATTTCGATCGGGATGACGCACAGCCGGTAGTAAAGATCTTCTCGGAACTGACCCGTCTTTGTCTTTTCCAGCAACGACTCATTGGTCGCGGCGAGGACGCGCACATTGATGGGAAGGCTCTTCGTATCACCGACGCGGCGCAATTGCCGTTCCTGCAACACGCGCAGGAGTTTTGTCTGGAGCGAAAGTGCCATCGAGTTCACTTCGTCAAGAAAGACGGTGCCCTGCTCCGCTTCCTCAAAGAGGCCGATCTTGTCGTTCACGGCGCCGGTGAAAGCGCCCTTTTTGTGGCCGAATAGCTCGGATTCGAGGAGATTCTCCGGCAACGCCGAGCAGTTGATCGCGACGAAAGGCTGATGCTGCCGGTTCGAGTTAAAATGTAACGCGCGCGCCACGAGTTCCTTGCCCGTTCCGCTCTCGCCCTGGATCAGGATGGTGGAATCGGTGTCGGCGACCTTCGCGATCAGGTTGTAGATGTCCTGCATCTTCTGCGAGGTGCCGATGATGTTTTCGAAACGATACTTCTCCTTGACGATCTGGCGAAGGTTCCGGATTTCGCGGCGATCGCTCTGGTGGTCGAGCGCGCGCTGGATGGTCAGTTGGAGTTCATCGACCTTGAATGGCTTCGAGATGTAGTCGTATGCGCCCAATTTCATCGCCTCGATCGCCGTCTCCACCGTCTTGTAGGCGGTGATCATGATGACCGGCGTCTGCGGGATGACCTCACGGCATTCCCGGAGCACGTCGAGGCCGCCGACCTTGTCCATCCGCACGTCAGTGATGACGAGTTGGGGCGAGTTTGCGGCCAAGTTTTCCAGCGCCTTCTGGCCGGAATTATACGCGATCGTCTGGTGGCCGCGTTCGTGGCAGATTTCGGAAATGACCGACACCATGGCGGGGTCGTCGTCGATGATGAGAATTCGGGCCATACTTTTTGCAGGAGCTGTTCGCGAAATTGAGAGTATCGCGAGAACGAGAGATGGGAAGCCGATTATCCTAAGAATTCACCGACCCAACCGCGCTCCGCTCCCTCACGGTTGCGAAACCACATCCAAAATGGACGGGGGATGCTCCAGGCCGTAGGTCAGCAACAGTTTACTATCCTCCCATATCCCCGGTTTGTCGGTGTGCATGACGACGGAGATGACCTCCCGATTCTCGCGCAGTGCCGCGCAAGCGAGGACTTGTTGAGCCGGGTACGTGTATCCTGTTTTCACCCCAGTGCAGCCCGGGAACTGCCACAGCATTCGATTGTGATTTCGCAACGAACGCACCGCGTAGCTCGTCACCCACGGATGCTCCTGAGTGCCGACGATCTGGCGGAAAAGCGGCTGCTGCATCGCCGCGCGGGCGATCAGGGCCAGATCGCGCGGGGAGGTAAAATGCTCCACGTGATGCAAGCCATGGGGATTCCGAAAACTGGTCGCCGTCGCACCGAGTTCCTTCGCGCGCAGGGTCATTTTGAGCGCAAAGCGATCCATCGTGCCCGCGTTGTCCCGCCCGAGCGCGTACGCCACGTCGTTCGCACTCTTCAGGAGCAGCCCGTACAACATCTGCCGCCGCGTGTAACGCTCGCCGGCTTTGATCTCCAGGCTGCTCTCGCCGACCTTCGCGTCCTCGGGAGTGATCTCGACCTCCGCCTCCAGGTTCCCCTCCTCGATCACGAGCAGCGCCGTCATGATCTTGGTCGTGCTCGCCGGGTACTGCGGTTCGTCGGCGTTCTTTTCGTACAAAGTGCGACCCGTGTAACCGTCCAGCACGATCGCGCCTCGCGCGGCGAGCGGGAGTTCCCCCTCTCTCAACAAGCGAAAATTCCGTGGATCGGGCTTCGTCGCGGGCGCGCCTTCACGCGTCGAAGGCGCGAAGTCCTCTTCCATGACAGACTTGTTCAGGCGCGAAGGCTGAACGCGCGTGATGGGCGCGGGCTTCTTCGGCGCCGCACCGGAGGCCGTCGCCAGCAGACCGGCCAGCGCCAGGACGGCGAGGTTACGAAACGACATTCCCGTCAATCATCATCCAAGGGATGGGCTGCGCGTACGACACGATTTCTTCATGGACGGTGTCGACGCTACCGGAGGTGGGAATGGCGATCAAGTCGGCCAGCGTTCCAGGCGCGATGATCCCCAGCTCACGCCCACGCTTGAGCGCCCGTGCGGCGTTCACCGTCACCAGCCTCAGGAGCTGCTCGGCTGTCAGCCACGGCTCATTAGCCCGCAAGGTCCGCAACTCCGCAAGCGAGCTCAGCGAATCCCCGCTGGCGAGGCTGTCCGTGCCCACGCAGATGTTCATCCCGAGATCGAGCAGCCGGCGGATTTGAAATGGCGCGTGCCCGAAATAGCGGTGACTCCCGGGGCAATGAACGACGTGCGGCCCCGCACCGCGAGGCAGGCTCGCGAGCAGGGAGAAATCCTGTTCGGTCAGCTCGTTCATGTGCGCCACGATCCAGTTCGGATTGATCGCCCCGCTCAGCCACAGGTGCCCGAAGGGCGTATCCATTCCGCAATCACCCATCGGCCTTTTCAGCTCCGCCATGAAGTCGTACAACGGCCCGGTCTTCTCACTAAACATCGCGAATTCCTCGCGCGATTCGGCGACGTGCGTCGTCAGCGGCATCGTGAACGTGGAAGCACATTCATTCGCGAGCTGATAGAGCGCCACCGACGCGGTGTAAGGCGCGTGCGGACTCAACCCGAAATTATCCAGCGACCGTCCCCGATGTTGAAAAAAGGAAAGCGCCCCGGCCACCACGTCGTCGGTCGTGACCCGGTGCCGGATGTCGATCATCTCGTAAAACCACCACGTGCGCAGCGGCGACGGCGGGAGCTGCGGCATCAGTTCGGGAAAAGACTCGATGTTGCACACCGTCGTCGTGCCCCAGCGCTTCAGCTCGGCGAATCCGGACGCGATGGCCGAGAGGTAATCGCCGCTGTCGAGGCTGCGTTTGAGCGCGTTGATCCGCTTCACCCATGCGGTGAAGCTCTTCGGCGGATCGATCGCGTGCCGCATCATCGAATAATCGAGATGGCAGTGTGCGTTGATCAGCCCCGGCATCAGCGTCACGTCGCCCAGATCGACGACAGGACCCGCATCGCCCCAAGCCAGGTCCGGCGCAAAGCCAACCGCCGAAATGCGATTCCCGTCGATCGCCACCGCCCCGTTCTCGAGCGGAGGCCCATCCATCGTCACCACATTACGCGCTTTGAGGATCATACAGGCGGCTGGCTCTTCACTACCTTGCGCGCCTCCGCCACCAGAAGATTGCACATCTCCTGGCAGAGCAGCGGGATCGCATCCGGCTGCGGCTCGGGGCTCTCGCCGTCCCAAAGTCGGCACTTCAGGCAGCCCGAGCAAAACGCATCGATCATCGCCCGCCCCTGCTCATCCGTGATCTTTTGAGTGATGCGATACATCCCGGTCTGCCGCGCCAGCGTCTCGCGAAACGGCACCACCGCGAGATCGCCGCTCTCGTAGCTGCGCCACACAGCCGTCATCGCCGGGTAGAAATAATCGAGCGCCCGCCGCACTTCGCCCACTTCACCCAGCACCATCCGCCAGCCGTGCCGCAGATTCGGCGCGGTCTTCAGCGGCCGGTAAACATCCGCGTCGTCCAGATTCGCGAGCGCCCTCGCCGCGTCGGCGCCTTCGTGCAGGACGAGATCGGGACGCCCCGCATCCTCGACATGCCGCAGCTCGAACGCATCGCCAGTCCTACGGATCGCGATCTGGCCGATCCGAGTGCGCCCAGCGGCGAGCCAATTGGAAAGTGATTTGGCAAGATCCCGGTTCAAACGGTCGAAGCATTCTGCGCGTCAAAGGCCGCGACTTGATCGAGGATGATCTCCGCGAACAGCGTCTCCGTCCCGATCGCGCTCGCGTAATAAAGGGTCCTGCCGCGCAGCCGGTAGGGGTTGCGCTGGAAAACCGCCATCGCACTTGTGCTCGCCGCCCCGGGTGATTCCTGAGCGATGCCGAGCAGCACCGGGATGTCCTCGTAGCTATGCAGCCCGTCGGCGATGAAAAACGGCACGACCACCACGTTCGGCTGCGTCGAAAGCTCATCCCACTTCGAGATCAGCGGCGCCTCTTCCATGTACGCACTCAGCACCTCGGCATAGATCCCGCGCTCGCGGATTCGCTCCACCTCGCGTTTGGCCGCCGCCGCCGAGTTGTCATTCAAATTCGTCCCATGTCCGACGATGAAAAGGCTCGTCTCCGCGGCCGGCACTCCCGGCGCGATCGCCGCCGCCCGATGCAGCAGCAGATCGGTCATCCGCTCATGATTCCCTGCCGGTTCGCAATATTTGATCGTCCGTCCGCCGCGCCGCGTGATCGGGCCTTCGAGTTCCAGTTCGCGCGGGATTACCGTCCGCGTGAAATAACCCTCGCTGATGAAATTCGGCACCACATAGATCTCCTCTCGATCGACCATGTGCAAAACCTGACGGCAGCTCGGCTCCTCTTTCCAAAAAGCGCAATGAACCTCCCCAAACACGCCGCGCCGCACCAACTCCTCCGCGTGATCGAACGTCGGAGCACTGGAGTCCGGATTGACCGTCGAACCGTGGCCGACGATGACGAGCGCGCTATCAGGTTTTGAAAGCATAAACGGCGTTGGATTACGTCGTGCCCCCGGCCATGTCGAACGGTTTTACACGACGATCCGGTCTCGCCTTCCAAAAACCCGCCCACATACTTCGCGCATGGATCCACGCTGGTTCCAAATCTCCGCGCTCTCCGGCCTGCTCATTTACGGCATGGGCTGGCTCGACTTCGAAATCAGCACCGCACAAGTGGCGGTGACGCTCGCCGCCGTCCTCACAACACAAGCCGCAGCGACTCGACTCACCCGCCTTCCCGCCTTCGACGCAAAAAGCGCCCTCATCTCCGGGCTCTCGCTCTGCCTCCTGCTTCGCACCAATCACCTCGCCCTCGCCGCCGTCGCAGGCTTCATCACCATCGCCAGCAAGTTCCTCCTGCGCCTCAACGGCAAACACCTCTTCAACCCCACGAATTTCGGCCTCGTCGCCTCGATGCTCCTCACCGGCTGCGCCGTGTGGGTCTCGCCGGGACAGTGGGGAAACGTCGCGTTCTTCGGCTTCCTCACGGTTTGCGCGGGCGGACTCGTCGTCACCCGCGCGGCCCGCAGCGATGTCACGCTCGCCTTCATCGCGTGCTACCTCGCGTTGATCTTCGGGCGCTCCTTCTGGCTCGGCGAACCGGTCGCCATTCCTCTCCACCGCTTGCAAAGCGGCGCACTCCTCATCTTCACCTTCTTCATGATTTCCGACCCGCGGACGACTCCGGATTCGCGCGCAGGCCGCATCGTATTCGCGGCGCTCGTCGCCTGGGGCGCATGGTTCGTGCAGTTCCAGATGTTCCGCACCAACGGCCTCCTCTGGTCCCTCGCCGTGTTCTCGCTTTGCACGCCGATCCTTGATTGGCTCCTTCCCGGCAAGCGCCATTCCTGGCTCCGGCGTCCGCCCTTTTTCCTCGAAAAAACGCAGCCCCTCTCCACATGAAACACCTCATCCTCCCCCTCGCCCTCCTGGCCGCGCAGCCGCTCTTCGGCTTCTGCGGATTCTACGTCGCCAAGGCCGACACCAAGCTTTTCAACAAAGCCTCACAGGTCGTCCTCACGCGCCACGAAAACAAAACGGTGATGACCATGGCCAACGATTTCCGTGGCGACCCGAAGGAGTTCGCCGTCGTCATCCCAGTCCCCACCTTCCTCGAACGCGACCAGATCAACGTCGCCGACAAGGCGCTCATCGAGCACCTCGACGCCTATTCGTCGCCGCGCCTTGTGGAATACTTCGACACCGATCCGTGCAACCCGCCGATGCCGCCGATGCCGATGGCGATGACTGCCGCACCTGGCGGTCGCGCCCGTGGCGGGGAGGAGCGCACCAAGGGCCTCGGCGTCACGGTCGAAGCCGAGTACACCGTCGGCGAATACGACATCGTCATCCTCAGCGCCGCCCAGAGCGACGGGCTCGAGACTTGGCTGAAAGAGAACGGCTACCGCATCCCGGAAGGCGCCGCCGCCGTGCTCGGCAGCTACATCAAACAAAAGGTCCGGTTCTTCGTCGCGAAGGTGAATTTGGAAAAACAAAGCCAGCTCGGCTTTCATTACCTGCGGCCGATCCAGATCGCCTTCGAGAGTCCGAAATTCATGCTCCCGATCCGCCTCGGGACCGTGAACGCGGACGGGCCGCAGGAACTCTTCATCTACACGCTCACCAAAAACGGCCGCGTCGAAACGACGAACTATCGCACCGTCAAACTCCCCAGCGGCCAGAACATCCCGCTCTTTGTGAAGGAGGAATTCGGCGACTTTTACAAGGCGATGTTCGCCGAGCAGGTGAAGAAGGAGGACATGCGCGTGCTCTTTACCGAATACGCCTGGGACATGAATTGGTGCGACCCCTGCGCCGCCGAGCCGCTCAGCGCCGATGAGCTCCGCAAGCTCGGCGTCTTTTGGCAAAGCGATGAGCCTCCGCAACAGCGCGGCATCTTCGGCGGCGGTGCAAAGCAGTGTTTCGTCACCCGCCTCCACGTCCGCTACGACCGCGACCATTTCCCCGAAGACCTCGTGTTCCAGGAAACGCAGGACCGCGAAAACTTCCAGGGCCGCTACGTCCTCCGGCATCCATGGACCGGCAACACGCAAAAATGTCCGGCTGCCGCGAAGTACCTCGAAGGCGTGAAAGAAAACCAGGACAAGGAGGCGCAGACCCTTGCCACGCTGACCGGCTGGGACATCCAAAAAATCCGCGACCGGATGAAGCTGGCAGGGCCGGCGCCGAAATCGACCGACGGCGCGAAGTGGTGGCAGAAGCTCTGGAAGTAAGCCCCGGAAATTACGATTCGGCGCTCCCCGGTCCAATGGTCGGAGCTGTCTGCGGTTTTGGAAGCTCAGCCGGTCTCGCCGCACCCAGCGCTTCGCTGGCCTTCGTAAACAGCTCATCGAGCTGGCGAAGGCGCGTGTGCAAGGGCTCGTGCTGCTTGCGGCTCGCTGCGAGCGCCGTCTGGCGCGGCGCCGCGAGCGCGGTGAGTTCGCCGTAAAACGTCGCCAGCGCGCCGCGAAGATGATCCTCGATCCCTCCGAGGACGGCCTCGCGCCGTTCGCGCATCTGCCGGCGAAATTCGCGGAGGATCTGCTGGCGTTTCCAAACAGCGAGCGCGAACGCAGAGACGGCCGCAAGGCCGGCGAGGACTCCGGTGTTTCCTGGGAGGGGCAACTGTGAACGAATGGCCGCGAAACTCGCGGCAGCGCTGACCACCACAGCCGCCAGAATCAGACGGAGCCAACGGGCGGTCTGGGCAAGGTGCCGCTCGAGTTGCGCGTCGATCTGGGCATCGCTCCCGCTCGCGAGGAGGGTGTCATCGATGCGGGCGAGCAGGGCGTCGCGTCGCGGGAGAAAGGCCGGCGTTTCGGCGGCGGGCACCGTCTCAGAAAAGAGCTTCTGAAAGGAACCGTGGAGTCGCTGCCAGACTTCGCGGAGGTCGTCATCGAGGAGCGTGATGGAGGCTTCGACCTGTTGCTGAATCGCGGAGCGCAGCCGCTCGTCGATCTTGATCTGAAAGTTTCGGCGCCAGCCGCCGCGATGAAAAACGAGCTGAACCGCGTTGGCGACGGTGAGCTTTTCAGTGAGGAGATCCTCGCTGCGCTTCTGCGCCTTTTCGTAATTTTGCGCGAGCGTCCAGAGGACACCGCCGATCTGCCGAAGGGATTGTTCGCGGCAGTCGGCGAGGTCGTGCGTGAAGTCCTCCAATCGCGCTCCGTCACGCGTGATGATGGCCGCCGTTTCGCGCGCGCCGTCGCCGAGCGGCTGAAGGACGGCGCGGGCGTAATCGCACGCCGCCCGGAGGGTCGCGAGGCGGGCGGGCGCACGGACGATCCGGGCGTCGATGAAGGCCTCGAGTCGGTCGATGCCCGTGACGGAGATCGTCTCGCGAGTGGCTTTCCTGCTAAGTCTGGCGGTGAGTGCGGGCGCGGCGGCCACGGGAAAAATCGGGCAGGTGTCGCCGGTTTTTTCGAGCATCATCTGGCCGAGACGCTTTGCATCAGCGACGGCCGCCTCAGCGCCGCCGAGTTCACTTTTTTGAAGCACGACGACGACGTTCTTGAACCACTTCGGCTCGATGAGCCGAAGAATGTCCCAACCTTCGTCGCTCTCAGGTGCGTCTCCCCCGATGACGACGAGGATCAAGTCGGCGAGCGGGATAAAATGCTCGGTCAGAAGCTGGTGTTCCCGAAGCACCGGGCCGGAGGCGGGAGTATCGACGATGTGAAAATCGCGAAGGAACGGCGCGGGCCGGTAGCATTCCTCGAGCACATCGGAGATGCGCGTATCGCGCTCGCCATCACCGTATTTAAACAGGCGGGCGCGCACACATTCTTCCGGATTGCCGGGGGCAAAAAGCCGCTTCGCAAACAGGGCATCGAGAAGCGGATATTTGCCCGTGCCCGGCGAGCCGATGGCGATGAAGAAGAACGGATCGCGGAGACTCTGTTGAAGCTGGTGAAGCTTGGATAGCGCGCCAGCCGGCGTTTCCAGTTCACCGACGAGGGAGTGGAGAGAGTAAAGTGCCGTGCCGAGTTGCGCGCGGATGGTGAAGTAGTCGTCGCCGATCATCACCCGTAGCGGTGGGCCTAATTCGCCGGCTTCGCGGCAGTGGCCTTTTTAATGGGGACGGGCGGTGCTTCACCGACACGCTTCGCAGCGGCGGGCGCCGAGTCGGTCGACTTGGGAACCGGCGTGGACTTGGGTTTTGGCGGCATGGGTTTATCCATGGCGATCAGTTCGGAGACGGTGACGAACTTAAATCCGCGGCCGATGAGCCCGTCGAGCGTGTCGGGCATCGCGTCGACGGTCGTCTTGTGAATGTCGTGCGAAAGGACGATGGAGCCGGCAACGGTGTGACGGAGGATTTCGCTTTTGACGTGCTCGGCGTTGCGGACTTTCCAATCGAGAGGGTCCACGTCCCAAAGGATGATTTTGTAACCCCACTTGGCGTTGCACCACGCGCGTTGGTTTGCGGTGAAGGCGCCATATGGGGGCCGCATCAGCGTGGGTGCGACGCCGGTGGCGTTCACGATGGCGTCATGTGTTTTCTGGAGTTGGTCGGTCACCCCGCCCTCCCCCATGGATGAGAGCTGCGGGTGAGACCACGAGTGGTTCGCGATCTCGTGCCCTTCGGCGACGATGCGCTTCATGATTTGCGGATACTCGGCGACGCATTGGCCGACGACGAAGAAGGTGGCCTTGATGTGTCGCTCCTTGAGCATGTCAAGCAGCCGCGGAGTGTTCGCGGCATGCGGACCGTCGTCGAACGTCATGGCGATGTATGGGCCATCGACGTGGCATTGCGAGAAAGTGATGACCGGGCGGGCCGTAGCGGTGGTCGGCGGCGCGACAGCGGCGTTGGTGGGAAGAGCGACGCGAGGCTCCGCCGGGGGCGAGCTCGGAGAGTCCGGACTTTGGGCTAATGCTCTCGCGGCGAACAGCAAGGCGCAGGCAGTGATGCGAAGGGTCATGTGAAGATTGAGCGCGAAAGAAGCACGAACGGGCGTGGGTGGAAAGGAAGGGTTGCGAATTACAAACCAAAGAAACGCCCGAGGATCGGGCGGAGTTTTTCGACCATCGCCGGTGGCCACAGCGTCCGATCCGTCACCATCGCACCGTCGAGCGAGCGATGCTCAGGCCAGTCGGCGACGAGCGGGATTTGCGGGATGACCCGCGCGAGGATGGCTTTCGCGGCGGTAGCGTTGGCGTGAAGGTGTGCGACGACGGCATCGGCGGTGACGTGAGCTTCGTCGGTCTTCCAGCAATCGTAGTCGGTGATCATGGCCATCGTCGCGAGGGCGATCTCGGCTTCGCGTGCGAGCCGGGCTTCGCCGAGATTGGTCATCCCGATGACATCGAACCCAAGCCGGCGATGCACCTCGCTTTCCGCCCGGGTCGAAAAGGCGGGCCCATCCATATTCACGTAAGTGCCGCCGCGATGCACGGTATGACCGAGTTCGGTGCCAGCATTGAAAAGCAACTCCTGAAGGCCCGCACAGATCGGATCGGCGAACGCGACATGGGCGACGATGCCGCAGCCGAAAAACGTGTGCTGCGGCCCCTGGCTGGTGCGATCGAAAAACTGCGAGGGCAGGACGATGTGGCGGGGGGCGTAACGTTCCTGCAAACTGCCGACTGCGGTGACGCAAAGGATCCACCGGACGCCGAGCGAACGCAGGGCGTAGATGTTTGCACGGTGATTCAACTCGTGCGGAAGGATGCGATGACCCCGTCCATGCCGCGGGAGGAAAAAGACCTGTCGATCGGTAAACCTTCCGCCAAAGATCGTGTCCGACGGCGGGCCGAAGGGGGTGTCGATGTGGTGTTCGGTGGGATCGGTGAGACCTTCCAACTGGTAGAGGCCACTGCCGCCGATGACTCCGATGGCTGATTCCTGCATGGCGAAAGGATTAAGCAGGCGGGAAAACTTTAGGGAACAGGAATCTGCCGGACCGCTCCCAAAAAGTTTTCGAGCGTCGATGCAAAAAAGACTGGTTACAAAATAAATTATCGCGAAACGTCGCCGGCCGTGCTCTAATAGTACACTTAGCTTTATGAAAGAATATCCCTCCCTCCCCACACGCTTCCTCCGTCACGCATGGACGGCGGCCTGCCTCGGATTTGGCGTGTTGATCAGCCCATTGAACTGGGCATCGGCGGCACCGATCGAAATCACCGCCAGCGTCGAAGGACAAGAGAGAGAGTTCGAGGTTTCCTCCGATGAGATTTACGTCATCCGCACGGGCGATCGCCCGGTGCAGGAGCTCAAAGATCTGCTCGAAAGCCGCGTCGCAGGAGCGCGGATCGAAGGTTATACGGGGACTCACGCGATCGTGCGGTTGCCGCGCGCGTTTGATCACGGCAAGGCGGCGCTTCAGACGGATGAAATCAGCACGGCGGTGGCCGGCGCGGAACTCCAACCAATCCTTTACCCTAAAGGAACCCCTCACTCGGACAAGACGCGGGTCTTCGCGACGCGCGACGTACTGGTGAAATTGCCCGATGGAAAGACCGGTCAACAGCTCGCAACGCAATTCGGCGCCGAGAGCGCGACCACCACATTGCTCGATGCTCATGTGATGCTCCACTTTCCGACCGCTTACCATGCGCTCGCGGGAGCTAAGGCGCTCCGCGCGGCGGGGCTACAGAGCAAGCCGCAGATGGCCAAGGCAGCGCAAAAGCGCGTGGCTCCTCCGAAGGATCGTTTCTTCGGCGACCAATGGCACCTTTTTAACGTCGGCCAAGGCGGCGGCACCCCGGGGGTCGACGCGAATGTCCTGCCCGCATGGGATCTCGGTCTCGGTCGCGGCGTTAACATTTCAATCGTCGATGACGGCCTCCAGACAAACCATCCCGACCTTCAGGACAACACGCCGGACATTCAGTCGAACCTGCATCACGATTTTAACGACAACGATAATGATCCCCGTCCGGGTCCTTTCGACAACCACGGCACATCCGTCGGCGGCGTGGCGGCAGCGCGCCAGAACAACGGAGCTCCCGACCCCGTCGATGGCTCGTTCCGTGGCGTCTCTGGCAGTGCGCCGGAGGCGAAGCTCGTCGGCTTGCGCTTGATCTCCGCGGCGTTCACCGACCTGCAGTCCGCCGACGCACTTTATTGGAGACCGACGAATTTCGTCGTCAGCGTATCGAATAATAGCTGGGGCCCCACCGACGGAAGCGGTCTGCATGGACCGGACGTGCTCACTAAGGCCGCACTGGCAAAAGCGACCGCAGAGGGTCGCGGGGGCAAGGGACAAGTGACCGTTTGGGCGGGCGGCAACGGACTGCAATTTTCCGATGACGCGAATCTCGACGGATACGCAAACTCCCGCTTTGTCCTCGCCGTCGGCGCAGTCGATAATACGGGCATCCAGTCGTATTACAGCGAACCCGGAGCGAATCTCATGGTCGTTGCTCCCTCGGACGGCGGCACGCTCGGCATCACCACCACCGATCGGACCGGCGTGGATGGCTATAACCCCACCAACCCCGGGAACCTTTCCAACACGGATTACACCAACGATTTCGGCGGCACCTCGTCGGCTTCGCCGCTGACCGCGGGCGGAGTGGCGCTCATGCTTGGAACAAATAACAACCTCGGGTGGCGTGACGTGAAAGAAATCCTGGCGAGCACGGCGCGCCAGAATGATCCGGGCGACCCGGATTGGGTCGTGAACGACGGTGGATTCAAATTCAGCCATAAGTACGGCGGTGGCATGATCGACCTTCGCGCGGCGGTCACTCGCGCGCTGACGTGGGTCAATCTTGGCGCGGAAGTCACGCAGTCCATTTCGGCTCCCGCCGGGCAGGTGCCGGTGCAAATTCCAGACGGCGGACAAGTCACCCGGGTTTTCGATTTCTCGGCGTTTCCGAACCTGCGCCTCGAGCAAATCGAGATCGTCACCAGCATCACCGCGGCCCGCAGAAGCCAATTGACGATCACCCTCACCTCACCTTCGGGAGTCCAGAGTATCCTCGCATCCTCGCACCTGCACCCGAACTTCACCTTCACCGGCGATGACGATCTTGATTTCAAGGACAACGGCGGCGGATGGACGTTTACGAGCACTCACTACTGGGGCGACAACAGCAAAAAAGGCATCAACGGAAAGTGGACCTTGTCCATCGTGGATCAGTTTGGCGGAGACAATATCACCGCGACCCTGAACAACGCGGCCGTCCGCCTCATCGGCACAATCGCGCCGCAGGGCCGCATCGTATTCGACAGCCCGTTCTATTCCGTCAATGAGGCGCAGGTGCCCGACCCGGGCAATCCTGGTGGTTTCATCAACGCCACGCAAAACGTCCGGGTCCGCCGCCTCGGTCCGGTCGATACCGAAGCGACGGTCGATTACCAAACCACCGTCGGCTCTGCCACCGCACCCGGCAATCCGGGCAATCTCCCGGCGGATTATGTCCCGACGTCGGGCACCCTTCATTTTTCAGTCGGCCAACAGTTCGCCGACACTGATATCGTTCTCGAAGTGCTCGACGACAGTACACCCGAGCCGATCGAGCAGGTTAATGTCGTGCTCAATAATCCCGTCGGTGCCGTCCTGGGTGGCGTGACTCTCGCAACGGTGGACATCATCGACAGCGAGCAAAACTTCGTGACCGTCGTCGCGACCGACAACAGCGCTGCCGAGACGAATAACGACGTCCCGCCCGACACCGGCACGTTCACCATTTCGCGCCTCACCGCAGGTTCGGACGCTCTCACGGTCCATTTCAACGTCACGGGAACCGCCACCTACGACGATTTTGTCACAGCGAATCCCGACTACGATAACTTCGATCTCGTCGCCACGATTCCCGCTTTTGAAAAATCGGTGACCGTCGTCGTCAAACCGAAGAATGACTCCGCGATTGAGG
Organism: Chthoniobacteraceae bacterium; assembly: GCA_043735935.1. GTDB lineage: Bacteria > Verrucomicrobiota > Verrucomicrobiia > Chthoniobacterales > Chthoniobacteraceae > JANLQB01. Next base: position 39,863 of record JAYTDO010000256.1, read on the forward strand.
GAGTGGAAACAGTGATCCTAAACCTCGAAAGCGATCCGGCCTACGCCATCGGCCTCGCATCCAGCGCCCAGATTCGGATCGTCGATAACGATCGCCAAAAGGTCCAAATCGAGAATCTGGACAATCTCGCACAGGAAAATGTTCCAACGAACGTGGGCCTGTTGCGCCTCAAACGCACGATCGACGTCAACGCGCCAAACGCATTCGACGCCGCACTCCTAGTCGATCTCTCGCTGGGAGGCACGCAGCGTCCCGGGACTAACTACACAATCACCGTCGGTTCTGATCTGATCAACCTCGGGCCATCGACCACCTTTTTCACCGCCGTCATTCCCGCCGGCCAGACGACCGTCGACATCACGATCACCCCTGTCGACGACCTCGTTTACCAGGCGACTAAGACCGTCATCGTCACGTTGCTTCCGAACGATAATTACGATTCCACGTTCGGCTTCCTCACGATGGCGAACGTCCGCATCATCGAAGACGATCCGTTGCCCGACACGGTCATTCCGACGGTGAAAATCACGTCGCCGGCGGTGGACGAAAAAATCAAAAAAACCAACGCCGCGACGGTCATCGCCACAGGCGTTGCCAAAGACAATCTCGGCGTCCGCAGCGTGCTCGTCTCCGTCAATGGAAACAGCGTCCGCGCGGCGAACCTGACTCCGGTCCCGGACAAGCCGAACAAATTTACCTGGGACCTGGACATCACAGCGGACCTCGTCCTCGGCAAAAACTTCATGACGGTAACTGCGACGGACGGCGACCAGTTCAACTCGAACGATTCCGAAGTCGCGGTGGTTCGTTTCTTCTACCTCGAAGAACACACGCTGACGGTCATCATCGACGGCGACGGCAAAGTGACGAAAGCCTACGCCGCCCCGACGATCCAGAACGCGGGAGCCGTGGTGAACATCGTGGCCAAACCCGCAGACGGCTCCGTGTTCGCCGGTTGGTTCACCGACGTGCCAGTAGCCGGCACCATCATCACGACGTCCCGGGCGCTCCGCTTCATGATGCCCGTGAATCCGCCCGCCGACGCCAATCTCACGGCGAAATTCATCCCGTCACCATTTGGCACGGAAATCACGGGGAACTATACGGGGCTGATTCAGGCACCGTTCTTCAATACCGAGACCTCGGGATTGCTCACCGCGACCGTCGATGTCAGCGGCGCGTTCACCGCGATGATGCGTTTCAGCGGCGTGCAATACACCTTCATAGGGGAATTCACGGCGCAACCCGGCTCCACGGCGACCTTTGACGGACTCGTCCCACGCGGCAACCTCACGCCGCTCACAGTCAGTCTGTCCATTGACACGAACGACACCGGTACACGCAGCATCACGGGCACGGTCAACAACGGAGCCGTCAACTCCATCGTCGTCGCGAACCGGGCGATCTACAGCAAACAGAACCCCGCCCCGAGCGACCTCATCCACGATTACACCTTCTACATGCCCCCGGCGTCGCCGCTTGGAAACTCGACCAAGGATCCTCACGGAATCGGCTACGGCACGGTCCGCATCAACAAGAAGGGCGGCGTCACCTGGTCTGGAACGCTACCCGACGGAAGCGTGGTGACGCAAACCACGACGATCAGCAAGGACGGCAAGTGGCCTCTCTTCCTGAGCCTCTACAACAACCACGGCGTCGTTCTCGGCGAAGTGACCCATTCCGTCCTCGCCGCAAGTGACTTCACCGCAAGCGTCGACTGGTTTCGCCCGACAAAACCCCGGAACCCGCTCTTCACGGCCGGATTTAAGATCGAAGACGCCGACGTCATCGGAGCCATCTACGTCGCCCCGACGAGCGGGACGCGCGTGCTGACTGAGTTTGACATCGCGCCAGCGAACAAAGGCAACGCCCTTATCAACGAAGGAAACCTGATCTCGACCATCAACAAGGAGTTCGAACTCACCACCGACAACCGTGTGCTCGTCACACCGCCCGCAAGTCCGGTCAACCTCACGGTAAAAATCAACCCGGTCACGATCGCCCCAAGCCAGTTCGGATTCGGCGTCCCAGGGGTCAAGGGCGGGACGTTTACCGGAAGCTTCTTCCACCCGATCGGCTTGGTGAATACCCCGATTGCCGGAATCATTTTCCAAAAGGCCGGTTATCAGCAACTCATCGGTTCATTCCTCGGAACGTCCGCACCGGACGTTCCGCGGCAAACGGGTCGTGTGATCCTCACTCCGAATCCGCCAGTGCCGTAACCGCGTTTTTTCCCCGGACAAAGCCCGCCGTCACCTTGTCTGAACGGCGGGCTTTTTTCTGTACCGACGAACGAAACCGACCGTCCCAAGCAGCACGACCGCAAGCGCGGCGACTTGATAACCCGTAATGCCGTGGGACAACCGCGGCGTCGCGCGGAGGAACTCGTGCATAAAGCGGAAGACCCCGTAGCCGATCAGGTAGATGTGGAAATGCTGCCCCGGCAATATCCCGCGCCGGCGCATCACCCCGACCGCGCCGATCGCGATCAGGTTGAATCCAATTTCAGCCGGGACCGCCGGCCAGCGTTCGATCCCGCGCGCGTCTCGCAAAGTCCACCACGCGCGCGAGCATGCGATCCCATTGCAACATCCGTGCAGCAGACAACCGACACGCCCTAGCGTGATCCCGACCGGCGCCACGATGGCAAACCAATCGCCCGTCGGCGCTTGATACCCGACGCATTTCTTTGCGATCTCGACACCCGCAAATCCGCCGAGCAGCGCTCCGATGACGGTCTTTCCCGTCGCCAAGATCAACCAGCGATCCGGCGACTCCCAGTAAAGCCAGCCCTCCGCCAGAAGGTAAACGACCTTCGCACCGACAAAGGCGCTCACGAGAGCAGCGCCGTAGATGATCATCAACCGCGAGTCCTTCCGCGCGAGGCGCGACCAAAAAAACAGGCTCACTCCGATGCCCGCAATCATCAAAATGGGGTATGGCGACATCGTCACGTCGACGGTCGCTCACACGCCCGCTGCGCCCCCAGCGGCGTAGTAGCGACAAAAGGAATCCAGTTTCCCATCGGGCCGGATGACGTGTGTGCAGCAACGGTCGATCCGATCCTCATCCCACGTCCACGCATCCATGAATGGCTTGATGAAGAGCCGGAAGGTGTTCGTTTCGTTCAACTCGAATTCCTTCAACAACGCCCCGAGGGGTTCCGATTCGCAGCCGCACTGCATCAGGTCTTCGAGCCGATAGCGCACCTTGTCGCGCAGGAATCCCTGCACCGTCGCGAAGTCGACGAATTCACTCACGGACCGTGTTCCGCCATCGACTTTCAAAAGATATCCGATGGTCGCGCAATTCGGGTCGCCGCACGGAAGTGGAGTGAAATCCTCGAAGCGCAGTTTGCCGGCGCTCTGGCCGACGGCGCTGACGATGATGTCAGCCGTGTTGAGGTGCTCAAACTGGCTCGCCCCGGGCTCCGATTGGCGGCCGGTGGTGAAAACGGGCTGAAACGCGATCCCCCGAACGTGTGCAAATCGGAGCCCGAACTCCACCGCCTCCCAAAGGTAGGCCAGGTTATCCCTCGTCACCGTCATGGCCAGCGTCATGGGAATATTAAGAGCGCCGCACCGTTCGATCGCCCGGCGCCGGAGTTCGCGAAAGTCTCCTCCCCGGAGGGCGCGCTGCCCTGCTTCCTGCACGCCGTCGAACTGGAGATAGAGTTGAAATTTTCCGTAGTGGAACGTTTTACCGAGTCGATCCAGAAACCCATCGTCGTTCGCGATGCGAACTCCATTCGTATTCAGCAAGACATAGTCGATGCCCGGGTTCGCGTGCAGCCATGCGAGCAACTCGAAGAATTCCGGATGCAGCGTCGGTTCGCCGCCCGAGAGCTGCAGGATTTCGATCGGCCCCTTACGGTCGATGACGCCTTGAATGCGCCGCTGAAGCGCCTCGAGAGGCACAGCATCCACTCGTCCCACGGGCGAGTCCGCATAACAAGTCGGACACGCGAGATTGCACGAATTCACAATCTCGATCAGCGCGAGACAGGTGGAGAGTTTCTCCTGAATGCCCAACGCTTCCAGCGGATCGGCATTACGCCCGAGCGTTCCCCGCACCGCGCCGTCGCTGGCAGAACACGCATTGCCGCCGCAGCACGCATTTCGCGGATCGCCCTGCGCGCGCCAGTAAAACCGCGCATCGGACGAGATGCACACTTCCGCCGCGCCGTGCTCCGGGCAGCATCTGCGCAAAAGCACGCGCTTCTCCTTTCCCCCGACGATCCACACCTCGCCGGGGACATTCGTGCGGCAGACGTGGCAGCGAGTCGTCGTACGCTTGAGCAGCTCTTCGGAAATGACGTCCAAACGCATACCCGGTTCAGCCAGCGACGAGCATGCAACCCGCGAAACCGATCGCGGCGTTCACGATCGCGAGCACCGCGCCGCAGCCGATCGTTCCGAGCACTTTCCAACCCCAATGGTCGCTCTTCCTCACCAACCAATATCCCAGCGCCAGGCAGATCACGGCGCCGATGCACATCGTGATGATGCCGCTTCCGAGGACAGCGTATCCCCGCGTTTCGGAACCGCGCCCTTGGTTGGCGGCGGCCGCGGTGACGGCACCGACGAGGTTGATGACCGCCGGCGACATCAGGAGCGACCACTGCCAGAGGCTTTCGGGTTTGGTGAATTTCATCGGGCTCAGGTCAGTGCATATTCATCGACCCGCCGGTGAGCAGGCAACCGGCAAAGGCGATCCCGAAAAGCACGCAGGCGGCGCCGACCATAATCACGACGCCCATCAGCGCCCCGAGAAGTAATTGCAGGGCGACATTTTCCACCCACTTGCCGGCGATGAGGAATCCGACCACGAACGCGCCGATCAGCAGCAAGGCGACAATCTCCATTATGCCGACTCCTTTCGAGGATAGAGCACCAGATATGCACTCGCGATGAATCCGGCGACAATGATGCCGAAAGACGCCTGCTCCCACTTCACGACTCCCCGCGCCATGCAGGCGGCCCCGAAGATGACTTCCAAAACGCCACGCGCGATGCCGATCTGAATCCACGCCACGTGCCGTCTCGGATCGCCTGCCGCTATGCCGTAGCCGATTCCCATCGTCGCCAGGCAGCAGCCCCAAAGGCCAACGAGATAATCCACACCAGCGGGTAAATCCGTGAAATGAAATGCGGCCTCAATGCGACGCGGCACGATCATCAGAAACACGCCCATCAGCGCGAGCACCGTCGCGTCCATCATCAGCAGCATGCGCAGCGCTCGCATTCGCGGGGCATTATCGGAGGACATGAGCGGCACGCTACACTACTGGCTCCGCGGCAGTCACGCCCCGCTTTGGTCCGCGCACGACGCTGGACGCTTCGCTCCCGACCTGTTTACAAGGACTCTTATGAAATGTCTCGTTGCTGACGATGACCCGCTCGTTTGTGCGACCGTGGAAGAATACCTCAGTCGCATCGACGATGTGGAGTTTTGCGTTCACGCAAACGACGGATTGACCGCGCTAAACCTGCTGACCACGGGAGGGTTCGATCTCGTCTTTCTCGACCTGCAGATGCCCGGCCTTGATGGAAAGTCGCTTCTTCAGGCGCTGCCCCGCAGCATTCCCGTCGTGATCGTCAGCGCCAGCGAGGACTTTGGCGCGCAGTCCTACGAATTCGACGTCGTCGATTATCTCGTCAAACCGATCGGGTTCGCGCGGTTTTTCCAGGCGGTGCAGAAGGTCCGCGACCGCAGAAACCGCACGGGCATTGCAGGTCCAAAGTCGAACGAGGTTTTCGTGAAGGAAGGAACCCGCATTTTGAAAGTCGCTCTCGATACCGTGCTTTATATCAAAGCCGAAGCGAGCTACGTCGAATTCGTTACCGACACCAAGTCGTTCCTCAGCTTGATGAGCATGAAGAAGCTCGAAGAGCTCTTGCCTGCCGATTTCGTCCGTGTCCATCGGTCGTTCATCGTTCCAAAGAGCAGGATCACGAAGATTGAAGACGGCCAGGTCGTTGTCGGCCAACATCGGATTCCGATCAGCCAGTCCTATCGCGACGAGTTGATGAGACGCCTGAACATCCTCGGCTAAGGCGGGTTTCGTCGGGGAAATCCGAGGTTTCGTAGATAGTTTTCGGCCATTCGTGGATGCTCGCTTCCTCGCGAGTGAGAGGTCCGTAGACGTGAGACATGAAAGTCTCCCCGACATCCCTCCTACTCCTCTGCGCCCTGCGCGTCGCCGCGCTGGCCGCCAACACCGACAATCTGCACGGCGTGGCACTGCCCGAAGACCAGCAAAACATCGCCTACCGGTGGCTGGACATCGCGCAGGAAGCGACGGCCCTCGATATCGATCGGGTCGGAGCGCGACCGACCATCATCTCACGCGCGCACGCCATTTGGGCGACGAGCATGTATGACGCTTGGGCCGCCTACGACAGCAAGGCGACCGGCACCCGCCTCGGAACGACGCTCCGCCGCCCGGCGAACGAGCGCACGCTCGAAAACAAAAACAAGGCGATCAGCTACGCGTCGTATCGCGCGCTCCTCGACCTGTATCCGGCGGATAAGTCTTTCCTAGATGGCGAGATGAAGAAGCTCGGATACGACACAACGGACCGTTCCACCGATCCGGCGACCGCGCAGGGGATCGGCAATCTCGCCGCGCAGGCAGTCATCACGTATCGCCACCACGACGGCGCAAACCAACTCGGCGACGAAGCGGGTGGGGACGGCAAGTCTTACGGCGACTACACCTTCTACCGATGTAAGAACACCGCGGAACATTGCATCGATCCCGACGCGTGGCAGCCGATCACCTTCACCAAACCCGACGGGACCAAGATCACGCCGGGCTTTCTCACTCCGCAATGGTACCGGGTGAAACCCTTCGCCATCGACTCCGCCGCGCAATTCCGTCCACCGCCACCGCCGACCACACAGCACGATGGCGAACTTTTGAAAAGTCAGGTCGATCAAGTGCTCGCCTACAATGCGCACCTGACGCCGGATCAAAAGGCGGTCGTTGAATTCATGCGCGACGGCCCACGCTCCACCGCCCAGTCCGGCCACTGGCTGCGTTTCGCGCAAGACGTATCGCGTCGCGATCACCACGGCGTCGATGAGGATGTGAAGCTGTTTTTTGTCGTATCGAATACCGCCTTTGACGCGTTCATCTCGTGTTGGGAGACGAAGAGATTCTACGACTCCTCGCGTCCATGGACATTGATCCACCACTACTACGCCGGAAAAACGATCACGGGTTGGGCCGGGCCCGACGGCGGGACAAGGCAGTTGCCCGCCGAGGAATGGCGCCCCTACTCGCCCGAGCTCTTCATCACTCCGCCATTCCCCGGCTACACTTCCGGCCACGCAACCGTCAGCGGCGCATGCGCGAAGATCCTCGAACATTTCACCGGAAGCGATCGATTCGGTTTCAAGGCGCTGCGCCGATGCTGTGAACTGACCGAAAGGAAGCCCGGAGACGAACTCGCCCTCGAACTGCCAACGTTCTCAGGCACAGCAGAAATGGCCGCGCTCTCTCGCGCCATGGGCGGTTATCACATCCCGATCGATAACGACGTCGGACTCAAAGTCGGTCGCGAACTGGCAACGTGGAGTTGGCCGCACTATCAGGCCTTTTTCGACGGCACCGCTTCTGTGCGGCCGTGATTCCGGGCCTCCACCTTCGACACCCCTGCCACTGCTTCATTCTTCCGGGGCACTCATCGCGAGTGCAGTTTTGATCGCTCAAGGGACGGCGTCTCTCGCATGCACCGATTCTGGCGCGCGCTTCCATCCGGCTTCGACCGCAAAGGCAGAACCGAATCCACTGAGTTTTCTCGACGGCCAAATCGTCTTCGATGTTTGGGAACGTTTCCGACGGTAGCTTCGCGACAACGATTTCGACTTCGACAGCCGCACGAATGTGCCCAGGGACGACAATTGGTTTCTCCAGCGATTCCGCCTTGGCGTGACGATTCGTCCCGCCGACTGGCTCAAGGTCTACGGGCAGTTTCAGGACTCGAGTGAAATCGACTCGGATCGCGCAGACATCCCCGGCCTCTTCGGCGCCGAAGGCGACGACTCGTTCGATTTGCGACAAGGCTTCATCGAGTTCGGAAATGCTGCCCGTTTTCCGCTCACAGTTCGAATCGGCAGGCAGGTTCTCGAATACGGCGAGGGCCGACTGGTCCCTGGACGCGTTTCATCGAGCGTCGTCGTTTTCGATCGCGGCGCGTATACCCCTAGACCGCGAGCACGTTCCAGGTCGTCCAGGAGGGGCGTTCGTCGAGCGTTCAAACCGACCCGCATGCACGCTCAGCCAGATCGCGCGCCGCGGCTTCCAGAAGCGCCAGACAGCGCTCTCTCACGGTCGTATCGCCTTCCTCGGCAGCGGCCAGCAGGGCACTCAGTTCCGTGAGCTTTAACAGATCGAGAGCCGTGTGCGCTTTGTGCCGGACGCGTCGGATCGTTTCAAAATCGTTGGCTTCAAACGCCGCCGCGATGTCCCGCCGGTAATACCGAAACTCCTCCGCAAGCATCCCGTACAAGGCTTGGCGCCGATCGGGTTCGCGAAACGTGGTCTCCAGCCCGACCACCGAAACCGAACCCGCGCAGCCGAACGCACGCGCTAATTCGTCGAAAAGGCGGCGTGGCTCGATGGGTTTTAAGACGACCCCCATCATGCCCGCGCTGCGGCACGCCTCTGCCGCCGAAGTGGCCGCCTGCGCCGTCACCGCAATGATCGGCATGGTCGGATGCAAAGCGCGGATTTTAGGCGTTAGGTCCAGGCCGCTCGTGTCCGGCAATTGAAGATCGAGCAAGACCGCATCGAAAGCCTCGGCACCGAGCCGCGCCAACGCTTCCGCGCCGCTCCCAGCCATCGAGATCACGATGCCCGTGCCGTCAAGCGTGTCCTGCATCACTTCCTGATTCGACGCGACATCTTCGATGTACAAGACGCGTTTATCGACGAATCGAGGCACTTCATCCGGCACTTCAGACGACGAGGCGGCTTCTGCCGCGGGCTGAAAATGCATTGTTACTTTGAAGCAAGAGCCCTTGCCCTCCTCGCTTTCCACTTCCAATCGTCCGCCCTGCCGCACGACCAGCGCACGCGCAATGCTCAATCCCAATCCCGCGCCGTCGAACCGCCGCGAGTCCACTCCGCGGACCTGTTCGAACGGGGCGAAGATGCGCTCGGCATGCTCCGGGTCGATGCCGATGCCGGTGTCCACAATTCGGAATTCGATCTCGTTCCCGGCACCGCCGTCGACTTCGACTCGCACGCTCCCACGGTCCGTAAATTTCACCGCGTTGCTGACGAGATTATTCAGGATTTGGGCGAGTCGCACGGCATCGCCGCGGACTCTCGTGGGAAGGCGCGTCGCGGCGGCGATTTCGAGCGAGAGTCCCTTTTGCCACGCGAGCGGCTGGTGGGTCATGGCGATCTCGGCGAGGAGGTCGGGCAATGAAAAATCGACGCTGTCGAATTCGATGCGCCCCACTTTCAGTTTTGTAAAATCGAGAGCGTCGTTCAGCAGAGACATCAGGTTTCGCGCGGCGACGCGCAACGCCTTCAGCAGTGGCTCCTGGTGCGGCGCGGGCCGGTTTCTTTCGAGCGCACGGATGATCCCGATTACCGAGTTCATCGGCGTCCGTATTTCGTGGCTCATGACCGCGAGAAACTCCTCTTTCGCGCGGGTCGCTTCCTCCGCCTCACGGCGCGCGGCTTCGAGGCTCAGCACTTGCGCGCGCACTTTCTCCGCCATTTCGCCAAACTTCGCCGCGAGCACATGCACTTCGTCATCGCCGGGCGGCAAGGACAGTGTCACCGATGCCCCGGGCTCAAAACGCGCGATGGCTTCGGTGACGCGGTGGAGGCGCAAAGCGGTGGGCCGCGCCACGAGCACTAGAAGAATAATTGCGCCGAACGCGACAAGGCCGGTCACGCGCACGGCTTGATTCCGAATCCGTCGCAATTCATCGAGGATCACCGCCGCGGATAAGGAGACGTTGACGAAGACGTCTCGCGAGTTTCCCGGCGCGATCGCACCGCGGACGCAGTATCGCAATTCGCCGTCGTCGACGGTGCGGAGCCAGGCGACCTCGCCGCGAGCGAGTTTTTCCGCCTTCGGAAAGTCTCGAAGAAAGTTGAATCCCGACCCGAGGTCGCTGCCGAAGTTTCGCGAAGGATCGGGATTCACCAAATAGTCGCCGCGTTCGTTCGCCAATGTCAGCGAGGATCCCCGGCTTGCCGGCGTGTCGATCTCCGCA